>JAJPOQ010000147.1 GCA_021232515.1 Lentisphaeraceae bacterium
CTGACCGAGGCTATTTGGCACACTATTATTATATGGATACAATATTTTAAGACGAGAAAGTTAAAGCGAATTGATGAGATTGGATAAGTGATTGATAAAGGTTTAAAACACTGAATAAATTATTCAGCAAGTCTTATTTAAGCTAAAATCTTCTTTTCGACATGGCCGTGAACATCAGTCAATCTAGAGAAGTACAGGTGTTAAAATTTGTTTATTTTGTAAATCCTGTCCAATATTATTTAAGCTAAAATCTTCTTTTCGACATGGCCGTGAACATCAGTAAGTCTGAAGTTTCGTCCTTGGAACCTAAAGGTCAATCTTTCGTGATTTATGCCGAGTAAGTGCATAATGGTCGCATGGAAGTCATGCACATGCATCTTATCTTTAGAAGCGATATTATAGGCAAAATCATCCGTTTCTCCAAGGACAGTTCCACCTTTTATACCACCGCCAGCGAACCACATAGGGAAGCAAGATGGGTGGTGGTCTCTACCATAATTTGTCTCAGTAAGCTTACCTTGAGAGAAAGCAGTACGGCCAAACTCACCGCCCCAGATAACGAGAGTATCTTCAAGTAAACCACGTTGTTTCAGGTCCATGATTAAACCTGCAGAAGCTTGGTCAACGTCCTTACAACGAGCTTTCATTTGTCCTGGACAACCAAAGTGACCGTCCCAACCTTTGTGGTATAGTTGGATGAACTTCACACCGCGTTCAGCTAAACGACGTGCCATAAGACAGTTATTTGCAAAACTACCAGACTTGTGGACGTCTTTGCCGTACAGCTTGTAAGTCTCTTCACTTTCGTTAGAAATGTTGACTGCTTCAGGAACAGAACCTTGCATTCTGTAAGCCATTTCATACTGAGCCAAACGAGAATCAATCTGTGGATCAAAAGTTCTATTTTTCTTTAGCTGTTCGAGTTTCTGAATCGTATTTAGCACACTGCGACGCGATGTATTGGCCATGCCTCCAGGGTTATTTAAAAATAATACTGGATCGTCGCCTGGGCGAAAGGTTACTCCTTGATACTCTGAAGGGAGGAATCCATTTCCCCAAAGGCGTGCAAAAAGAGGTTGGCCGGCATTGCTCTTACCTGCAGATTTCATAACTACAAATGGCGGTAGATCAGGATTGTCAGTTCCCAAACCATAGTTTAGCCATGCACCAATCGATGGACGACCGGCGATCTGTGAACCAGTTTGCATAAAGGTGTTTGCCGGACCGTGGTTTATCGCGTCTGTATGCATAGTTTTTACAAGCGCTATGTCATCGACAATTTTAGCTGTGTGAGGTAGAAGTTCACTGACTTCCATACCACACTCGCCGTGCTTAGAAAACTTAAATGGACTAGCTGCTACAGGAAGAGAAGCTTGGTTTCCAGACATACCAGTTATACGAGTTTTACCTATAACTGACTTAGGCATCTCTTTACCGTGCATCTTAGTCATAACAGGCTTGTTTTCAAAAGTCTCATACTGTGAAGGACCACCAGCCATGTAGAGGTAGATCACGCGTTTAGCTTTTGCTTTGTGGTGAGTCTTACCAAGTATACCTTTGCTTGGGTCAAAAGAGTTTTCTTTTGCGTAAAGGTTTAAAGCTTGAGCAGCACTTAATGCAGTGCTAAGTTTCATAAATTTTCGTCTATCCATTGTCAAACTCTCCTCTATCGCAACATGTAAAATGAATCTAGATTTAAAACTGTATTGGCAATAACCGTCCAAGCTGCGAGCTCTTTAGTTTCACTTGCTTTACTCTTACTTTTGCCAATTTTGGTTAACGCTTTCGCGATATTTTCAGACTTAGAAAAATACTCTCTTTGCTCCTTGAGAAGGTCAGATAAAAGTGCGACTTCTTGTTCACTCGCTTCTGTACTTGTTAGAGTTTTATAGAGATGTTTCAGTTTTGCTGGGTCGTCGCCTTTTACTTCTAAAACCTTAGCCGCCAAAGCTCGTGAACTTTCAACGAACTGAGGGCTATTCATAAGTACTAGTGGTTGCAGAGGAGTAGATGTTTTTTCGCGTTTTACAGAACAAACTTGACGTCTTGGAGTACCAAATAACAGCATCTCTGCAAACGGATCATTTCTCTTCCAGTGTACGTACAAACTACGGCGGTACTTGTTTTGAATCGGGGCAGTCGCTTTTACACTTGTCCCACCAAAGTTCTGGCTTAAGAGGTTTGCGCTAAATAAAGCATTGTCACGCAGCATCTCAGCAGTCATATAAAATGACGGGCCACGTGCAAGAAGCTTATTGTCCGGATCAAGTTCATAAAGCTTATCTGCCATATTTGAATCTTGACGGAAGGTATGAGACATAACCATCTTCTTCAGGAGAGCTTTCAAGTCCCAACCAGACTTTATAAAGTCTCTAGATAAGTAATCTAGCAATTCAGGGTGCGAAGGAAATGCTCCTTGTGAACCGAAGTCATTCGTCGTAGTAACTAAGCCTTGGCCAAAGATCATCTGCCAATAACGATTGACGGTAACTCTTGCTGTTAGTGGATGCTCTGGGTGAACCAACCACTGAGCAAAACCAAGTCGGTCACGTGAGTACTCAGGACCAAAAGGAAAGATTTTTTCAGGAGGGCCTGGTTCAACTTTTCTCTCTAAGTCAGGCTCGCTGTATAAACCGCGTTTTAAGACAAAAGTGTCACGTCTATTTGGCATCTCTTCCATAATCATCATGTGGAATCTGCTCTTAAAGTAGTCGTTATAAGCAAAGCGCTTCGCAAGTAGATCTTTATAGGCTGCAGCATAAGGCTTTGAAATGTTGCTGAGGTAGTACTCAAACAGTTCTTTATCACTCTGAGGTTTAGCTCCAGACTGAAAGTTTTCACGAACTTCGAGAGCAGTCAATTTGCGGTTAAACTTTCTAAACTCGTCAACTTTCGAATCTTTAAGACCAGTATCTCTAAAACGGGCACCGATACGGATTTTTTCAGAAGTGACTTTTTTATCTCCGATTTTCATGGAGCCTTTTTTGTAGTAAATCTCTTTAGTCAGATTATCCGAAATGGTACTCACTTCTAAGTTTTGACCATTGAGGTAAATGTTTATCCCTTTAGCTTTGGATGAACCGTCATAAGTCACAGTTAGGTGCTGCCAAGAATTCACCGGAAGTTTTACTTTGCTGCGAACGCGGATTTCATTTCCTGGGTGAAAGTGAACAACTGCAAATGATAAATGGCCGTCTTCAATCATAAATTCATAACCGCGGCTACCGGCGTCAAACCAGCCTTTACCACGAGATAAGATGTTGCAACGCTTAAATTCTTTCGCTGTATTTAACCAAAGGCTAAATGACAGGTCGCGGTGTTTTTCTAGTGGAAGGGTGTCGCTAAAGTCGATTGAACTATCGCCGTCGAGAATGAAGCCTTGACCATTTTTTCCGTCTGCAGGTTTTGAGTACTTAACATTGAAAGTGACTTCAGGTTGATCTGCAATTTTATTTTCAATCTTATTTTTGTTGACAGTTTCAAAGTCAACGTCAGCGATCATATCTTTAAGTTGTACCTGGCCATTCCAGTTTTTCTTCCATTTTTGAAAAGGTTTTTCTTCAGCTTTTCTAACAGAGTCTAAATTGAGCTCAGCTGCTTTTTGAGCTTTTAGTTTATGGTCGAGTTCAGCTTTCTCTTTATCGTTTATCACTGGCATACTTGGACTTGGAACAGCATGAGTGAAAAATGAGTAAAGGCCAGCTTCTTTGATGTTGTTGAACAAAGCAAAAGTTTTGAAGTAGTCTTCTTGAGATATAGGATCGTACTTGTGGTCATGGCAGCGCGAACACTCCATAGTCATTCCTAAAAATGCCGTTGCGGCAGTTTGAGCTCGGTCAGCAACATACTCAACGCGGAACTCTTCAGGTGTAGAGCCACCTTCATTTTTCTGCATATGTAGTCTGTTAAATGCAGTCGCTAGACGAGTTTGATCGTTTGGATTCTCGATCAGGTCACCAGCTAACTGATGGATAATAAACTTGTCGTATGAAAGGTTATTTTTAAAGGCATTTAAAGCCCAATCACGCCAAGGCCAAACTTTGCGAGCGTTATCGCGCTGGTACCCATAAGAGTCGGCATAACGCGCGACATCCATCCAATCAACGGCGACATGTTCAGCGAACTCTTGAGACTGTAGAAGCTTGTCGACGACATTTTCATAAGCCTTACCGCTTTTGTCGGCTTTGAATTCAGCGATCTGCTGAGGAGTTGGAACTAGGCCAGTTAAGCTCAGGTAGACTCTTCTTAGAAGTAAATCTTCTTGAGCTTCTTTAGATGGCTTTAAACTTTCTTTGGCGAGAGCCTTTTGAACAAAGTTATCGATGTTGTTCTTTACAAGTTTTGAATCGACTTGAGGAACATCGACTTTCTTAGGAAGCGGTTTGAAAGACCAAAGAGTTTCGTACTCAGCACCTTGTTCAATCCATTTTTTGATCGTCTCTATTTCTTTTTTAGTGACTTTCATGTGACGCTTAGTTGGCGGCATTATCTCATCTTCGTCTGTAGTAACGATTCTTTCAAAGAGAAGACTTTCTAAAGGTTTACCAGGAATGATCGCCGGCTGGCGCTTTTTTTCCTTGCCACTTTTTGTCTTATAAGTTCTTTCTTGCGTCGCATGTTCAAAAGTGTGTAACTGCAATTTACCTTTTATATCCTCAGCATCGGGACCATGGCAAAAGTAACACTTTTCAGATAGGATAGGTCTGACCTCTTCATTGAAGCTGATCTTTTTATCAGCGGCTGAGAGGCCTGTCATCATTAAAAATAAGGGAATCACATACTTCATACATTTTACTCTCAATAGTGTTTATAACTCGCATTCTTACTAGAATGACTACCGCAGTCAGAATTATCGCCCGGGTAATTTGAAAGTTTTTTAGAATTAAATTTTTCTCTTCGTTCAATTTCATGGAGAAAAGTTGTAAATATGTAAGGTGCTGTCGGTTGATAGTGTGAAAGTTTGAATTCATGTCGATGAATTTGGAGCGAAATTTTCAATATAGAAAAATTCAAATAAGGATATGGCGTGTGAAAGTCTTTTTAATTTTGTTTTCTTTTCTTTTGTGTACTCCGCTTTTAGCTGCGGATAAACGACCGAACTTTATAATGTTTATTGCGGATGACCTTTCGTTCAATGATTTTGGTTGTTACGGTCACCCAAACATAAAAACTCCAAGTGTGGATGCTCTCGCAGATGGTGGAATGATCTTTCACAATGCTTACTTAACTACAAGTTCTTGTAGTCCGAGTCGTACGAGTATCATCACTTCTCGTTATCCTCATAATACTGGTGCTCCTGAGCTTCACCAAAAAGGTATGGATCCAAATGTTCAGGCTCTTTACCCAAGAAAGTTAAAGCAAGCAGGTTACTACTGCGCTCAGTCAGGCAAGACTCACTTCAATGGCGACGTAAGTTCGGCATTTGATAAGATTTACTCAGCGAAAGAGGCTGGTTCCACAGGTTCGGATCGTTGGGTTCAGTGCATAAAAGAAGCTCCAAAAGACAAGCCATTTTTCATGTGGTTTGCTTCGAAGGATGCTCATAGAAGATGGGAAGAACCACAGCAAAAAGCAGGAACTCATACTTTAGATGACGTCATAGTTCCACCTTATATGTTCGACGGCCCACAAACTCGTGAAGATTTACTTATGTACTACAATGAAGTGCAAAGTTATGACCGAGCGATCGGTAACGTTGTTGCAGAGTTGAAGAAGCAAGGTCGTTACGAAAATACAGTAATTTTTGTTCTTGCTGACAATGGTCGCCCATTTCCAAGAGACAAAAACTGGATGTACGACAGCGGTATAAAAACTCCATTTGTCGTTCATTGGCCAGCTGGTTTAAAAGCCAAGCAGAAGACCTCTTCGCTTATAAGTGTGTTAGATATAGGCCCAACATTTCTAGAGTTGGCAGGTATTTCGAAGCCAGAAATGATGCAAGGAGTAAGTTTCACGAAACTCCTTAAAGATCCAGAAGCAACAGTTCGTGACTTCACTTTCTCAGAGAGAAACTGGCATGACCAAAGAGGTCACACTCGCATGGTTCGTTTCAAAAACTTTGCTTACATGAGAAACAATCGTCCAGAGCTTTTAGGTTTTAACGTAACGCACCATAGAAATGGTCCAGCATACATAGAGCTAGCTCAAGAGTGGAAGAAGGGAAATCTCAATAAAGCTCAAGCAGATGTATTTCAACTACCAAGACCAACAGAACTTCTTTTTGATCTTAGTAAAGATCCAGATCAAGTCAACGATCTTTCTAAGAATCCAGAACATAAAGAAATGCTTGAGAAGCTCCGCAAAGTTATGACTCAGTGGGAGAAAGAAACTGGCGACACAGTTCCTCTTGCTAAGGATATGACTCCAAGCCGTCACCAAGATGATGATTGGAATAACATCAACTTCAAAAAGCTCAAGCACGGCGACTTTCCTGGTGCAGCAACAAAAGCTTCACTCATCAAAGATTCTGGTCCTATTTGGGATAAATAAGCTATTTCTTTTTAATACCGCGGAGCGTACTGTTTCGCGGTATTTTTTTGCCCTTTTATCAAACTCAAAGTTTTTAGAAACCTTCACATTGTGCAAGTTTAACAGCCCATTGATCAATGAAAATCTACTTAAGTAAGTTTAGGATCTTTTAAAGTTTTTTTATTTTTTAGACAAAAAGCTTAAAAAGTTTCGTCTTACCATAAAAAGGAAAAATGATTGAGTGATGAGATAAAGAGACTCCTTGCAAGAGGAGACATAAAAGCTTTGGAGTTAATCTACGACGAGTACTCTAAAGAACTTTATAAGTTTATATATGTCCGTTCCCCTGAAGATGCTGAGGACATCCTACAAAAGACTTTTCTAAAAATAGCTAAGAAAAAAACTTCACTTGCGAAAGTAAAAAATCTACGTGCTTATTTGGTTACGGTTGCTTTAAATGAGCTCAGAGACTTGATGAGGAAACGGAAAAAATCTGAGCATAAGTTAGACCTTTATATGCAATCTATAGATCATGTATCGTCAGAAAAAGACTTCTCTAAATTGCACGAATCACTCAAAGCCTTACCTGCCGATCAGCAAGAGCTTATCAGTCTTAAGGTTTTTGCCGGTCTGAAGTTTAATGAGATCTCAGAGGTTTTATCTATTAGCCAAAACACAGCTGCAAGTCGTTATAGATATGCGCTAAATAAGCTTAAGGAATTATTTAAAAGGTAATCTTATGGATGATGATAAATTTACAGAAGAGTTAAAGAATATTTCAGTACCGGAGTTGCGACCTGAATTGAAAAGGGAAGTTCTAGGCGTCGCTGAAAAAGAGTGGAATAAGGAAGAATTCCCTTGGCGTTTTATTTCGGGTTTAGCTGCGTTGTTTGTTTTGTCTTTCACTTTAAATATGTCTATTGACCAAGTCCAAAAGCCAGCTACTCAGGTAAATGAGCAAGAGTATAAACAACTTGAAATATTGATTGCTAAAATAAGGGGACAAAAATGAAATTTAGAATTTTTGCACTGATAGTTTTTGTACCGCTAATTTATTGGCAACTAGACTTAGCCTTTAATAAATATAGTAAAAATAAAGCACTTAAGCAGTCCAGAAAAGTGGACCAAAACTATAAAAAGAAGGGAGCGAAAAGATCGACAAGGAGTTATCGGAATCGAGAATTTTCGTCACTAGCATCAGTCAAAAACGAGTATGCAGACTTGATGATACCCATGACTATTGATGATTTGAGGGTAGATGATTTAGCCGATGAGGAGAATGGTGCGTTCTACTTGAAAGAAGCTTTTGGGATTTTAAAAACTAAAGATAAATCTTCATCTATTTTTAAAATAAAAGCATTGAGCCAAAAGTCTTTTGAAAAATTGAGTGATAAAGAAAAAGAGAGCTTGAGGGAATTACTAAATGATCCCGATGTTCTCCATTTATTTACTCTGTGTGAAGACGCCTCCAAACAAGAGAGCTTTAATTGGGGCCTTAAGTATGAAGATGGTTTTAGTATGATTTTACCACATCTTACAGATTCACGAGTACTACATAAGCTACAGAACCTTAAAGTTGACTTTTTACTATCAGAAGGAGATAAAGAAGGAGCTGCTGCAGCAATAGAGATAGGTTTGAAAACAGCTGCGATGTCAAGCGATGGATATACCATAATTGGTGAGCTAGTACAGTTCTGGAATGTATCTCATATGGCAAAGAACCTGAGTGAACTTGACTTTAATAAGGGTATTTATGATGCACTGACAAATGAACTTTACAGTTCTCACGGAAGACAACTTTCTACTTTGGATGGTGAGAGAATTATTGGAGGTGAGAATGCCTTTGAAAAAATACGAAATGCTGACCATGAAGAGCTTCTAAAGGGCCTAGATTTAGATGACGCAAACGCAGTTTTAAAGTTAAGTCCTGAGGCTTTAGATAAGGATCATGCTTATTACTTAAAGACGATGTTGAGTATGCGACAGTTAGTAGAGGACCCAACTTCTGACACTTTGAGAAGTTTTGAAGAAATAGGTAAAGAGGTTAATGAAAATAAATATGATTACCCTTTGACTTCTCTTATTTTACCGGGTTTGGAACCAGCCTTTAAAAAGTATTATTCTTACCAAACATCTCTTAAATTAAATATTATTTCCATGAAGTTAAAACAGTATCAAAACGAGCATGGACAGTATCCGGATTCACTTGAAAAGTTGTCTCTCGAGACGGAGATAACAACGGAGACTTTAGATGGAGGCAGCTTCTTATACTCAAATGAAAATGGGACTGTTAAGCTTTCTTCTAAAACTGACTTTGGTAAAGCGAGTAAAGGCTTACAAATGAGTGTGACTTTAGACTAACACCAAAAGAAAAGCCGTGAAGTAAGGCAGCTTCACGGCTTTAGGGCAACAAGATTGTTAGTAAACTTTAGACGTCTAAGTCGGCTTCGACAGCTTCTTTAAGTTGTTCAAGGATGTCTGGAATAGCTGATACAACGCGGTTCCAACTTGGAATAAATGGTTTCTCTTGTGGATTCTCCATGAAGGCTTCACCAGCTTTGATTATATTTCCAGCAAACATCTCAACGGCTTGTTCTTCTGTATGGCGATCGAGTGTCAGACCATTCATGAGGGCATCGTTGTGATACTGGTCGATGAAGTCGAGGGCTATTCTATAATAAGTTGCTTTAAGTGAACGGATGATCTCAGGAGAGAAGACTTGACCGTTGGTGGCTAGTTTTCTAAAGAATGATTTTGAGATGTCCATACTCATTTTCGAGAGACCTTTTTCGCGGTCATCTAGAGAAACTTCTTGGTGTTTGTGGTCGTAAGCATCGGCTATATCAACCTGACAAAGTTTATTATTTGCATAGTCTCTGTTGACTTCAGAAAGGACACCTATTTCTAGCCCCCAGTCACTCGGTATGCGAATAGAACGAACGACGTCGTCTTGCATACAGAATTCACCTGCTAGTGGATACCTGAAACTGTCGATATACTCGAGGTAGTCGTTTGGTCCTAGAACTTTTTTAAGAGCTCTGACAAGTGGTGTAACTAAGAGGCGACTGACACGACCATTTAGTTTACCATTTGCAGCCCTGTAGTAGTAACCTTTGCAGAACTTGTAGCCAAATGTTGGGTTGGCAACTGGGTAAAGGAGTCGGGCAGGGAGTTCTCTTTTATAAGTTAGTATGTCACAGTCGTGAAGGGCGATAGTTTTGGCTTTCTTGGAAGCTAGGAAGTAGCCCATGCAGTACCAAACGTTTCGACCTTTGCCCATTTCTTTTGGCGCCAGTCCTTCTTTTTGAAGGCGTTCGTCGATGGCTTTTAGGCGTGGTCCGTCATTCCATAATATACGATGGTGTTGGCCGAGTTTGGCAAAGTACTTTTTAGCGTGTTGGAACTCTTCTTTAGTTGCTCGATCGAGGCCAATGATGATTTGTGAAAGGTAAGGAACCCCTTGTAGCTCATCGACTATATTAGCGAGAGCTTCACCTTCAAGTTCAGAGAATAAGGATGGTAAAAGAAGTGCCATCGGGTTTACTTTGGAAATTTCGACAAGTTCTTTTTCTAAGTCTTCTAAAGGTCGTTCTGTAAGTCTATGAAGTGTACTAATCACCCCGTTTTGAAAGAAATCACTCACTGTTTTACTCCTCGGTTTATTTCGTCTATTATGTCGATCACGGCACTATTCCAGCCCTTAGGGCCAATGTCGCTAGACTTTCGTATATGTTCGCCGCTACACTCCAGGTAACTTCCATCAGCTTTTTGAATAAGGACTGATATATCGGCAGCTTTGAGCATACTTTCGTCATTTTGACTGTCTCCCAGGGCGACTGAGACACAATTTTGGTTTGGAAAATCTTTCTTATAAAATTGGTGTAGGTAGTTTAGGGCATTGCCTTTATTTGAATGGCCAGAGAGGTGATAAAAACGACCGCCTTTTACGAACTGAAGGTCTAGAGAACGCACCATTTCTTTAAATGATTCAAGTTGTTCGTCTGTATCTAGCCAGATCAGTGGCTCACTGCATGTTCTCTGGGAAGCGTAAATAGCGTCTTGTTCACTAAGTCCAGTGAGTTCGGCGATTTCCGAAACGTCCATTTGGCAGAAGCTTTTAAATTTGTAGTTCTTCCTAAGACTTTCTATGCGATTTAAAATAGTCTGATTATCGATGCCAAGAACAACTAAGCCACCAGTAGCTCCGGAGAAGTAGTTTTCGGGAATCCAAACGGCACCACCATTTTCAATCGCAAATGGTGTTGTTAAACTCATTTCCTTCTGAAGCTTTCTGACTTCATTTATCGTCTTACTCGTATTAAAAACGATGGGGAAACCGCTTTCTTTTAATAGAGATATGGCTTTAGATGCAGATTCCCAACTGTAGTTATGATGGTCAAGAAGTGTTCCGTCTAGGTCTGTGTATAAAATTATCTTTTTCAAAACTTCTTCGTATTTTTAGTTGAAATGGATTACATTAATCGTATCTTAGTGTAAGTTATATGACACTTTTGTAATATTCAATTCAGTATATAGGAAAAATTAACTTAATTTTATAATGAACTATCCAAGTACAGATAATTTTATTAAAATGAGATTGAAGAGAATCTATTCTTCGACAGACGCAGAACTATGCTTGGAAGAAATTATGGAGCTTATCTCTAAATATAAAGAAGTGATTACGCCAAAACCTCATGTAGAAAGTGAGAAAGATGTAATTTTAATTTGTTATGGAGACCATCTGACACAAGATGGAGAGAAACCACTAGTAACTCTGAAGGGCTTTCTAGATAATCAGTCTCAAAAGTGCATAAACTCTGTACACATTTTACCTTTTTATCCATATACATCCGACGATGGTTTTTCAGTAGTTGACTACACGGAGGTTGACCGAAAGCTTGGAACTTGGGAGGATATTAAACATATCTCTCAAAACTATCGTCTCATGTGTGATGCAGTAGTTAATCACATGTCTAGTAAGTCCCACTGGTTTGAGGAATACCTGAAAGGCAACGATCGATACAAAGACTATTTTATAGATATGGATCCTAGTACTGATCTAACTATGGTAACCAGGCCACGGACTAGTCCATTACTGACACCTTTTACAGCACCAGATGGTACAACAAAAAATATTTGGTCAACATTCAGTGCGGACCAAGTCGATTTAAACTATGCCAATTATAAAGTTTTGATTGATGTCCTTGATGTACTTTTCACTTATGTCGAATATGGAGCAACTCTAATTCGCTTGGATGCAATAGCATTTTTATGGAAAGAGGTCGGTTCTCACTCTGTTCACTTGCCTCAGACCCACGAGATAATTCAGTTGATCAGAGAAGTACTTCACCAAGTTGCACCTGAAATTATTATTATTACCGAAACAAATGTACCACACCAAGAAAACGTTTCATATTTTGGATCTGGTCATGATGAAGCACAGATGGTTTACAACTTTGCTTTACCACCACTTATAATCCACTCGATGTTAACGGGTGATGCTACGAAAATGACTGATTGGGCCATGCACCTTGAGTTGCCATCTGATAAAGTTTGTTTCTTTAACTTTACAGCAAGTCATGACGGTGTAGGTATGAGGCCTATAAGCGATATATTATCTGAAGAAGAAGTTCAAAATATCGTGGATACTTGTAGAGCCAACGGCGGCTTGGTTTCTTACCGAGACTGTGGAGATGGTACGGTTAAACCATATGAGTTAAACTGTACCTTTAAAATGCTCTTAACTTCACCAGATAAACCTGTTGAACTGCGCTTAAAGAGGATGCTTCTATCTCAGTCTATTGCTTTAGCTATGCCAGGAGTTCCTGGTATATATTTTACTTCTTTATTTGGTGCTAGTAATTGGCGAGAAGGAGCAGAGGAGTCAGGTGTAAATCGTTCTATAAACCGTCAAAAGTTTACTGTCGATGAACTGAGCGACTACTTGACCAATGCGGTGAAGGACAACTTCTTTGCTATTTATCGAGACCTTATAAGAGTTCGTACTGCAGAGCCGTGTTTTAACCCTTATGCACCATTTAGGTTTTTAAACTTAAATAAATCTCTCTTTGCATTCGAAAAATTCCTTGAGGACGAGTCTCTATTTTGCTTATTTAATGTATCAAATGATAATGTAAAGATCAATTCTAAAGACCTTATGAATGGCAGTTTCTTAGATATCGTTTCTATGAAAATTGTAGAAGGTACTATTTCCATACCTGGAAATGAGTTCCTTTGGTTAAAATTTAAAGGAGAGCAGTAATGTACCTAAGTCGACCTTTGGACCGGAGTGCGTTTGAGTCCATCTCCTTTAATCGTTTAAAAGTTGAGAAAATAAACTTTCACTGGCAAGTAAATAACGACTACACCATGATTTACTTTGTTCAGGGAAATGGCCGCCGTTTTGTTGGAGATAGCACTTCGGACTTTCATGCCGGAGATTTTATAATTATACCGCCCAATATGCCATTTGCACTTATTAGTGACTATGAGTATGTCAATGGTGGCTGTGAGTTTATATGGATGCGGTTTGATCCTAACTTTGCTGGTAAGAAGTTTTTTAGTATTCCTGAAATGAGTTTGATATCTGGATTATTGAAAAAATCAGATTGTGGATTACTGCTCGAAAATTTACCACAAGACCTTACTGAAGTTTTGGTAGCTATGGAAAAGATGACCAGAATGACAAAGTTTTTGACTTTTCTGACTACTTTAGATTCTCTTGCAAACTTATCGTCTAGCCTCATGTGCACAGCGAGTTATCAGCCATATACATCTCAAGATGACATGGAGAGAATAAATGAAGTGTGTGGCTATATAAACATGCACTACCAAAAAAACTTGTCTGCAGAGCAATTGGGTGAACTCATTCATATGTCGGCGCCGTCATTTTGTCGTTTCTTTAAACGAGTAATGAATAAAACATTTCACAGATACCTATGTGAAATAAGGATCAATCTTGCGAGTCGCCTCTTATGTAAGACTGACCTTATGACGGAGGATGTCGGTAAACGTTGTGGCTTCCGCACGATTCCAGGTTTTACAGCTCGTTTTAAGGACCTTACGGGTCATACTCCAGCTGCATTTCGTAAAAGTAGCAAAGCTGCAGTCTGCTAAAAAAACACTTTAAACATCTGAGTTTTAAAATTTTACAATTGGTGTAGAATAAAGACTCCAAATGATTTTAAAGGAAAGCCTTATGTTTTTGAAGTCTATTATAGTTTCTACAGCAGTTCTGTTTCTCGTATCGTGCCAGTCTATATCTGATAACACCATTGGTGCTCTTCAAGAAATGGTTACTGGAGAACTTACCGAAAGCAGTATAGGCAGTGGCTTGAAACAAGCTCTCGATAAAGGTGTGGTAAAAGCGACTCAAAACCTTTCCAACGGTGGTTATAGCCGCAATGCTCTATACAGAATAACAGTTCCTGAAGATCTACAGAAATTCACTTCAACTCTTAAAAAAATTGGCTTTAGAAGTGAAGTTCAAAACTTTGAAAATAAAATGAACGAAGCTGCCGAACAAGCAGTTCTTAAAGCGACTCCGATATTTTTAGACGCTGTAAGTGAGATGACTTTAAAAGACGTAAATGCCATACTTATGGGCAAGCAAACTGCAGCCACAGACTTCTTCAAAAGAACGACTACACCGAAACTTCGCAAAGAGTACTTACCAATAGTGAAGTCAAAGATGTCTGAGATAGGTCTTGTTGGCGAGTTTAATAAGATGATCGACAAGTATAACTCTATACCTTTTACAGATAAGCTCAGCTTTAGTTTAGAGAGTTACATAACAGACGAAGCTCTGAAAGGTTTGTTTGATCAACTTGCTGAGGCTGAAAAAGACATTCGTAAGAATCCTGCAGCAAGAACGACAGAGCTTCTAAAAAGAGTTTTCGCTAAGCAAGACAAGTAAGCCTTCCTTCAAGCCTTCTATCGAGGTGACAACTAGACACCTCGCTATCCTCGGTTACCACCCACAAGTTTTATATGTCTATTTTGTGTACTATTCATAATAGCGAAAAGAACAATTAAGCACCAAAATTATTTCTGATTCATGGCTCAAGTCACTCTGAAGAATTTAAACATGTAACTAGGGTTGATAGGGCAAAGTGAGAGGTAGATTTTTATTAGAAATAAAGGAGTCTGTGAAAATAGTTGGAGCTCCGGAAATTTCAGCTTGATTGTTGTGTTAATGTACTCTATGATAAGGAATTGTTTTTATCGTAATCGAGCGATTATTTTTTATTAAATTTTGAGGATTTAGCCGGAAGGGTTTTCATGAAGATAACCATAGATCAATCTGTCCTTGCCAGCGGACTGGCTCACGTACAAAGTGCGGTTTCTAACCGCCCGACAATTCCAGTTTTAAGTAACCTTCTTCTAAAAGCGGAAGGTAGCCAATTGTCGATCACTGCGACAGACCTGGACTTATCTATTTCAACTTGTCTTAGCTGTACTGTCGAACAGGAAGGCTCAACGACTTTACCTGCTAAAAAGCTGATTCAGATCATTCGTCAGCTAAATGATGCACCAGTAACGATAACTACAGATGAGAATCACGCGTCATCTATTTCTTGTCACAATTCATTCTTCAAACTTCTTGGTATCAGCGACTCTGAGTTTCCAACTGAAGATGGACTTGATGAAGCGAGAACATTTACTCTGCCAAATGTTCAAATCCGCAAAATGCTTGAAAAGATTTCTTACTCAGTAAGTACAGACGAAACTCGTCACGTTCTTAACGGCATACTTTTAAGTATCCGTGAAGGTACTTTAACTGCAGTTGCAACAGACGGTCGCCGTTTGGCTCTGATCGAAACTGTTCTTGACTCAAGTGAAGTTGTTGATGGCGACACTATTTTACCAAGTAAAGCTGTTAGTGAATTACAAAAACTTCTTTCTGACGCTGGCGAAGTAAAGATTGCTCTAGGTGACACAAGAGCTGTTTTTGAAACGAACAACACAGTTATGCGTACTAAGCTTGTTGAGGGTACTTACCCTAACTACCGTCAGGTTATCCCTGGTGGATTCACGCAAATGATCGAGATTCCTCGTGAAGAGCTTTCTAGAGCTCTTTCTCGTGTTTCTCTTATCTTAACAGAGTCTGGTTCTTCAGTGAAACTTGACATGCAGTCAGATAAAGTGATCCTTAGTGCAACTTCAAATGCTGATGAAAGTTCAGAACCTATCCCAGTAACTTACATGGGTGAGTCTCTAGCTATATCGTTCAATCCAAACTTCCTTCACGAACCTTTGAAGAAGCTTGATTGCAACAACATCACTATCAAATTTAACGATAAGATCAGCCCGATCGGTATCTTTGGTGACGAGGGTTTCCTTTATGTCATCATGCCGATGAGAAACTGATAATCGTCAAGTTTTAAATGGGGTATCTCTCCAAATTGACCTTGGAGAATTTTAGAAATTACTCCAAGGCAGACTTAAGTTTTTCCCCAGGATTGACCATTTTCCACGGTGAGAATGGTCAGGGAAAAACTAGTCTTCTCGAATCCATCTATTTCCTTTCCTTACTTCGATCTTTTAGAACTAGAAATGTCCAACACTTAAAAAGTTGGAAGACAGAAGCTTTTGACGTTTCATGTGTTTTAGAGCATGAAGACCTTTTGGCAGACCATCTCCAAGTGACTTACGGAGATAAACGGAAGCTTCAGGTAAATGGCAATGCCGTTTCGCGCAGCAGTGAGTTCATTCGACAGATAAATGCTATATCCTTTACTCCCGAAGATATAGAGCTCATCAAAGGCTCAGCTGGTGGACGCCGCCAGTTTTTTGACATTGTCTTATCACAGCTTTCACCGAACTACCTTATAAATCTACAAAACTATAATAAAGCTCTTAAGTCGCGGAACGTGATTTTGAGAAATGATCAGGGCGATAATAGTCAAGAGTCTCTTTTGAAGACTTATGAACAACTGTTAATTCAGTATGGCAGCAAGATTTGTTATGAGCGACTCTCCTTATTGAAAAAGCTTGAACCGAAGATCGCTCAGTTTACTAAAGAGATGTTTCCTGAAAGCAAAAAACTTAAGCTTATCTATCAATCAACTCTTGGTAAAAACCTAGATGATCAGGAAGCTTTAACTGAGCTTTATATCAAAAAATGCCAAGATAGCAGAGCGAAGGATTTATCGCGAGGTATGACTCATATAGGTCCACATCGAGATGACATATTTATTCTTCTAAGTGGTAAGAGTTTAGGCGCATTTGGTTCGGAAGGTCAATGCCGGCTTGCTAGTTTAGTTTTAAAGATGGCAGCAGCAGAGCAGCTCATTGAAGACAGTCAAACTGACAATGTTTTACTGTTGATTGACGATGTTCTCGGCGAGCTCGATGCAGATAGAAAAGAAGCTTTTCTAAGAACGATCATGCGCGGTGACCAAGTTTTTATCGCCTGTACAGATATACCAGAGTATTGTCAGAGTCTTGATTACAACTTATATAATGTTGAGGAAGGAAGCGTTAGTCTTCAAGAAGAGTAAGTGTCAGTTATTATTTTTTCAGCATTGGCATTAAATATTCTGTTACAGCGATGAAGATGTAAGGCGCAAGATAAGTTAAGATGGTCATGGCTTTTGCCCAAAAGGGGAGTGGATCCTTTGAAAAAGCCCACAGTAAGCTAGACGCTATACCGCCTATAAGTGATGCCAAAAACATAAACAAAAGCACTGTTAGGCCTGCTGTTATTCCTTTGCCTGCAGCATCACCACGTGGTTCAAATATTTTTGAAACAACTATACCTATAGCAGGAGATAGAACCGAGATAGAAAATAAAGCAATGATTATGTTTTTTGTCATGACGTGGCCCAGATTATTTTTGTTAATCTAGTTCTTAAACTCATTCTTGATATACTAAGTTTAAGTTATAGCAAAAAACTATAAAGGAGCGTTAGTCTTCAAGAAGAGTAAGCTTCATACTACCACGGCGCGGCTTTACATTGCTTATAGTCAGCTTGATTCTATTACCACTTTTCAGTGAGTTTGGCGTCGCGAGCTTTGTTTTTAAAACTATCTCATCTATTTCCACCATATAACCACCTGGCGCTTTCGAAATGACTGTCGCATCTAGCTCTTTGTCACAGAGGTTGTTCTTTATATAAAGGTGCAGCCAGTAGTTCTCAGCTTGTCGTTGGACATCTTTTACTTCGCCATTTACAGCTTCTGCGGCAGCGATAACTTCCATGAGTTTTTCCGCTTCATAAGGTAGTTCTTTACCAGATAAGAAAGCAGCCAATTGTCTCTGCATAACAAGGTCGGTATAACGACGAATAGGAGAGGTGAGCTGAGTATAGAAGTCAGCACCAAGGCCACCGTGACTTTGAGGGTGAAGTGAAAGTCTTGAGCGCTTCATGCACTTTATAGCTTGTTCAAATAAGATAGGATCGTAAACGTCAGGATCTATTTCAGGAAGGTTTTCTGGCTTATCCTGAACACGATAAATAATCGGCACATCGCGGTGTGCACTAAAACGAGCGGCGATAAAGTTGGCTAAGATCATGAATTCACTAACAAGAAAGCGGCTTGGAGAGTTTCGCTCCATAATTTTGACTTGTGGGTCGCCGTCATTTACAGAGATCTTAAGCTCTGGACGGTTAAAGATAGCAGCGCCTTTCTCAACTCTTTCTTCTTGAAGTTCTTTGGCAAGATCTAGTAAAAGTTGAAGTTCATCGCTATACTCTTCACCGTTTTCCAAAGACTTATCCGCACCAGAGTAACTTAGTTTAGCATCGACTACAACTGTCGAGAGGACGACTTTGAAGTCTGTTTGATTACATTCATTATCAAAGTCGACGATGAAGCTCATGGCAGCACGCTTTTCACCAGCGACTAAACTACAGACTTGTTCCGAAATAACTTTTGGAAACATATTTACTGTTCGGTCAGGTAAATAAATAGAGGTGACTCGATTAAGAGCTTCATCATCTAAAGCGTCATGTTGCTTTATCTGAGCACTAACATCAGTTATATGAACATAGATACGAAGGCCGTCATCTAGCCTTTCAACAGACAAAGCATCGTCAATGTCCATTGTTGATTCATCATCTATACTGAAAGTGAGTAAGTCTGAGAAGTCTTCTCTTCCGGAAAACTCTTCAACGACTTCAAGCTGATCGGCTTCGTCCTGAATTCTATTTGAAAATTGTTCACTTATACCGGCAAGAACAAGGTAACGGTCGGCTTCTTCAGAGATAACTCCGCACTTCATGAGAAGATCATAAACAGCTTCTTTAAGCGGTGCGTCTCCAAGGACAGAAGCGAAAGTTCGAGAAGCCTCATTATCTTTTCTATTTGAGAGAAAAACTTCTAGCAAGTTTAAGAATGGTGAGAAACTTTCAGGGATATCATCAATTTTTTCAAGTTTTAAAGAAGCTTCAAGCCATGGAGTGATTCGTTGTTTAAATTCTTCTTTCTCTTGTTTCCTTTTAAGCATAACAAGCTGTTCATCTACTTGTTCTTGGCTTCTAGGGGCAAACTCTATGCCTTTTCTTTTGAAGTGAACAGTGTCTTTTAAAACGGCACAAAAGAGTCCGCACATAACAACAGGCTCTGCTTCTCCAAAGTAATTTTCACAAAGTTCTTGAAGAGAGTATTCTTTTATGTCCTCTGCTAACATTTCCCAAAGCAGGTCTGTATCGACTTCAGAAATGTTATTATTTATCGATTCCAAGAGGGAATCATGCTTTGAGGCAAAAGTATCGTAACTCATAGAGTCGAGAATAAGCGCGACGTTTTTTGGTGGAATCTTGAACTGCTTACCTCGGTCAGTACGAACTGAAAGTTTGTTTTTGATCTCTTGTTCGCAGTGAATGACTTTTAATTCTGCGCCGTCAAAAAATGCTATGACCTTATTGGTGAAGTCCATGTCTTATCTCGATTCATTTTTAGTTACATGGATAGTGATCGAATTTTTTAAAAGGTCAAACAGAGCAGCAGATTTTAGCATGATTTAGATCTGTATGAAATATTTTGATAATCTGTAAATATCTATAATTTAATTGTTTATAGTGATACTAAATAAAAAATATATAAAAAACTTTACTTCGACTTTATGACGCATCTATATTAGTTACAGAGAGGACAACAAAGAGAAACACTGAATCGGGGAAGTATTTAGATTTTATGAGAGTTTGACCGTCGTTCCGGAGCCCTTCCCCCTCCTATTGACGCTCCCTCAAGTCCGGGCGACGGTTCTTTTTTTAAAGGATAATAATTACATGAAGCTTAAAGAAATATTAGAATCACTGCAGGCTGCAGTTGAGAGGTTGATGAAACCTCGAGAAAGAGTGATGATTCCTATTAAAGTTAAAGCTAAAAGAGAAAGTTCTCCTTTTAGATAAAGCTTCATACTAGATATGTGTTGATAAAGCTCCTTGGTAAATGCCAAGGAGCTTTTTGTGTTTTAGGACGGAAAGTCTCATATACTTTCGGCATAAAAAATGAGTTATTTTCGTAAAAAATATGTCTGGAAGTAACTCTTGAATAAAAGTGGTAATAGAAGAAATAAGAAGCTAATAGATAGCTTTGTGAGTTTAATTAATCGAAAATTTACGCTCATAGAGCTCCTCATGGTCATTTCCATCATAAGTGTTCTTGCCTCTATTTTACTACCTTCTTTAGTCCAGGCGCGGGATGCGGCTAAAACTGCTGTTTGCGTTAATAACCAGAAACAAGTTGGTATAGGATTGTCGTTATATCAGACAGATTTTGATGGCGCATTAGTTCCCGCAGGGAATCAGTTTGTTAACATATTGGGAAAAACAGAATACTTGGACGCCCCCAAAGGAGACGCTTTTAATAATAACACACTCGATAAACCAATCTTAACTAAAATGAACTCTTTTTATTGTCCAAATGGTATGAGTGATCGAATTTCAACTCATGCTAAGTCTGGGCAATGGAACTGGATAAACTTTGAAGAAACTTTAAGGCCTTGGCGCTCGGCGAACGAGAATTACTTAGGAACTAAGGGCGGTTACGATACTTGGTTCACACCAGTGGGAGTTGCTAAAGTAAGTACAAATCGAGGTTGGCAGTTTAGTAATTGGCAGATTTCAGATGTTGTTAATAATCCATGGCCTTCAATTGATAGAGTTATTAAAACTAGTAGAGCCGCAGCTTTGCATGATGGAACTCACCATCTTCACTCACACTCTGGTGATGGAAGTCGAATTGTCGGCCGTCATAATAATTACAAAAGAACGAATGTTCTTTTCTTTGATGGCCATGTACTAACAGCTTCAAGAACGTCAGTTTATGCTGGACGTTTCAAAGATGGGGATAGCGACCACCCGATCATTTTTAAAGGGATAAAAAACAACTAATGTTTAAAAGCTATTTACACTTTTTCACGCTAATTGAACTCTTAGTTGTCGTGGCAATCATAGGCATTCTTTCTTCGATTTTATTACCTTCTTTACAAAGAGCTAGAGATGCAGCGAAAACTGCGGTTTGCTTAAGTAATCAAAAACAAGTTGGTGTTGCGGTGGCTATGTATGCGACAGACTTTGATGAAAATATCCCTCCAGCGGGGAATCAATTCGTCAATGCCTTGGGGGCAGAGTCTTATCTTAACGCTCCAAGAAGTTCAGCTTTCAATAATAATCTCGATGTTGAAATTCAGGTCAAGTTTAACGTTTTTAATTGTCCTTCCGGATTATCAGATAAACTTTCAAAGCACGCTAT
This sequence comes from Lentisphaeraceae bacterium, assembly GCA_021232515.1. Lineage (GTDB taxonomy): Bacteria > Verrucomicrobiota > Lentisphaeria > Lentisphaerales > Lentisphaeraceae > JAKVBD01. Next base: position 21,172 of record JAJPOQ010000147.1, read on the forward strand.
ATCCGGTAACTGGGACTCGATTGATTTTCCTGAAACCCTCAGACCTTGGAGGTCAGCAAGTAACGGTTTGATGAACCAAGCAGGTGGTCATGATTCATGGTTTAATACAATCGGAGTTGGGACATTTGGAGATAATACAACAAATGGTTGGACCTATAGTAATTGGCGAATGAACGATACAGCCACAGAGACTTGGCCTTCCTTAGGCTTAATTGTTGAACAAAGCCGTGCGGCAGTATTGCACGATGGTACTCATCACCTTCATTCGCATAAAGGCGATGGCAGTCGCATCTCAGCTCGCCACAATGGATATAAGAAAACAAATGTACTTTTTTATGATGGTCATGTGATAACCGCTTCTTGATCAGAAGTCTTTTTAAGCCGGAATAAAGGGCTCGATTCAGATAGTCGAATTGTTTTTAAAGCTGTCAAAAATTAAATTTTAATTTCAAATATTTTTTGTGTCTAAAAGCTCTCTAAAGTTCTTATGTGCAAATTAAGAATTGCCAAAAGCAATTGATATTTAGTGATTTCTCAACTATAAGTTAATTGTGTATCTTGTTAATATTGTGAGGTTTAGGCAAATGGTCAAATTCAAATTTACGCTTATAGAACTCTTAGTTGTAGTGGCTATAATTGGTATATTAGCTTCGCTACTTATGCCCTCATTACACAAGGCTAGAGATGCAGCGAAAACAGCAGTTTGTGTAAGTAACCAAAAGCAAGTTGGCATCTCAATTGTTATGTACGCTACGGACTTTGATGGTAAGATTCCTCCTGCAGGAAATCAATTTGTGAATCTTTTAGGTGGCCCAAACTATCTAAATGCCCCGAGATCTACTCCTTTTAATAATAACTTAGAAGTCGATGTAAAGACTAGTGGAAATATTTTTCATTGTCCTGCTGGTTTAGCTGATAAACTCTCAAAACACGCTATATCTGGTAATTGGGATGCGATTGATTTTACTGAAACTTTGAGAGGCTGGCGTTCTGGTTCAACTAGTGCTATAGGCAAAGTTGGCGGTTATGATTCTTGGTTTAATACTGTAGGCGTTGCTTCACGAGGAGATAGTAATTCAAATGGTTGGGGCTTCAATAATTGGCGTATAAATGATCCAGCTACTGAAGTTTGGCCTTCTATAGCCAACATCTCAGATCATGGTCGAGCCGCCGTTTTACATGATGGCACTCATCATCTTCACTCTCATAAAGGCGATGGCAGTCGCATCTCAGCACGTCACAATGGTTATAAGAAAACGAATGTTTTATTTTACGATGGTCATGTGATCACAGCTTCCAGATCAAGAGTTTTTTCGAGTCGATATAAGGATCTAACAAGTGATTCTGTAATTGTTTTTAAGGCCGCAAAGTACCCTTAAATCCTTCTCTTTCGTAATTCAGCAAAATGAAAAGAAGGTTTTTTAGACAGGATCAACAAGATTTACAGGGGTTTTTATTTCAGTCGACAATGATTATAAGGCTTTATTGCTAGATTTTAATATAAGAATTAAGTCAATCTAGTATTCGTTTCCTATCTCGTTAATCATGTAAATCCTGTCTAAGAATTACTTTCCGTTGAGGAGTAAGAAGGTTAGCTTAATCAAATAAGCTTTCTAAACCTTTAATCAGTTGGTTTTTACGGTCGATTGGCTTTTCTTCTTTTTTCTCTTCGACTTTTGGCTCTTCAGTTTCTTTAGGAGCCTCTTTCTTTTTCTTGCGATTCTTTTTGTCGAGTTCATTTATACCGATGTTGATGAGGCTGTCGAGAAGGCCACCGCTCTTCTTCTTTTCTTGCTTCTCTTCTGTTTCCCCGTTCTTTTCGCGTTGTCTTCTTTCAACTTCACCGATACCAAACTTAAGAGCTTCCTCAAGTAAGTTTCCTTTGCCACTTGTTACATTTTGCAAACGAGAGATCTCTCCATCCTTAAGACCACACTTTTGGCCCGCAAAGTTGAGGACATCACTAAGGAAGTCAGCACTTAAGCTTTCTTGTTGAGCAGTTCTCGAAATAGTCTTTTCGTAGTGAAAGCCTTCTTTGAGATTGAAAAGGTTTGTCTGTTTAGAGAATAGAAAATGTTTCTGGAACTTGTCGAGTTCTTTTATTCCAAGCTTTTGGTTGAGTAGACCTCCGGCAAAAGAAGAGATAGTCTGTAGCAGCTTACCACCACCAAAACCAGCAGATGTTTTTATGTCGACGATATAGGCGTCGTCAGTTATTTTTACAGTACCTGTAGGGTTAACCATAAATGCTTTGCCTTGGAACTGGCACTTGTTTAGAGTGAGGAGTCTGTCTTTTACATTGACTGACACTTGTCCCTGAAGGAAGGTTATATGGTCTGGGTTGACACCTAAAATAGCATCAATAGGCGTTGTGAGTATAGGTGATACTTGGGCATAGTTTTTGAGGTTTATGTCATCCATATTAACCAGACCTTCGGCAGTAAGGTTATTTATGAAATCGTCATTTGTCTTACCTTTGGTCAGAAGCTCAAGTTTTTGAATTTCTACTTTGCCTGTGACTCTGCGGTCACTGTCTTTGTTGATGATGTGGTTAATTGGCGAGATGTCGATGAAGCCATTCCCCACTAGATTGAAGTGAGCCGTTTTCTCTTCTCCAAGTGTCACTGCGCCGTTTGCTTTCAAAATGCTGTCACTGATAGTGAGAATAGCATTCTCTAAAGTGAGCTTGTCGTTTTCTATGATCGCAGTAGAGCGTATGTCTTTTATGTCTTGGAATTGGACTCTGACATGAGCCAGGTTTGAATTGACCGTCAACTTTATACGCGGTTGAGGCTCTGTTTTAACCGTTTCTTGTGGAGTCGTTGTGTTTGCTTTCTCTTCAGCTTTTGTAGCTACTTTATTTGGTTTTTCTTTTGCTTGCTTGAGAAGCGTTAGTAGGGCATCTACATCCACCATTTTAGGTAAGTTTATATTTAACGTAGATTGTGCAACCTTTCCCGGTTCTGGAGGAGTAAGTTGTCCATCCATATTTACTTCTATAGTTTTAAATAATGGCGAGACGATGTTTAAGCTAAGTTGCTTAAGGTTTATGAGTTTGTCTTTATTTAGAGTAACATCGAAGTCCGTCACTTGGGTAATATTGGTCTGGTGGAATTTTTTACCACCTAGTTGAATCTTGCGTGCAGTTGTTTTTCCAGTTACAGAGATGGCTCCGTCGGTATAAGCTAGGACGATATTTTCACCTAGAAGATTTATGTTGCCGAGTCCTACGTCTTTCTTGATATTTACTGGGATAAATTGATCAACTACCGGTGAGACTGTGAATTTTTCGACATTCACTTTGCTACTGAAAGCTTCATCACCTAGCTCACCATTTAACTTAACTGCAATACAGTTCTGAGAGTCTTTATCGAGGTTTAATTCGAAGTTTTTAATCGAAAGATTTTTGAGGTCATTAACTGTGACATTTGACTGAATTTTGACTGCGAGGTTTTCAAGAGTTTGTTCTTCCTGACTTATTGAAAGCTGATCGATGAGCATATTTTCTAGCACTAAGTTAACTTGCTTACCATCGTTTTGAGAAATGACTTTGGCAAACATATTTACACGACCACTTTTAAGAGCTTTACGGTCTTTTTCTTTAGTGAATTGCTTGAGGTAATTCAGATTGAAGTTTTTCAGTTTGAAGTCGACAGACTTATTATTTTCTAAGCTGACGTTCTTATTTTTTTCATCAATCGTGACTGGAGCATTTACATCTAGAGAGACCACATTTTGGCCATTTTCATCAATAGCGATGTTAAACTTATCTATAACTATAACTTTTGATTTCTCGTTTACGGTAAACTTATGATTGACTTTCGTGCTGAAATTTGCGATTGTATGTTTATCTGAGATGTTTACCAATGGCAATTTTTCGACATTTAGTTCACCAATCATAACAATCGGAGAATCCCCATCCTTTTTGATTGAACCATTGTAGTTAACTATGGTCGTACCAAATCCGGCGATTTTTCCTTCACTTGCTTTATTGAGTGCTTCTTGCCATCTCATCCATGGTTTTTTACCGGAGAGTATTGGCGCTGCTAGGTCGAGCAGTGCAGAGTTCACTTGACTAACTTTAAGAGTTAGGTCGATTGTTTTTTTATCTTCGATAACACCTTGAGCACTTAGGTATGAGCCAGAGTTTTCTCTTGGGTCTGTCAGTTTCAGTTGCTTAATTGTGAGTTCTTTACCATTTAGAGCAACGTTCATGTCAAAATCGAAAGCATTTAGCGGAAGTTCCACACCATCATTTTTAGCCTTGAGCTCTTTCATTTTAAAATTGACTGAGAAGTCTTTTAGCTGAAAGTCTTGAGTGATAAGACCATTTACGACTGTGGTGTATTGACCATTTTCTAATTGAAACTTTTCTCCAGCTTTAGCTTCAACAGCACTATTGAAAGTCATAGTGAAAGCTTCATTTGGCTTAAGTGACTCAAGGTCAAAGTTAAAGTTCTTGAGCTTAAACTCTAGAACTTTCTCTTCTTTGGAGTGATCTTGAAAATAGCGCAGATTTACATTCTTAAAGTGTAAGTTAGCGATGCTAAAGTCTTTGATTGGGTTTTCCCCAGTAGGAGTATTTTTCTGGGTTTTAGACTTTGATTCTTTCTCGCTTTGTTTGCTGTCATCGTTTTTAGTAGATAAGTCTTTAATGCGCTTCGATAAAATATTTAGTTTGCCATCGCGATTCTTAACGACATTTATTTCTGCATCTTCAAATAGAATTCCGTTGATGATGATCTTACCGCTCAAAGCGGGCATAAGCTCGTACTCGACTTTCACTTTTTTAGCTTTTAGCAGAGGGTCATCACCGACAATGAGGTCAGTTATTTCTATACCTGAAAACAGGCTAAACTTTATATCGCCAGCTTTAACTGGTTGATTGAGGTCGTTTTCTACACGAGCAAAAACTTGATCCCGAATAAAGGCGGAAGAGTTGATGTAGGAGTAAAGAGCTCCGATTGAAACGATAAAAAGTATAGAGAGGATTAAAAGAATCTTGAGCCAGCGTCGTTTTTTGACTGGTTTTTCAGTAGATTCTACAGAGTCAGTATTTTCTTGGTTTGTATCAGTCATTTTATATAAGCCGTTTTTATAGAAAGTATCCAAGTTTGGGAGTGTATCTCACTCTAAAGATAGAGCAAAATTCCAAATTATCATCATTCCTATATACGTGGAGCTCTCAATGATATTGATTTTTTCTAGTTCATTGCTGGAATTGTCCTAATCTTGCCATATGAATCTTTCATGAAAAAAATATTTCCGACAGAGTTAATTGAGTTTTTACAGTGCCGTCATATGGCTAAACTGCGTTCACTTGGAGTAGTTCCCGATTCGACTATTTCAGAAGAAGTTCAGCTGCTACGAGACAAAGGTATAGAGCACGAAGAAAACTACCTTAAGACTTTGAATGGAAATGTGGTGTGTATAGACACGGAAGCGTCAACTGACGAACAGCATACACAAACAATTGAGGCGATGAAGTCGGGCGCTGATTGGGTGTATCAAGCTTATTTACAGGATGATGAAAGAGCTGGTTATGCAGATTTCCTCCAGAAGGCGACAAAAGAGTCTGACCTTGGTGAGTTCTCTTATGAAGTTATCGATACAAAACTTTCTATAAATCCAAGTCCTTCAAACGCCATCCAGCTTATTCACTACAGCGAACTTGTTAGTAAAACTCAAGGTTTTGAGCCTCAGAACTTCCATTTGGTTCATGGCGATAATAGTCAAACTACACTTTGTCGTGATGATATAATTGACTACTACAATGAAGTTTTGGCGGACTATAAAAACTTCATTCAAAGTCGAGAGTTTACAGAGCCTTTTCCTATACCACACTGTCGTCAGTGCGGTTATCGCGACCATTGCCAAAACTACCTTCAAGAGAAAAAGCATCTTGCTCTCATACCAGGTGTGTCCGTTGGTCAGATAGAGTCGATGCGTAAGTCGGGAATACGTGTAATAGGTGAAGTCGAAGAGAAAGAACGGCCAATTGATTTGTCGGAGTCTGTTTTTGGAGACTTACAGAAGTCGACCAAAGCAGTTTTGGAAAATAGCGTTTTCTTGAAGAGTGAAGGTAGTTTTTACCAACTGCAAAATTCACTGAAATCGAGCTTGTTTTTTGTCGCCTATAGGAACATCCAAAAGCAAAATGGGGCCCTGACTTTTTATATGGGAGTTATGACTGAAAGCGGTCGTTACGAAGCTCTTTTACACCATAACTCTCAGGAAGAGAAAGCGTCTTTACAGCGCATGGTTACTTTCATTGACCGTTATTTACATAAGCATCCTCAGGCATTTTTAGTTGTCAGTAGTGCTTATGAGTCTCGTCTACTCCATGATTTATCGAACAAGTATAACATTTGCCACGATGAATTGGATGAGTTGATGGTCAAGAAAAAAATAGTTTCGCTGGCGAGTTTACTTAGGCAAAGTTTACTCTTCCCATCTGCAGACAGTTCTTGTGAGAACTTAATGTTGTGGCTTGATGAATCTTTTGAATTAGAGAAGATTTTAGAAAAGTCTCCGCAGCTTCTTTATGAGCTTTACTCGACTCTTGGAGCGAATGAGGCTTTGGAGCAAATAAAAAATAAAGGCGAGCGCGAGCTAATGTTGAGATTAAACTGTTTGCGTAGATTGAGTTCATTGACTCGCGAGGATTTCCCACTTAGGTTAAAGTCTGTTGTTTTAAATGATGAGGCTTAATTGTCATTTTGGTGGAGTCGGGTATTTTCATAAGGTAAATTTTTAGAGGAGAGGTCGGTGAAGCAACTCGCAGTATGCTTGGTTTTTGTTGTGGCGCAGTTTTTAACTGGTCAGGAGTTATCACTCAATGCAACAAATACAGTTTGGACAACTCTAGAAGATCACAGTTCTTATAATTTGCCGGAAGACCCAAATTGGCAAAAAATGACGATCGACACGCCTTTCATCACTTCCACTTTTAGTCTCGAATCTAAAGTAACTCTTCAAAACTTTAAAGTTGCTAGTGAGCCAGTTCCAAGAATGCTGTCTGCAGCAGTTTATGCTCCTGCCGGAGGAATAGTTAGTTTCGGAGAAAAAGAAGTTTCCCGTTACATCGAATTTATCGAAGAAGTCGCCTATGTAAGTGACAACACCGTTGAGTATCTTCTGGATTTAGAAGGTCGTTGGTCTTTAAAGGATGAGTACAAGTCCGACGAGTGGTTGATTGAGTTTATGACCGGTCACGAGAATTGGCTTGAGATACTTCACGGAGATAAAATTCTCGGAGAGTCTAAGTCGCAAGTTATTTTGAAAGGCTCAGATATTCCTAAAACTGGTCAGATGCAGATTCGCTCTACTTCATGGAAGAAGAACAACAAGGGTTTACTGAAGGTAAGAGTTTTTAAAGTTTATGAAAAAGTGAAAATTGATCGGTTTAAGCGTGGATTTACCGCTTTGAAAGATTCTAAAAGTTCTTGGTTAGTTCCAACTACAAAGGATCTAAAGGCTTCGAAGATGCCACCTGAAACAACTCCGGCACTTTATAAGAGAACCTATATATGTTCGTCAGAAGACTCAACTAAAAATGTATTGTTGTCAGTTACAGATTCAGTTCAGAACATCCTTATAAATGGCAAAAGCATTGACCCTGATTTAGCTGTTATACCAGACGGAGTTCTCACGAAGGGTGAAAACGAAGTTATCTACTACTCGAACCAAGTAAATGGTACAGTTCATCAAAACTTTGAGCTCACAAGTAGTCAACCATTTTTTATAAGAACTACGGTAAACGCAACGGAGAATAGTGTGGTAAAACCAGTTCTTCGTGGCGCTCAAGCAAGAGTTTATATAAATGGTGTATTTGCGGGCAAAGCTCTTCCAGAGAAGGCACAAGAGGCTTTGGGTTTTGGTTTATTTCAAAATGGTGACAATGAGATAGTTCTCGTTGTTATGCAGAATACAGAGAAGACTTTTGTTGAGTCTCTAAATATCGCAACAGTTACCGAGAAGTCGCCGTTAGTTTTACCTTGGTTCAATGCTGATAAATCCATAGCGGATCAAGGACCAGGTCTCTACGAATCTTACGAAGGGACTTTATTGACCCAGCAAACTAAGGCTAAAAAGTTTTCGACATCGTTTAAATTAGTTGGGGACGTATCTAGCGATTTACAATTAGTCTTTAATGACGGCAACCGACTTCCTGAATGGACGTTTGATACAAAGCTTTCAGCTCCTTATTCGATACTTTTAAATGGAACAAAGGTTTATCGCCAAGGACATACTTTTACTCTGCCAGCGAGCTTATTGAAGAAGAATAACACCATCTCATTTGATTCAGAGGGTTTGAGAGTTCCAGCACCTCTTTTATACACTTCAGTTGTTAGCTCTGAGTCCAAAGCACCAAGCTTTAAACTCATTTCTAAAGAAGGTAGTGAAAGGTTAATTGATTCCGGTTACTTCAGTGGAGATGAGCTCAACTACAGATTGACTTTCGATCAGTCTACAGTTGATAAAATAGAGGTGACCTTAAACGGCAAGCCACGAGAAATAGCTTCAGATGAGCTAACCAGTGAACCGATAATCACTTTGGGATTGAAAGAGCCAGGTGAGCATGGACTAGTAGTGAAGCTTTATAAAAATGATAAGCTTTTAAAGAGTTTTGAAGAGACTCTGACAACTCTTAAGTTTCCAGCCAACCCAAGAGGTTGGTTGAGAGCTAATGGTCAGCAACGAGTAATCGAGATAAGCGATAAAGCTTTCTTTGGAAGTGAATCAAATATTTTTCCAGAACAACATTTTTCAGAATGGTTGAGAAGAGAGTTGATCAGTGACAGCGACAGTTTTCAGTTTGGCGCTATTCGAGATTATCAAAAGCCGTCGGGTATTTCACTTTATGCGACACTGCCAAATGGAGAGTTAGTTTTTGACAAGTTTTATGGTCGTTTGAATTCTCAATTGAAAATTGAAAGCCGTGGTTTACCAACGAGGTTCATACTTAAAAACACAATTGATAAAAGTGAGCTTTGGAAATCTGCCGCATTTGTACTGCAGTATCTGAAGTGGCTAGAAGCCGGCGGTATGACTATTGATTGGAGTTTGCCAACGACAGAGTTATTCAAAGCTCAATATAAAGACCAGTTCCCAGATAAAGCTAAAGAGTTTTTAAGCTCGAGAGTATCGACAATAACTTCACTAGTTAAACAGATGGCCCTAACTGGTGCGCCCGGATCAACCTTCGAAGAGGAGATAGAATAATGAAATATTTACTCGCATTTTTATTCTCTTTTAGTTTAGTTCAAGCTGGTGTGATTGACGAATATAGTCGCAACAAGAAAGTCGTTGTTGTCATTGGCAAAGATGCACCAGAAGTCGAGAAAGAGATAGGTCGGAAGATCTTCAATGCTTTGGAGCTTGATAAAACTGGGGATCTATATGACCATATTATCGAAGATGATTACGCCATAAAGCACAAGTTTTTCTATAGCTCTTTTCACTTGATTGTCGTGGGAACTTTGAAGTCAAATAAACTCTGTGCTGCTTTGTCAGATATTCAAAAAGCAGACTTTGGTGCAAAGAAATCAAACCTTGAAGCACTAAACAAACTAAACCCTCTTAAGGACGATTACTTTTTTGCTCGTTACGGTCTGTATAAGAAAGTTTCCGGAACAGGTTTCATTCGTCGTTTATTAAACCCTTTTGCTTTGGAAGCATATAACCTCTCAGAAGGAAAAGCTAAGACTGGGCCTATGACAGCGACTTATATATCTGGCGCAGATATTGACGGTATATCCAATGCCTATGTTCAATTCTTGGATTCAAACCTTCTAGAAGGAGTTGTGCTTCCAAGTATCACAGAAACTCAATCTGGTCGTTTTCACTTAAGTCCCAAGGCAACTGAGTTCCCAAGTTCTTTAAATAGTTCATTTTCTCTTAAAAGTGGCGATCGTCAATTAAAGCAGGTTGGTTGGATTCAAGGTGCACTCGTTGATTACAGTGGCATCTATAATATTGCGAAAGTGAAGCCTCTCAGTATTACTCATTTGAAGTTTAAAAGCGGTACACCAACCTTGATGACGTTTGGTGAAAACAGTAACTCAATTATGGCGATAGAGTTTAATTCTGCAACTGAGAGTTTAGGCGCCTTGAAGGCATTTGATAGAGAACTCAAGCTTGCCCTCAAAATCGAAGATACGGATGATCTAAGATCGTACCGTTGCTTCCAGGTTGAGGCTAGGTGGCTAATGATCCGTAAAGGTAAGTGGCTAGTTATCGAAAGCCTGCCAATGGGCTGGAAAGATATACTCGCACAAAACGCAGCGCAACTCTTTCTCGACTAACTTGGCAAGATCGAAAAAGGCTTCGTTATACCGGCATAGTCACTACCACCTAAACGAGCAAGTGGATTGAGCTTGGCGGCGTCGACACTGAGTTTTTTGTCCGTCATCTCACAGATCTCGTCATCTATATATATGGCTTCAACACGGCCGAGTATGAGTGCTTGTGGAACATCCCCCACTTCGATGATTTTTTCTTTCTTACAAAAGTAGGCGACTTTACAGTTTGCGAGGCGCGGTATGAGAAAGCCGTCTTGCTCGATTGTATCTAACCTTAGTTCTTGGATTTCACTTATACCTTCTTCAAATGGCTTTGCCGAGTCTGTGACAAGCTGAGCGTGCTCTACACTAGGAATCTGAACAGTGAAGTACTCGCGCTCACTTATATTCTTCCGAGTATCTTTTTCTGATCCATCTTTCTTCATGCCGATCGAAAGTGAGATGATTGGTGGAGCAGAACTCACTGCGTTGAAGTAAGAGAAGGGAGCTAAGTTTAAGCTTTCGTTTTCATTTTGGCTTATAACCCATGCAACAGGTCGTGGCAAGATTGTTTGAATCATGGAGAAGTATCTTTGAGAAGGGCTCAAATTTTCTAGAGATAGGATCATTTATCTGCCACTTTTAGATTAATTTATTGAAAATACTTTTGGTCAAAATCGTTAAATATAACTGTAACCTAAAGCCGAAATGAGGCATTTTAAGCTAAGAATCGGCCTTTTTTGCCTTAATCGAGCTAATTATATTTGCAAAAGTTTTGCTGAGCAGTACTTTCTGGTCCCTTTTTATTAGACACTTGAATTAGATTATAGAGATATATTTTATGGGTAACCTGAAGAAGAAAAGAAGAGAGAAAATCTCTAAGCATAAAAGACGTAAGCAGAGAAAATCTAACCGTCATAAGACTAAGAAGAATTAATTTTCTTCCCATTAGCTGATGGGGTTAACGTATATACAGCTGTTGTTTACGGCAGCTTTTCTGACATTTCCGAGTAATTTATTTGCTCAGGAAACTAAAGCGTTACACCCTAAAAAAGAAGATTTTGATAAGGCCTTAGGCAGTTTTGCTGAAGGCCTTCTTCTTTTTGACGATTTTAAACCAGAAGGAATGTTCTTCCTGACGGAGTCTGTGCGCTTAGCACCAGACAATACAAAACTCGTAGATGCATGGTTAGAACATGCGCAGAAGCGAATTTTGTCAGAAGCCAGTTTTGGCCGCCAAGAAAGCGATTTTCATCGACATCGATTTTATATCCTCCAAGCTTTATTTCCCATAGCTCGTGACAACCCTCATGCCTCCTATCTACACTTAAAGTTGATTGAGACTTGTATAGAGTTGGATAACAGAAACCTTGCCGAGTACTTGAGAAGTAACCTCAGAGAAGATGAAAACGACCCATACCTTGCATGGGCTGACTTGCTCTTACGACAGCAAAAAGACTCTCCAGAGTATGAGGCTCTCATAACTAAGATCAGTAAAAACATTCAGCTACAACAGCACTATGATTTACAGTACTTTCTACTTCAAAAGTTTGCAGAGTTAGATTCAGCAGATTTATCTCAAGTTAGACTTAAACAAGCCTTAAAGGTAATTGAAAGCCTTGAGACTTGGGAGCTCAATCCTTATACGCGGTTGCGGCAATATTTGGGCGAAGCAGTTCTTATGGAATCGGACTTAAGTGAAGCAAAACGAACTCAGTTAATCAGCAAGTTTTACGATGTCTCGCCGGATCGTCAGTGGAATGCCTTTGCGCTCGTGTTAATGGACTTAAAGTACTACAAACAGGCTGACGTCATACTGAGGAAGTTTGTTTTGCCAAATGCTCAGCATAAGTGGAGAACTTTCTATAACCTTTCTATCTGCGCACTTCGACTCGAACAAAAGAAAGAGCGTGTCGATTATCTCGAAAAAGCTCTGGCAATAAAAACGGGAAATATAACTATAACTCGTTCTTTAGCGGCTGCACTTTTAAATGTAAAACAGTACCAAAAAGCTTTAAATGTACTAAAAAATATACGTCCACAAAAAGACTACTTTTATCTTAAGTTAAAATTCTACATTCATAAGAATCTAGGCCACTACCAAACCGCTTTTGAGTTGGCGGAAAAGCTTTACAATTGGCCCGTTCTTAAGGAAAGGAAGCGTGTTATCACAGCTTCTTTGGGGCTTTCTTCTTTAGAGGTTTATCAGAAGCTCAGGCGTCAAAAACTACTGCTTCATCGATTAAAATTGTGCTTAAGTTACAATACGAAAAGTGATAGCTTGAAAAATGGCACAGCGTATTTTTTAGCTGAGAGTGACTTTGATTTAGAATTTGCTGCAAGTCTAGCAGAAGAAGTGGTTGAGAATAGTCCAGAAACAGCCGCTTTTCTCGATACTTTAGCATGGATAAAGTTCAAGCAAGGGCTTTATTCTCAAGCCTGGGAACTTATCCAACAAGCTGTAGATTTAGATGAAAGAAAATCCGGAGTGATCCTCATGCATGCAGGCGACATCTGCAAAGCAAATGACGGTTGGTTCTCTTCATTCCGAGCAAGAAGTTTTTGGCAAGATGCCTTAGAAGCGGATCAAAGCTTAAAGTTAGAGATAGAGAAAAGATTGAAATAAATGAAGATTTTGTTGATCAAACAGACGTCTCTAGGCGACTTAATTCACTCGAGCCTGGCTATAGAAGCCATAAAGGCAAAGTGGCCAGAGTCAGAGATTCATTTTATGGTCGATCGCTCTTGTGCTTTTGCCGTTGAAAACAATCCGCATATAGATCAATTCTACTACTACGATAAAGTCGATCACCGAAAAAGATTGAGTAAAAATAAGTTAGCGGTGTTCAACATAGCTTCAGACATCTTTTCTGAACTGAAGAAAATCCGCAAGACAAATTTCGATTTAGCCATCGACTTACAAGGTATCGAAAGAAGTGCTTTTTTCCTTTATTTCTGTAGAGCAAAAAAGAAATTTACTAAAGGCAAGAAGCCTTTGATGAAAGGTTTTAAAAACGCCAGTAAAGATGATCATGCGTTAACTGAATTGAGGGGAACTTTAAAGTTAGCGGAAATAGATGCCGAAGGTTATTTTCCAAAGATTTATGTTGACCCTAAAAGTGTTACATCTTTACAAATTAAACTGCCAGAAAACCTTAAATTTGCGATCAAAGACCCAGACACAAAAGTTATAGTTGTTAGCCCTTATACTTCTTGGAAAACTAAAGATGTACCTGTTGGGAATTGGGTCAAAGCTGCGGAATTAATTTCAAAAACTTACCCTTCTGCAGAGTTTGTTTTTAGTGCAACTCCAGATAAGCGCGACGAACTTCAAGAGTCTTTAGATAAAGCTTTAGAAGGCAAAGAAGACTTGAAGAAGAGAATGACGAACTTTGCGGGGCAAACCAACATACAAGAGTTGCTAAGTTTGATTGAACAGGCAGATCTAGTTTTGGCTAGCGAAGGTGCTACAGGTCATATGGCCAGTGCTTTAGACACGCCACTTTGCGTAGTATTTGGTCCGACAAAACCAAGCCGTGTTGGTCCGTGGGGCGATAAATCAACAGTTGTTCAATCTAAAGAGGCCAGTTGTCTTGGTTGTTACCAGCGCAAATGCGATAACTGGATTTGTATGCAAGGTATAGAGTCGCAGCTAGCAGAAGAATCCATTAAACTCTTGAAGTAAGCTTTTATTGTTCTCTCACCAAGTTTCTAAGGCACAAAGACCACTATGAAGCGAGCCTAAAGATATATCTACGGAATCTTAGAATTTTCAAAAAGACTATTTAAAGTAATTAAACATAAATTTACTCTAAAGGGCTTTGTGAAATACTTATTAATTATTATTTCTCTATTTTTTGTTTCATGCAGTAGTACACCTTCTCTAACAGATGAGGTAAGCCTTGAAGTAAGTAGTCTAAGCTTGAAATCAACTCTGAAAGAAGTGGCAAAATCATGTAACCTTGCTCTAGATTGGGATGCTTATGAGTCGAGTGAACTTTGTGTATTGAAAGCGAGGCAGACTAGCCTTCAAAAGCTGATATCGACTATTGAAGAACAGACGTCATTAGAATTGACGATTAAAAACAACTGTTTAATTGCTAGGGATTGTATAACGACTTTTCAACTTAATGAAAATATGTGGAAGGATTTAAAGTCTTTTGATTCGACGTTACAAGTTGATGAGAAGATGGCCCAGAGATTCTTCGGTCCACTTTTTAGTGAATATGGAGCAGCAGTTTTAAAGCTAACAAATGACAGAAAAATAACTGTTAGGCATCGCCGGCAGGACAAAGAGTACATTGAGCAAACATTACTTTATTTAAATTATTTAGAACAGAAAAGAGAGATACAAGTTTTCCTGAAATTACTTCGTGCAGATGATAATCGTGTTTTTTATACTTTCCCAGAGTATGAAGGAGAGCCTTTTGATGATGAACAAATTGAGATTCTTGATAAATGGCAGGGAAAGGTCGGAGATGACGCATATTTAAATATGGAAGGTGAAGAGCTTTACGTATTTTCCTTTAATCGTGATAAAGAGCTGAGAGATTTAACTGGGTTTAATATAAGTATTGACTGCTCTGTTGATGAATTCAGGCTTTTCCAAGTTTTAAATGTTGGTAAGTATACCAAACGAACACTTCATATACGTGATGGAATCCACTTACAAGTATATTTTGAATGGCGCCTTAATGGAGAAAAGCCTGCTTACAGAGACTCAAGGGAATTATTAAGAAGTCTAAAGAGTGAACCAGTGGATATCAATAAAGCTCTTTATGAGAAATTTAAACAGGTTATATCGAACTTTAAGGCGAAAGATATGACATTCCCAGCCTTTATATATTACCTGGAAAAAGAGTGTGGTATTTTGGCAAAGGTACCTGGTTACAATACAGATTTGTACTTTGAGTTGTTTGAAAGTTTAGAAGGTATTCCTAATGATGAAGATGATCCTTTAGCCGATTTATATGAAAATATTAAGGGGAATTATCAGTTCTGGGATAACCGTAAAATAACTATTGATGCAGATAATATACCTCTCGGAGAGTTAGTTAAATATGTCACTGAGATGATCGGTCTGCAGTATTCAATAGAGGCAGGTACACTTTACTTCTTAAATCGAGGTTCTGACTATTCAAAAACAGCAGTTGATTGGATTCTTTTACCTTATAAGTTGGCAAGCGATGAGATCTTTTTGAAAGAAGGTGCAGTGATGCTTGATATAGGAAGAAGTCTTTTTCATTATTTTCCTTCTAGTAATTCCATAATGAATACTCGTAAAACTTACTATCCTAGAAGGCTCTATGAAATAGCTCGAATGTTAGGGAGAGAAAAATACAAAATGGTGCTATGGGAGCTAATACTCTCCCAAAAAGAGATGTCTTTGTTATCTAAAAAAGAAGTGACAGATAAGCTTTTACTGAAGCGTAAACACTCGAAAATAGAGATCCTCAACCAGCATGAACTTATTAAGAATTATGCAGAACTTCATAAAGATAACTTCTATTTTGATGTTCAAAAGGAATCAGGAGGTGCTTTGGTATCTTTTAAGATAAAGGATAAGAAGTTTAAAAGGATAATAGGGTTTTTGAAGGATGAAATTCTTCATTCAGAGAAACAAGAGGATGGCTCTTTCAAAGTTTGGTTTTTAAAGTGGATACAGCCTTTATGAATAAGCTCATATTATTTCTTTCTCTCGTTATAAGTGGTTGTGGAACTATGCCTTTAGAGGTTTCTACTATAACGAATGACGACTTAAAAATTTTTCAAAGCAGTAAGTACTTTAATGGTGACCTAAAACACAGTTTGAGAAATTTTGCAGATGCCTATTCTCCTTTATTCGATCAATTATCATTTGGTTGCAAAAGCTCTGAAGTGACGTTGCATGGGCCGAAAGTAGAACAGCAAAATTTTCAGTATGTTTACCACAGAAGCTTCAGTGTTGATTTCGCTGAGATCCTTTTGGATTGTAAGTTGAAGGATAGTTCATCTAAAGTTTTAGATAGTTTTAAAGTCCATTTTGATAAAGAAGGTTACTCCAAAGAGTTTTCATTTAAATCTGGAAAAGGTGACTTTAGCTTTGCGATTTTGGATGATTTGAAATTGTGTCGACTTTACTTTGACTTAGAGTTTTCACAGAAAGGTAAGAAATACATTTATCAATCTTCAAAAGTATTTTTTCATGGAGAAGAATTTAAAGTTCAGTTAAGTGAGGACGTGTTTTTGGTTATAGACTTTAAGTCTGATCAACTTGATAAGTTTCGACAAAATTTCACACCTTATAAAGGCATGAATAGCAGCTCTAAAGTCTATACTTCTGCAATGAAAGAGATACTTGAAGAGGGTATCTTCAACGAAGAAATTAGAAATGAGCATGATTATTTTGCAGCGATGGGGGTTAGTTTCTCACGGGAACAATTAATTATAAATAGTGAACATCGTCTTATGTTTGTTATTGCTTCAAAAAGGAAGTGCACTCAGTTCAATGAGATCATGGCTCCATGTACTGTACCAGATTATGGAAGTATCTTTGATGTAAAAGTCGACCTTGAAGGGGAACCGTTTGAGTTCCAAGTATCAGGAGCATACTCTTATGTTTCAATTATTGATAAGGGAAAAATTTTTTCGTGTACAGTAGAAACTGATAATTTCAGAAATTTTGAAGGAACTTCAGTTCACATGGATTTTTATCGTGGAAATCTAAGTGACGACTTATATAGAGAAGATAAAATTGAAATAACCAAGAATTACTTTTGGAAGCACTACGAAGTTTCTTCAAGATCAATAAAAGTTGATGATCATTTAAGTATAGAAATAACTCCAACTTATAAAAAAATACATAAGTAAGAAAGAATTTACCGCCTTCAGTTTTCATCCATTTGAACTAAAAGTATCAGTGAGTATCTTAACTCATCTCTAGGGGCACAAGGGACTGACTGGGCATTTATTTTACCTTTGTTTCATGTTCTCCTATACAATTTAACGTTTATAGGAAATTTTTATGTCGGATTCTTTTACAGAAGTTACTAGTGAAAATTGGGGTAGCCGAATTATGAGTTCCATCAAAGGGATTCTTTTTGGTGGTTTGTTATTTTTAGTTGCTTTTCCAGTTCTATGGTTCAATGAAGGTCGTGCGGTAAATACTGCAAAGCGAATTAATTTTGCCAATGATAATATCGTTGTGGCAGATGCGGCAAAAGTAGAATCTGGTAATGAAGGCAAGCTTGTTCATGTGGCAGCGAAAGCATCGACAGAGGAAACTTTGAAAGACGATGTTTTTGGAGTTTCTACAAAAGCTTTGAAGTTGATTCGTAAAGTGGAAGTTTTTCAATGGGTTGAAGAGAAAGAGTCTAAGAGTGAAAAGAAACTTGGTGGTTCAAAAGAAACTGTAACGACTTATAAGTATTCTCAACAATGGTCTGATAGCTTAGTTAACTCTTCAGAGTTTAAAAAGACTTCTTACACAGATGCAAGTGGAGTTCAAAAAACACGTCAAAACCCAACTTCTCTTAAGTTTCAGAACAAAGACATTATCGCTAAAGATGTAAGTTTAGGTGCTTTTAAACTTCCTGAAAGTTTTGTTCGTCAGATCTCTAAGTCTGAGGTTTTAGCTGGCATTCAAGTACCTAAAGGTTTTACTGAGCCTATTTCTAAAACGCCAAATGGTTTTTACATCGGTAAAGATCTGAGTAAGCCTCAAATAGGTGATTTGAAAATCTCTTACAGCTTTGTTCCTGCTCAAGATGTAAGTATCCTAGCGAAGCAAGTTCAGGATACTTTTAGTGCTTATAATACACCATTTGGTAACTTTGAGAGACTTGAGGCAGGAATAGTTGACGCTTCGGGAATGATTGCGAATGCTAAGGCGAGTAACTCGTCTTTAACATGGATCTTAAGAGTCGTTGGTTTTGTTCTTATGCTTATCGGTTTGAGCATGGTTTTTGCACCATTTGCAGTCATCGCTGACGTGGTTCCATTTATTGGAAGTTTCGTAAGTATGGGAACATTTGTTCTGTCTGTTCTTATTGCTATACCGTTTACAGCTTTGACAATTGGTATCGCTTGGATTTTCTACAGACCAATGGTTGGTGTACCTTTAGTTTTAATTGCACTTGGCGCGATCTATGTTGCCTTCAGTAAGCGTAAAAAATCTCCAGAGTTAGCAGCACAGCCTGCTTAACTTTAAGATGGCGCTCTTCCCTATAAAGAGCGCCTTTTTTCTTTTTATCTGAAATGATTCTCAGTAGCTTGCGGTTTGTCTGTAAACATAGGACAACTCATGAATCATTTTGTACTTTTCTTTTTTCTTGTCTCTTTTGGTTTGTTCGGTGAAGATAGTTCTTATTGGCCGACTCAAGAGTCTATTTCTGGCCCAGGGATAGTGCCGGGATCCACCCAGTTAGTTCAAAAAAAACGCCGCGTCAAAGCATTTAACTTAGGTATTGACCCTATAACTCGTGTAGGTAAGTTTCGACTTGAAAGTGGTGAACTTATTGAAGCTGTCATTTTGCCTCATTCAGAAATACTCTTCAATGCTCAAGACGGCAATCTAGAGGACTTTTACCTGTATCAACATGTGCGCTTGCGACTGCATAAAGATAATGAAGGTAAATACACCATAGCGACGTACATAAAGGATGATTTAAAGCACTTATATGCCCATAAGGAGTTTTGGCACATTCAAAGCATAGACCATAAATCTGGTAGGGTTAAAGCAGTAGTGAAGAACCCGAAACTTGTGCGTGGCGAGTTTGAATTGTGGTTAACGGAGAAGACTAAATACTGGCGCCATGGAAAGCAAGTTTCTGGAAAGGACTTAAAGGTTGGGGATAAGTTTCAGGTAAATATCTTTGGACTTGCGGAAGGAGCTCAACGTTTTGCTTCAGATATAATCTTGGATGAGGAGTCGGCAGAGTCAGTTTTTATAAAACCTCAGATGCAAAAGATGCTTTCTGAAGAAAAGAAGAATGGTGTTCCTGCTTACATTCAAAAGATAGATGGAAATACTGTAGAGCTTATGGTATTTCGCATGCCCGCTAAACGGTATATGAATCTTAAAAGAAATATTCAGGTAGGTGTTGTTCAGGCGACTTGGAACTTGAGAGCAGTTGGTGAGAAGATCAATGGAAAAGCGGTTCAAGTAGAGTATAAGAATCGATTAGGTTTGTATATGAAGGTGGAACTAGAAGATGTTCCTCAAAGCTATAAAGAAGCTGGTATAGTGAGAGTTTATTTACCTTAAAAAGGTAAATTTAAAAATAACAGGTTCAGCTTGAACTATAACTATAACTTTTAAATTCGTGACTTTCAGGTCGGTGGTTTTATGAAGACCATCAGTTCTTTTTAAATGATGGTCGATAAAAGTTTGAACAGCTTTGGGTTTGTCGAATATATGGCCGTGAGGAAGATTTGGCGTAAAGCGCAAGTTTTTCTCAGACTGTACGAGGCCGTAGGTTTCAGCATGGCTATCTGGTGGGTAAGCAAAGTCTTGACCGCTATTTACAAATAGCATCGGCATAGAAGCCGAAGTAACATACTGTTTCGGATCCCAGAGAGTGACCCACTTTTGAGCATTTTCTGGAGTCATTCTGGCAAAGTCATTTAGCCACGTACTGTTTTCTGAGAGAAAGCCGTAACCATAGATAGGTACAGAAGCTTTAAAGCGATTATCCAATCCAGAAACTATACATGTTGTGTATCCACCCCAGCTTATGCCGGTTATGGCTGTTCGAGACTCATCAACTTCAGGAAATGAACGAAGTAGTGAGTGAGCTCGTATAACATTTCCGACTGCATGGTAAGTCCAGTGTTCGTTGATTGGTTTATCAATAGTTTGAAATTTGTCAGGGTGACCTTGAGCCGGGCCGCCATCTTGAATTCTTTTATTCTTTTCTGGACCACAGCCGCCAAGATCCATGGCAATCGCCGCATAGCCTCTAGAAGCCCAAAGCTTGACCCAAGCGTCAAAAGCACGGCCGCCTCCGCCGTGAACAAGGACAATACCAGGTAAGTTTTTGTCTAGAGATGGATCGCCTTTGAGAGTTCCAGGAGTGGCATAGTAGGCAAAGACTCGAGTTGCTTTTCCCTTATACTCTAAGTTTTTATAGTAGAGTGAGCGAACTTTGTCACCCGTTGACCATTCGTACTCAGGAGTTGAGCTTAAAAGTTCTAAGTCCCAAGGAGTTGTTGCTGGGAGATTACTTGCAGGGACTATCTTGTTACTTGTAGAGCAGGACGCTAAAAGTAAGGCTAGTAAGACTATAATAACTTTCATTTTTTCTCCAATATTTCACACACAATAAATAACAAAGATGAAATATGCTTCAGGTACAGTGAAATTACTAACGAAAATTTATTTTATATAGATTGCGATCTTTGAATCATTTGGAGACAGGTAAAGAGTTCCAGCGGCTTTAATTCAAAAACCACGAAGTTTGGAAGGTTTTTTATCGGAAGCGATGTAAAATATGAAACAATTTACCCAAGGAGCAAACTATGAAAAATCTGATGTTAATTTTGATATTACTTCTAGCAACAAATGTCTATTCAGGAGAAGCAAAGTCTGTACTTGCAGATCCGCCAGCAAAAGGCACTGCTGCAGCTTTTCTTCTAAACATTATTAAGACGTCTAAAACTATGAGTGTCAAAGAGACTGAAAAGCATTTTACAGATGGAGTTAAATTTTTAGCAAAAAGTTTTTTAGAAGGTTTCAATAAAACAACTTTTAGTAAAGAGTCTCTTTATAAAGAAATGCCTAAAGAGAATGGCTTTATTTTAGTTAGCATAAAGTACTTATCTGAAGGCGAAGTGCGTATAAGAACATATACAACCAAAAAGATTGGTGGTGAATGGAAGTTTGCTCATAAGAATATGGATAAGGATAAAAAGTAGACTGTTTATCTTTTCGTGTTTTTTGTGCCTTTCGTGGAGATAGAAACCTTCCACTTTAGACACGAACTATAACTATAACTTTTGATTTTAAGAAAACGGAATTAAGGTTTGCCTGCTTCGTAGATCTTTAAAATCTCTTCACTGCTAAGGGCTGCATCGAAAAGCATGAGTTCATCTATGCGGCCATTTATATTTCGCAAAGCAAACTTAGGGTCTTCTCTGGTTGGTTGGCCCCAGTTACCTATCTCAGCAGGTCCTATTTTAAGTTTGTCGACAAACCACTTATCGGTTATTTTTTTAGAGTATATCTGTTTGCCGTCGACATAGTGGCGGACTTCACGTTGAGTTGGACTGTAAACTGTACTTATGTGCATCCATTGACCTCTTTTAGATGGATCCCAGATAGACTTTTTGGTGCGATAAAGAACGTGATAGTCTTTCGGTTTATTGTTGATGCGAACACAGATGACGAGGCTACCATCTTCATTTATTTGCCAATGTGGTTCGCCTATCTGGTAACTGTCGCCCATGAAAAGGGAGTTCCACTCACGGTTTAGACTGTCGATACGAACCCAAGCAGCAAAGGTGAAGTTTGAGAACTCTCCAGGGATATTGACTCGAGCACGAGAACCGGGTTTTTTAAACTCAAGAGCACCGCCATCTTCTATGTTTTCCCATCGGCCATCGACTCTTTCGGCGCGAATGATCTTACCATCGAGGTTTGATTTTGGGTTTAGCGTCATATTTCTGACAAAAGACGACTTCTCGTTTTCAAAGTTGTAGTAGGAGATGAGTCTATTATCACTTGTCCACTTTAGACTTTGTTTTTTCCACGCGGAGTACTTTTCTAGTATTTTAGCATTGTGTTGATCTTCTAAACTGGCAGTTTGGATAAAACTTTCTGCATTTGACGCAGAGATACTTTTTTGCGTATCGTTTTTAGTTTGTATACCTTTGCCGGCAGTTAGAAGCTTCATGTCTTTGCCTTTTGCATAGAGTTCAACTTCACCATCAAAAACGACAACGGACTCTTCTCCTTCTTGAACGTCTAAACCAAACTCTGTACCTAGATCGACAACTTTACTTTTTGGAGTATTTATTTCGAATCCATGAGCTGCTGGTGGAACATTTGCACGCAGTTTACCTTTGTGACAAAAGCCACGCCAAGACGAGTTAACGTCAAACTCTGCAGGACCTTCAATTATAACAGAGGCACCACTAAAGAACTCAAGGTGAACTATGCCTTTTTTAAGTTTGATCTTATCTTGACCAACGGCGTCACCACTCTGAAATACTTTTGAGTTTGATTCCCACTCGACGCCAATCATTTTATCTATAACGGCAAACCCAGAGGCCTTGACGTCTTGTGACTCGGCGACTGCTGGAGTGGTAGTTTTTTGATTGATAGCTGGCAATATGAGCAGGGCAGCGACAAATGAAAGCGATGCAGCGATTGCCATGGGCCAGAAGTAGTTTTTAGATTTTTGCTTAAAAGCTATAGGTTCTTGAGCTGTGGTGATGCTAGTTGGTACAACGGCTTCTTCGTCGCGGTTTAAAAACGAGTCCATGGCAAAGTATGATCTAGCTTCTTCTCTAAAGTCAGCATCGTCGAGAAGTCTGTCTTCAAGTAGTTGAAGGTCTTCGTCAGATATGCTTTCATTGCAGTATTGCTCTAAAAGTTCTATTTCTTCATCGGTTAAGTTTTTCATGTGACTTCACCTTCGAGTCTTTGTTTGATGCATTTGTACAGTGCTTTTCTGGTTCTCGTCAGTTTCATATAAAGAGAACTTACAGTTGTTTTCATCTTTTCAGCAAGGTCGACGGCTTTTGTTTTATTTTTATATATTGTGTCGATCAAAGAACGTTGGTTTTCAGGAAGAGTCGTCAAACAAGTGTTTAAGGCTTTGAGCTCTTGCTGCCTTTTCGGATACTCATCTTTACCTTCGTCAGCTAGTAGAGTATAGACTTTATCGTCAAAAACGAGTCGATTCCGAGCGTGTTTTCGACGATACTTTAAGGCTTCTAAACGAGCGATGACGTAGACCCAACGCATGAAGTCGGTTGATTCATCGAAGCGGTCAAACTTTTTCCAGATAACGACAGAGACTTCTTGTAGTACTTCGTCTACATCGGTATTTGTCGGCAGTAGTGAGCGCAAGAACGAGCGTATATGCGGCTCGTGCTGGCAATAAAGCTCAACAAATAAGTCTTGTCGTTTATCTGTAAATTCCATCAAACTCTCTTTTCTTTTACTATACAAACTATTTAAGTAGATCTCTCGTTTTCTTAAGTAGAGTTTTCACTAGATCTGGATTTGCGGCAGCGATATTTTCTTGTTCAGCATCGCTTTTTTGAAAATCATAGAGCTCGACAAAAATCGGAGCTTTAGTTTTATCGGTACGGTCCATCCATGAGATGAACCTGTATCTGTCTGTGCGCAGAGAGTATCCCATAAGCTTATTTTCGAAGAGGTCTTTGCTGAACTTCGAACCAAACTGAGCCTTTATTTCTTGTTCTTTATCTTCAATAAGCGGGCCGAAAAATGTCTGGCGCATTTCAGGGCTTAGAGGCAGTGCAGCCCATTCTCTAAGTGCTGGGTTTGGATACTGAGTTAGAACAGGTTCGTCCCATTTTAATGAAGCGTTATCCATAAGTGGAGTTAGAGACTTTCCTTGTATGTTTTTTGGTCTTTCTAAGCCAGCGAGATCGACTAAAGTTGGATAGATGTCCATGAGTTCAACCAGTGCTTTTGTTTTCTGACCTTTACTTTTCATCCAAGGTGCGTAGATCATAAATGGAACTCTGGCGGCTATCTCATAGTTTGTCGCTTTACCCCAAACTCCCATATCTCCCAAGTGCCAACCGTGGTCACCCCAGAAAACGATGATTGTGTTATCTGCTAGACCATCTTCTTTGAGATAATCCATGAGCATACCAACTTGGGCATCGACATAAGAAACACAAGCATAGTAGCCGTGAAGTAGAGTCTTAGATAGCTCAGGACCGATCGGACCTTTTTTAGGAATGCCATGACGAGTTCTTAACTCAAATGAACGATGAAGACCAGTTGTAGCGTGATTTTTTGGAGCTTGTGTTTGAGATGCTAGCTTTATGTTTTTACGGTCATACATATCCCAGTACTTTTTAGGAGCGATGAAGTCTAGATGAGGTTTCTTAAAACCGGCAGCCATGAAGAATGGTTTGCCAGTTGCTTTCATCTTTTTCATCGTTGCTATCGCTTGGACAGCAGAGTATCCATCGGGATAACTTGCGTCAGGAACATCTGCACTTTCATAGGCCGGACCGTGTAGAAGACCACCTGGGATCTTACCGTATTTTTTGATGAGGTTTGCTCTATTTTCTTTTACGATCTTATGATTTTCTTTGAGAGCATAGCCTTTAATAGTCTTCGCTCTAGGAACTTTAGGATTTTCTGTTTTGAAGTTCCAAGAAAGGTCTTCGTCAGTTTCGCCACCTCGATGGTAAATCTTGCCGGCATAAGCTGCATTGTAACCATTTTTTATGAAGTATTGACTAAGAGTTACTAGTTCTGGGGAGGTTTCTCTGAAGTATTGACTGTTGTGAAAGACTCCGATTTTTTCAGGACGCATGCCAGTCATGATTGAAGCTCTAGAAGGGTTACAGATGGGTTCCTGACAATAGGCTCTATCGAACAACAAGCCTTGTTTTGCAAGAGTGTCGAGGTTTGGGCTTTTTATATAGTCTTTGCCATAACAATTGAGCTCTGGTCTTAGGTCATCTACAGCGATGAAAAGTATGTTTGGGCGTTCTTTGGCAAACATCGAACAGGACAGGAGTAAGAGTGTTAATAAATATTTCATAGTTACCTTTGGTTTTACTAGGTCACTCCCGTTCAGGGAGAAACCTAACATTGGTTTTTGAAAAAAGTCTTTAGTTTATGCGAGTATATCTTCGATAACATGACCATGGACAACAGTTAAGCGCTGCTCGAGACCATTGTGGTAGTAGGACAGTCGTTCGTGATCGAGTCCCATAAGATGAAGTATAGTCGCATTGAAGTCGAAAACTTCAGTTGGTTTTTCGGCAACTTTGAATCCCCACTCATCGCTACTGCCGTGCGAATAACCTTTCTTAACGCCTGCACCTGCCATGAAACAAGTAAAAGCACTTGGATTATGGTCTCGGCCCGTACCGTTGGCTTGTAAAAATGGCATGCGACCAAACTCTGTACACCAAACAACTAATACATCATCGAGCATACCTCGGCGCTTCATATCGCGGATAAGAGCCGCAGTTGGACGATCCATGATGTCGGCTTGCATTTGATGGGTTTTCTTGATGTCTCTGTGAGAGTCCCAGTTGTTGATGCCATTTGGCGTATTGGCGCCATTGAAAAGCTCTACAACCCTAACTCCTTCTTCGAGAAGTCTTCGGGCAAGTATACAGTTACGAGCATAACCACTTTTAACTTTGTCGCTACTATCTGCACCATACTCTTCGATGATGTGTCGAGGTTCGCTGTCTATGTTTGAAACTTCTGGAATGGACATTTGCATTCTACCAGCAAGTTCATAGCTGGCAATTCTTGCAGCTAGGTCGGTATCACCAGGGAACTTCTCCAAATGTTTTTCATTTAGAAACTTCAAAATGTCATTTGTCTTCTTCTCAGAATTTTTGGTGATAGACTTTGGTAGTTTAAGGTTTGAAGGAAGAGCACTAGCGTTGAAGTCAGTTCCTTGGTACGCAGCCGGAAGAAAGCCAGAACCCCAGTTGTTTTTTCCAGACCTAGGTCTGCCACGTGGGTCATTTATAGAGACAAAGGCTGGGAGGTTTTGGTTTTCAGTTCCAAGAGCATAACCGATCCAAGCACCTCTAGAAGGAAAGCCTTCAAAGTTTGATCCAGTATTGAAAAAGTTTTCGCCTTGTGGGTGAGCACTTGTTTTTGTTGTCATGGAGTGAATAAAGCAAAGATCATCGGCCATTTCGCCTAAGTGAGGCACCAAATCGGAGATCATCTTCCCAGATTTCCCACGAGGTTTGAAGTCCCAGTATGGTTTGGCTATGTTGCCAGTAGGGCCTTCAAAAGTCACTGCTGGTATACCTGGGGGTTTTTTACCGTGAAACTTAGTAAGTGCAGGTTTGTAGTCGAAAGTATCGACCTGACTCACAGCGCCAGGACAGTATACAACTAAAACTTGTTTAGCTTTGGCAGGAAAGTGCCCGTTTCTTGGTGCATATGGGTTTTCTGGGTTTATGGCAGGACGTATAGGAGTTTTTTCTGTATCAGACGAAGCAAGAAGCTTGTCTTGACCAAGAAGGCTAAGTAGACCAAGAGAACCTAGAACTCCACCTGTTTGGTTAAGAAAGCTACGGCGATTTAGAAGGTTACGACCATTTGGAGAGATGTTTAGCGGATTCATAATTGACCTCTACTGA
>JAJPOQ010000165.1 GCA_021232515.1 Lentisphaeraceae bacterium
GAGATGAAAGACTTTTTTTGTACATTAGATGCAAAGCTATTAAAGGTTATTAGAAATTTTCGCTGCACCTAATATAGCACAAAATAATCATAAGTAACTTTTAATTAAATATTTATGCAATAATCAGCAAGCCTTATTTAGTTAATAGCTCGTTTACTGCAGTTGTGGTTTCACTCCATTTCGTACCAATAGGTCCAGCTTGGACAATACTCCAAACTTTAGGACTACGAACAAACTTTACCGTCAAATCTGGACGCATAAAGTTCCAACCTACCTTACCTTGATTATGAGCTGTATTTACATCGTGATTGAGCTTATCCATCAAAAAGCTCATTTCATTATCTAACTGACTCATACGAATTTTGCTACGAAGGCTATAACCCATATTTTTCATAAGAAAGTGATAACTTGAACGAGCTCTATCATCACCAGATGGTATAACAAGCTGGCCACTACTATTGGTGTTGTATTCTAAGGTAAATTGTTCTTGTTGATTTTCTTCATTTTGAGGACAAAAGAAAACTCTTAGATCGGGGATAAAACCATCCTTATAAACTTTGCCCATATTATAGTGCTGACCATTTTCAAAAAGTACATAGGTCGTCCAAGGACTGGATTGGAAACTTGGCAATACTGGAGAAAACCGCCCATCATTGCCAGTGCTGTAAGCTGTCATACCGACAGAACATTGTTTTAAGTTAGACATACAAACAGCGATGCGCGACTTGTAACGCGCTTTGCCCAACGAAGGCAAAAGTAAGCTTGCCAAAATCCCCAAGATCGCCACAACAATTAGCAATTCGATTAAAGTAAATCTCTTTCTCATAAACCACCAAACATTTTATTTTGGAAGTAGCAGTGCCACACAACATTGCCCTTCGATATTTTGTTCATACCCTGTAAGCCTTACCTACTTAAGTCCTACAGGGAAATGTTTTGGACAGTCTACTTGAGAATTATTTATAAAAGAAAATTTCGTTGTTCTCAAAAAGCTTCAACCTTTCATTAAAAGTCTTAACTTTTTTCTTATTTTTAGTCAGCTTAATAGCCTCTTTCATTGTTTTTATAGCTTCTTTGAAGTTTCCATCTGTAGCATATCCATAGGCTAAGCTTTCGAGGTAATAAACTTTTTGTGGTTTTGAGATGCGGTATTTTAAGCTCTTTTTAGAGTACTCAATTGCTTTCTTACCGTCTCTTACTGAAGAATTTGTTGCAGTTCCAAACATTCTCGCCATTCTGCCATAGTATAAATGGCCATCTTCCTTTAAAAAGCTTTTACTTTTAAGTAACTTTTTTAACACTTCATAAGATGCTAAGTATTTTTTCCGACGACGAAGTTCATCTGAAAGCTCCTCCATCAACAGCATGCTCTCAAAACGCTCCACGCCTTCTTGCAAAGTTTCTAAAGCTTTATCAAACTCTTTTGAAGCTGTATAACCTTCAGCTAAGCCCAAGTACGTATAAGGGTATGGCTCATCGTTAAGACGCTGTTTAAAAAACTCAACTTTTTCTTTACCAGCTTTTTTGCCAGGTAGCTTTGGAAGGTTAAGCTTTTTAATACGGAAGTTCTTAAATCTCACTTTTCCGTCAAAAATACTTTTTGGAGATATCCCCAAACCAACTCTTAAAGGTCTAAGGTTATTTTGATACTGCCTGAAAGCTTGCTTACCATCAACCATCATTTCAAAGTATCCGTTCCAGAAATTAACTCGTATCTTATGAGAGTTACTTTTTGTAATCATTTTCCCCATAGAAGGGCGATACCTTAAGTGAGCAAATCCATACTCTCCACGCCTTCCATCTACCCAAAAGATTCGACCGCTTACTGGCCCTTTTGTCTGACCGAGGATCATCCCAGGATAAACCTTTCCTTTTGTTCCTTCTGTCTCAACTTCAACTTCGATTGCATAAGGTGGTTCAAAGCGACCCTCGTGAGATATATAAAGGTTTGTAGAGTTGCTAGAAACTCCTTCAATTGTCTTGTTATCTATGTATTTGAAGTTTCCATCATAAACTAGCCAATCAGAAAGGTGTTTGTCGAAAGATAAATCAACCCAACCTCCCTTAATAAAATTAATATTAGCATTCACAATTGACTTCTTACTTTTGAAATAGTTACTCGATTTCGGATTACTAACAATGTTTTCTGCATCTATTAAATCTTTCAGTACATTTTCATAATCTTTAAGCTTATTAAAGTCCCAGTTATAAGACTGTTTTTGTGAGGAAAGCCTAGTCCAGTCTATTCTATCTTCCACACCTTTAAGAATTTGATCCGCCTCTCCAGAATAAGCGTACGCTGCATCTATAGTTTTCTTATACTGAAGTTCATAGGATTTCAGTACAGAAGGAGAAACGGCGTCTTCTCCATACAACTCGTGTATTTTGAGTATATGAGAATGGCGTTCAAAAATCTTTGCCATTAAGAAATGTATAGATTTAACGTAGCGCTTATCGAGATGAACGTAACTCTTGGTTTTTTCTTGAAAGCTTTCATAATTCTTCATCACATCATGAATTGCGGGGTAAATACCTGTTGCCTTTAGCGCCGTGTGTCCCTTATCGCGATGAATATTCAATGCTGCTTGAAGGAACATCCACGGTACAATTGTATCATACGCATTTGTTGCCGCACACTCTTTACCCAAAGACACCATCAGGTTATGACTACCGCCCCACCTTGGTAAAATAGCAAGAAGATAACTATGATAAGCATTTTCATAATCAAACTCTGCTTTTATTGCCTGCTCAAACCAGTAACGTATTCCTTCCTCCGTGCCACCGCCCATACTTACTGTAATTAGCCTTGCTGCAGGCTCTGGAGAGTTTGGTCTTAAATCATGAGCTTTTTTAAGTAACTGGTAGGCTACCTTTAAATTTTCACGAAAACCTTTCCAACCATCCTTAGAAACTGTATTAGCGTATCCACCACCCCTTTCTTTCCAAGCTTTATCGATTCTGTATTCTCCAAAAGTTAAGTTCCTAATCCACTCTGATGATTTTCCGGGATCATCATTAAGACTTTTAAAAACTAATTCTTTTAATTTGAAGTCATCCTTAGTATAAAAATCGACAATATGCTCAGCCAAATAACGCTGTTTCCTTACATCTGCTTCTGACCTTAAGGTTTTCACTAATTGTTTTGCGGCATTAGTAAATGTAAGGTTTTTACCATTAGGAAAACTAGAGTACCATCTATAACGATCCATCATCCAGTCATAGATTATTGTCTTTGTTAACTCTGAATACTTAGAAGCATTTACGTCCTTTCTAACATCGTTAAACAAATGGAGCGCATGATTAAAATCTCCATGAACTTTTGAATGAACAAACACCTTCCCCAAGAGAGCTTTGCACAAAGTATCTTTAGGCTTAAGCTTAAGTATTTCGTGAGCTCTTTTACTGAGGTCTTTGTAAGTTTCAAAGTCACCTAACAGACATTCTGTTTCAACAAACTTATTTAGCAGCTCCTTAAATTTAACAACGACTTCTTCCGATTCGCCTGAATTCTTTGCAAACTCTACAGCCAATCCACGTAAAATTGGTGCTTTCGTCTCAGATCTATAAATGATACTTTTAGGACCCGAGTTTGGTATTTCAGCAAACACAAAAGACATGGTCAAAATTAAAAATAGAAAAATTTTCATAAAGGTTCCCTTACCCGTTTAAATACACATACGAAAAAACAATTTGTCTTTATTATTGAATTCTACAAACTCGCTCATTACCTTAGAACCATGAATTTTATAGCAAACATCATCCTCATATCGACAATTGCATTTACGGCGATCATCCCAGATGGACTCGTCCTATGTGAAAAGAATGGACGTATTTCCCTCGAGTTTGAAAACGGTCAGATTTGTTCTTGTGAGGAATCTGTTGCGGATTTAATAGAGAAGATTTGCTGTGAAGACACTGAGTGCCACGAGAATCCGACTGTCACTGACGATTGTCACGAAAAGAACATCATTGATAAAAATGACTGCCAAGACACTGAACTCAACTTTCCCAAGATAGTCAAAAGCTTTGAGAAGAACCTTAAAGCATCAACAAAACCACTCATCCAAAACACTTTCACTACTCCTACTTCTAAGGTTAAAGCTCTAGAGCGCCCTGTCGAGGTTGGCAAAAAATACTCTACCGAGCTACTCACAACTAACACCCCTCTTCTCCACTTTAAGACCCTCTGTCTCCTTATCTGATCCCTTTAAATTTGTAAATTACCCATGAGCCCAGGACTTGTCTTTGGCTGCCTACTTATTTCCAAATTTCACAAAAGAACTTATGAAAAATATATCTAAAGCTTTGTCAGGTATACTGAGTTTTATCTTTCTCGTTTCCTGCCAGACCTACCAACCACTTGAACTTGATTCAAAAAAGATACTAAAAGAAGTCACTAGTTTTCGAAATGTCGAGAATATACAAACGACTAGTTTTGCTGACCTTGCTATGCTGATGAGTGAGCGCAATAACAATTTAAAGCTTTTGAGAAATGAATATAAAAAGCATAAAAGCATTGCTGAACTAGCAACACCCTGGCCTAACCCCGAAATAACAATTGGCCCTGCATTTGGATCGCAGCTGGGGAAAACTTCGGCAAGCTCAACTCAGCCTTTTTTAGGTTTTGGGTTCAGTATACCGCTAGGATCAAGACTCTTGAGACAAGATGACATCAATAACGCTAGAGAAATACAAGCACACAACGAACTAATTCTTGAACACCGAAGTTTGTATTTCCAACTAAAAAAGTCCTATATCTCAATCATGGTCAACCAACAAAAAAACGATGCTATCAATGAACTCATAACGACTCTAAGCCTCAGTCGTAAAATCACAAAAAAGCTTATCGAATTCGGGACTTCCACGAAGTTAGGCTTAACTCAAATCGACATTCAAATAGCAAGGCTCAAACTGCGAGAACTAGATCTTCGAAATCAAAAAAATCTTTATTTACAGAAACTTGCTAATCTTCTCAATATTGATTTGGCGTCATTACGAAAAATACAATTAGCCACAAAAACATTTGATCATTACACACTGCCTAGAGCTACTCATTTGAAAGAACTTATGCTTAATAACAACGCAAGTCTGTCTCGACAAGAGTTAAGTTTTCATATGGCCAACAAAAAACTCAGACTTGAATTAACTAAGCAATATCCAGACTTAAAGTTTGGTCTATCACAAGAGCAAGAAGTTGGAGAAGATAGACGAATATTAACCTTACCATTTTCAATTAAACTTCCATTCTTTGATCAAAATCAACAATCTATTGCCAGTAGTGTTGCTCAAAGAGAAATTGAACTACAAAAGTACAAACAAAAATTAAGTCTAAAACTATCTCTACTTGAATCCCAGATTCAAACTTTAAATCTAGTACAACAAAAGTACGATATTATCGAAAATAAAATCTTACCTTTAGCTAAAACAAACTCAAAAGATGCAGAAACAGCTTTAAAGCTTGGATCTATTGATACACTACGATACCTAGACCTTCTTGCTCAACATCAAGAATTTAAGCTTAATAAATCTGAAATAAATGAAGAAAGCTGGCAAATCCTCATCGCTATCGAGGTAACTACTGGTACAAAACTTTTTCATTTAGATGTCGATGATCCACATAAATTTGAAAACCCTCTCAAAACTCTTGAGGTAAAGAAATGAAAACCTTGCTAATACTTATTTTATCTTCCCTGATCTTTATTGGCTGTGATAACAACGCTAGAGATTCCCATTCTGGACATGATAACAGTCAGCACGATCATGGCGACCACGAAGGACACGATCATAGTGAAGAAGCCTCTGGAGACATTTCTGAGCAAGCTTTAGAGAACATGAAAATCAAAACTAAAAAAGTTAGCTTTGAAAACTTTATTATTACTCAAAGTATCCCAGCAATAGTTAGCAAAACACAGCAAACTGACAGACCCGTTTTTGCGCCATTTGCTGGCAAAATAAAATCTCTAGACTTGATCAGTGGAGAGCATAAAAATACAGGCGAAGTCTTGTTGACCATTTACCGAGGAAAGATCCCTCGCCCTGAACTAAAAATGATCGAAGAAATATTAACGCCTGCATCAGAAGAGTTTCACACTGCCATATCATCTCTTAGACAAAATCTAAAAGGTAAAGAAATACTTCAAAGTGAAGTCAGTCGTTTACAAAAGTTCCAAAAAGAAGCTGGTGACCTAAGTATCGTTCCTAAGAAGGATCTAATCGACTTAAAATACGAAATAGAAAAGATGTCTCGCTCTGTTGAAAGTGGCCGTCAAAAACTTAAACTTCATGGCTTAAATAAAAGTGAAATAGTCCAAATAGAGAAAGGTAACTTCAATATCGAGCTCTATAGGATTTGGAAAAACTCATTAAAGTCAAATAACATCTGGGACAAAAATGCAGACAGTATCTTAGCTGCTGTGAGTATGGAACTACGCAAGAACCGTTGGACTGTTGCCACAATTGGTGAACTTGTTGCAGAAGATCTACTTTCAAAACAATTAATAGACTGGTTTAAAAATGATTCGTCGGTAAAATCCAACTTTTTAGAAGTCGCAAGTTTACTACAAGAAGGCCATACTCTAGAACACATAAAAAGTCTGCATGAGCAAGGAGCTTTTAACCCAATCATTAGTCTTAAAGTCCCTAAATCCAGCCAAGGTTGGACAATAGAAAGCATATCCGTTAAAATTGGCCAAAATGTTGAAATTGGTCAAAAACTACTGACTCTTTCAAATCCTGAGACGATCAAACTAGTCAGCAAACCGCAAGCAAGTGAAATGCAGGACCTTACTCAAGCTCTTAAACTAGCCAAAAAGATAAGTGCACAACCACTAATTTCTGGAAATGGTCCTGACTTAAAAGGTATTCTGCTGACAAACATCACCAACAAAGATGACACAACAAATATCGCTCAATTCTTAACCCAAAACTCTGTTCTTCATTCTCAGAAAGTTCAAAATAAAAATTTCGTAACTTGGGCACTAAGAGAAGGCATGAAGTATCTCGTCAATATACCTATAAAAGAAATAAAAGATGTCATCATAGTTCCTGAAGAGGCCATCATCCAACATGGACCTGACAAAATTATTTTTGTACAAAATGGAAAAGCATTCACTCGAAAAAATGTCGCTATTCTTACCAGCCGAAACGGTATGATAGCCTTGAGTAAAAAGTCTGATCTCAAACTGGGTGACACTATCGTCACTTCAGGTGCTTTTGCTCTCCAACAAGCACTAGTTGCAGGAACTCCACAAGCTGTTGATCCACATGCTGGCCATAACCATTAAAGAATAGGTAAAAACATGTTGAATCACATCATTGCTTTTGCCTTGAAAAACAGGCTGCTCATCGTTGTATTTTCCTTGCTTATTGCACTTTCAGGTTCATACATCGCCAAACAAATGCCGGTAGATGTTCTACCAGACTTAAACCGCCCAATGGTTGTTGTCATGACGGAAGCACACGCCATGGTTCCTGAGGATGTTGAAACTCTAGTTACTACTCCACTAGAGCAAATTTTAAATGGAGCGACTGGAGTTGAACGAGTCACGTCTTCATCTGGTTTAGGTTTATCTGTAGTTAAAGTTGAGTTTGCTTGGGGCTCAGACGTTTACAGAAACCGACAAATCATCGCTGAAAAACTAGTTCTTGCTAAGAATAGATTACCCAAAGGCACTGAACCGCAGATGGCTCCCATCTCGAGTATCATGGGGCAAATTCAATTCATCGGCTTAAGTAGTAAGTCTGGGAAGTTCTCTCAAGAAGAAATACGCGCACTAGCTGACTTCGAACTTAAGTACGATCTTCTTTCGATACCTGGTATTTCTAAAGTGATCGTTGCTGGTGGCAGTAGCAAACAACTACAAGTCATCATGGATCCAGCTAAGCTAAGAGAGTTCGAGGTAACTCCTCAAGAAATATCATCCGCTATATCCAAGAATAATATGAACAGCAGCGGTGGTTTCATTAACATCAGTACTACTGCTCCAGTCATAACAGTAAACGGTATGCTCAAAAATAAAGATGAACTCGAAAATGCCGTTGTTAAGCCTGATTCTCTTCGCCCTATTAGAATCAAAGATGTCGCCAATATCACTTTTGGTCCTTCTATAATAAAAATTGGCGATATAGGAGTAAATGGTAAACCTGGCGTTCTTCTTGTGGTCATGAAACAACCTGGTTTTGACACTGTTAAACTGACTGAGAAAGTTGAAGAAGTCCTCAAGCAAAAGTCATTGAGTATCGATCCTGACTTAACTATCAACCCTGAGCTTTTTAAGCAGGCTGATTTTATTGATCGCGCTATAAAAAATGTTATGGATGCTGTTCGTGATGGCGGTATACTTGTTGTTATTATCCTTTTCGTCTTCTTGATGAACTGGCGTACAACCTTCATTACGTTAACTGCTATTCCCATGTCTATTGCCATAACGGCAATTATCTTTTCGATTCTTGGAATAGGTATAAATACTATGACTCTTGGTGGGCTCGCAGTCGCCATTGGCGCTCTTGTTGATGACGCCATAGTAGATGTTGAAAATGTCTACCGAAGACTAAACCAAAACAAACTTAAAACAAATAAAGTACCCCCCTTAAAGGTTATCTTTACTGCATCGTCTGAAGTCAGAAAGCCAATAGTCATAGGAACTTTACTTGTCGTTGTTGTCTACGTTCCACTATTCTTCTTAACAGGTATGGAAGGAAAGCTTTTTGTTCCTATCGGCATTGCTTACATCGTCAGTGTTATATCTTCACTTTTAGTTTCCCTAACACTTACACCTGCACTCTGTTACTACTTGCTACCTAAAAACTTAGCCAAACATGATAGTGGAGATACGCTACTAGTAAGGAAACTCAAGGCTGTTATTGCTCAATTTATCGAGATGAGTATTAAAAATGCCAAAGCATTGATACTTCTTTTAGTCTTAGGAACCGTAGCTGGAGTTTATACTTTAGTGAATACTGGCTCTCAGTTTCTACCGGCATTCAATGAAGGTGTTGCTCAGGTCAACCTAGTATTACCTCCAGAAACAGGCTTAAAAACCTCCAATGAGTATGGTCAACGACTTGAAAAGCTTCTGACGAGTATAGATGGCGTCAAGTATGTAACGAGAAGAACTGGCCGCGCAGAAGGAGACGAACATGCCGAAGGTGTGAGTACGTCTGAAGTTATCGTCACTTTTGATTCTAGTAAAAACCGAGACCCTGAAGACATAAAAGCTGAAATACGAACAAAGTTTGCTCAAGAGTTCCCTGGAGTTGCTATGGCAATAGACCAACCATTAGCTCATTTACTTTCGGCAATGCTCTCAGGAGTTAAAGCTCAGGTTGCAGTAAAAGTCTTTGGGCCAGACCTAGATACACTCCGCTCTCTAGCCAAAGAGGTTGAAGGGCATATAAAAAATGTCGAAGGCGTAAAAGACCTTATGATTGAGCCTCAAGTACTGGTTCCAAATATCGCGATAAAACCAAATAGAGAAAAACTAGCTCGTCATGGATTAGCCGTCGAAGATGTCGCCGAGTTCATCGAACTTACTCTCGGTGGAGAAGAAGTTTCTAAGCTAGTTGAAGGTCGTTTTATTTATCCCATTGTTCTAAGACTGGAAGAAAAAGATAGAAAAGATTTAGAGCAAATCAAAAACCTATATATTCGTAAACACGATGATTCATTGATTCGCTTAAAAGATGTAGCTGAGATCCGTACCGAATTAACCTCCAATAGCATTAAACATGAAAATGTCGGAAGACGTATTGTCATTCAACACAACGTCGCCGGTAAATCTCTTGGTGAGGTCGTAAATGCAGTCAATAAAGCCCTCGATCCGGTCCGAGCTAAGATCTCAAATATGAAAGGCTATTCACTTAAACTAAGTGGTCAATTTGAAGCTCAAGAAGCCGCCACCAAACGTATACTTGCTTTAAGTATCCTTTCTCTGTTTGCTATGGTGTTTATACTTTATGCGCACTTCGGATCTTTAAATTTAAGCCTTCAGGTGCTCGCAAGTATTCCTATGGCATTTATCGGTGCTGTTATTTTTATAAAACTTACCAACCAAACTATCTCTGTGGCTACACTTGTTGGACTCATCTCACTTGGTGGTATAGCGACACGAAATGCCATACTCCTCTTAGATCACTACATGTTTTTACTCAAGGAAGAAGGCATGAAGTTTTCCAAGGAGATGATCATCAAAGCCGGACAAGAAAGAATGATTCCTGTACTCATGACTGCGCTAACTAGTGGTATCGCTCTTGTCCCACTTGCCTTATCTCCTGGCCAACCTGGTAAAGAAATACTCTACCCTGTTGCAACGGTCATAATCGGTGGTCTTATTTCAAGTACTCTACTCGACTTCATCATTCGCCCTGCTCTCTTCTCTATCTTTGGAGAAAAAGCATGTGAGAAGGTTTTATCCCCAGAGAAAGAAACTGAAGAAATAAAGTTTTTTTAGACACAAAAAAGGCGCCAACTAAAAGCTGGCGCCAATTTACCCCTTTAGAGTCTTACTTTAGCTTTATCGCCTGACGAATAAGGCCAAAGAACTCCATTCGCTCTTTCGAGTTACCAACTGCTTTACTTTCTAAAAGCCACTTCTCTAGCTTTTGATAATCAACGTCACCGCGATAATCAGATTTCTTGATAAGCATGCCGAAAGCCGCAACAGTATTCGCAAAAATAAAATCTTTTGACGCTTCCATAAATTTCACATTCTTATCTTTTAATGGATAAGTCAAAAGCGAACTCGGCCCTCCTTGTGGAGACTTATAGCGTAACTTTACTGTCATAAGCTCATCGCCATATTCTGCGGATTCATCTGCAAAACTGTCAACTTGTGAGCTTGCTGCAGGCTGATACTTAAGCGCATCTACTTTTGCTTTAGCATTCGCTGAACCAACTGGAACTATTTCGTAGATCGCCGTCACTGTATGACCTGCACCTATTTCACCGGCATCTTTCTTATCATCGTTGAAGTCTTCATCTTTTAACTGGCGGTTATCGTAACCGATTAGTCTATAGCTCTGAACTTTCGCAGGATTGAACTCAACTTGGATCTTTACGTCCTTAGCGATCGTCACTAAAGTCCCACTGATCTTTTGACAAAGAACTCTCGTTCCTTCTTCTTGAGAGTCGATAAAGAAATAGTTACCATTGCCTTTATTCGAGATCTCTTCCATCATGTGGTCATTCAGATTGCCATGACCGAAGCCCAAGACTGTCAGGTACGATTTATCCTTAGATTTCTCTTTAACCAGCTCGATCAATTCTTTATTTGAATTCAAACCAACATTAAAGTCTCCATCTGTAGCAAGGATGACTCTATTTGTACCATTTTTGATAAAGTTTTGCTTAACTAGTTCATAAGCTTTCTTTATACCACCAGCACCATTTGTTGATCCTCCTGAATTCAATCGGCTCAAGGCTTCAGTGATAAGCTTTTTGCCGCGTTCGTCACAGACTGTTGGGTTTAGTACAACTCCCGCTCTACCAGCGTAGACGACGATCCCAACTCGATCTTTTTCATTTAAGTTTGTGATCATCTTCTTAAAGCCTTCTTTAAGTAAAGGAAGCTTATTTGAAGAACTCATAGAACCCGAAACATCGACAAGGAAAACTAAGTTGCTACTAGGACGATCTTCAGCTTTGACATCTTTACCTTTAAGTCCTATTCGAACCAGTTTATTCCCTGTACTCCAAGGGCTTGTTGCTATTTCCATATTAACTGAAAATGGCTGACCTTTTTTCGGCTGCGGATAATCATAATCGAAGTAGTTAATCATCTCCTCAATTCGAACTGAATTTGCTTGAGGAAAATAACCATTTTGAAGATTACTTCTAAGGTTAGTGTAGCTCGCGGTATCAACATCAATCGAGAATGTCGACAAAGGTTTTTGCCCGACAGTCAGAAAACTATTTTCTATGTACTGACCGTACTTGTCTCCAGTCATCAATCGACCTGACTGCTCTTCAAGTTCTACAGAAACAACGCTATCCGCTTCCACAAGACCATTGACAGCTGCTTGAGAAGCTTTCAAACGGTTCTCTGTTACCTTCATCGCTCTTGATGGCTCTTGATAACTGATATCTTCTAAAGCGGCATCATTGGTAGAAGTATTTTCGAGCTTAACTGTAGTTAAAACGGGATTTTTTTGGGTGGTTTCTCCAAGCCTCAGGTTTTCTTTACTGTTTCGAAGTCGAGACCGTCTACCATCTCTTGAGCCCATTGCATAGGAGAGTCTTTTAGCCTCTTTTTTTACCTGTTTCTCCATTACTGGTGCTGCTTTCGGAGTTGAATAATCACTCGCTAAAGATTGAGCTTTCTCTTCATGTATTTCTCTCTTTGCTAGCTGACGCTCTGGTGTTAAGTTATGCCGCATAACTAAACCAAGTACCAAACAAGCTGCTATTGCAGAAATAATCAGATTCCACTTAATGGTTTTTTTAGGCTTTGTAGATTCTAAGATTTTCTCGCGCTGTTCTGGCTTTAAGGCTGGAACATCTTCATCACCTAATTCAGATTCCAATATTTCAGAAAACTCTTTAAATGAATCGACTTCTGCTTTTAGTTCTGGGTTAGATGCCATTTCTTTTTCAAAATCGATTCTATCTTGACCTGCTAGTTCGCCTAGAATGTAGGCTGTGATTCTTACATCTTCCTGACTCATGATAAACCTCCAGATGTATCTGACTTCTTATGAAATTGTCCCTTTAGTTCCTTGATGGTCTTATGGAGTATAAAGCCAACATTTGAAACAGTGAGTTTCGTTATATCGCTGATTTCTTTATAACTCAGACCATTTTGAAACTTGAGTCTTAAAACTTCCTGCTCTTTCGCCGGTAGTTTTACCATTAATTCCCTGAGAACTGTTTTATCGTCGCTCAACTCGGCTGAGTCTGCTGGAGACCTATCTCTTTCGACGACTTTTTCTAGTTGAACTTGATCTAGTGTCTGCATTCTATTTTCCTTCCTAAGAATTTCAAAAATACGATTGCGACAGACTGTAAAAAGCCACTTAGCTAGGTAAGACTCCACTTTATTGCGATCTTCACGACAAAGCTTCATAAAGGTATCTTGAACAGCATCTTGTGCTAGCTCCAAATCCTTACATAACTTGAACGCATACCTCAAAAGAGGGCCCTCATACTGTTCAAGCATCTCTCTAATCCAAACTTCTTTCACATATCCTCGCTTTATTTTTGCCGGCTTCTAAAGGACAAATGCATGAGTTTTCATTTTATTAGAAAGTTTTAGTAAGTTTTTTGATAAATAGTTTAAATTGCCCTGGACTTATAAGTCATTTTCAGACTTTATGCGCGCCAATTCACGCTGGTAACCACCACTAAGGATAGGAAAACGACACCATGTTTTAGGATCAAGATTTTCGTCATCCATATGAAATGCCGGAGCATAACGCTCTCGCTTCCACTGGTTACGTGACCAAAGGCGATAAAACTTCTCAATCCAAGTAAAAGCCTGAGCCTTATCTACTTTATAAGTCTCTACGACTTCAGAAAATATTCGGCTTGGACTCTTCTTATCTCGAATAGAGGCTTTTTCGATAAAGTCTAAAACCTCGTAAGGCATGAGGTCTTCTTCATCTTTTTGCTCTTGGTCTGAAGGTCTAAGCTCTGCTGTTGGTTCTTGTTCATTCACAAACTTCAAAGTTGGGATAGTTTCACAACCACAAAGTGAATTCACTTCAACTGAACGCAACCAACGACGCAAGAAGGTTTTATCGACTCCACCAAGAGGACAAAGACCACCACTAGTGTCACCATCCATCGTCGCATAACCAACGGCAGCTTCACTACGGTTACTTGTCGTCACCAAAAGGCCACCGCGTAAGT
This sequence comes from Lentisphaeraceae bacterium, assembly GCA_021232515.1. Taxonomy (GTDB): domain Bacteria; phylum Verrucomicrobiota; class Lentisphaeria; order Lentisphaerales; family Lentisphaeraceae; genus JAKVBD01. The sequence goes on from JAJPOQ010000165.1 coordinate 13,844, forward strand.
TTGTCACCATCCATATGCTTGGAGCACGAACTCTTGCTTGGATATTTTGTAAAGCTAAATCGTCCTTTTCCCAACTCAGTGGACGATCCATAGTCCCTTGAACTAAGTCTTTATAACCTTCAAGAACTTCATCGACATTAAAAAAGTGGTAGTCGGCGCCTATTTCTTTGGCGAGTGACTCTGCTGCATTCTCAGTTACAGGACCGCTATTCGCTGTTGCTTGATAAACACAACAAAGCATCGACTTCATTACTTCATCAACTGACTCTGCCGTCTGTATCTCTTTGAAATAAGCAAAGCGTTGTTTAAATCCATCCATTCCTAAAGCATTAACTGCTCTCTCCACCATATGACGGATGAGAACCGCACAGGTTGCCGAATCCACGCCACCAGAAAGGGAAAGTATAAAGCCTTTGCTAAAGCTTTTGCGAACATAGTCAAACAATCCAAGAGTCTCCGCTAGTAAAAACTCTTCATCTTCTGTTTGATTTAAAATTGATTTCTGGACAGGACTTACTGATAGTGAAGTTTCTGAAAACTTATAGTCTACAACAACCTGACCAGCTTTCGTATCTTCATATAATGCAGGTTCTATAACTGCTGTAGTAACCACTACTTCATCAAAACTAAAACGTTCGCTTTCGGCAACAAGTTCACCTTTGGTTGCAACAAAGTTACTGCCATCATAAATAATTCGGCCAGCTTCATTTGAGCTCATATTTGCATAAATATAAGAACCATTTATTTCTTTAGAACCATCAAGAATGAGTTGGCGACGATCGATGTTTTTTCGAAATGCAAAGTGACTAGCAGAAGGATTAAGGATGACTGATGAACATTTTGGTTTCTGATTACCGCTTAAGCGCTTTTCTACCCATGCATCTTCACAGATCTCAAAACCAATGGTTAGTCCCGAAACATTAAACTGTAAGTCTCCCACAGGATAACTCTTTCCGCGTATCTCAACACTTGAAACTTCACCTTCAGACCAAGCTTCAAACCAACGGTGTTCATAGTGTAGTCCGTCATTTGCTAAGTTTTTCTTGCAGTAGAAACCCGCTATCTCGCCATCAATAACTAAAGCCGCCGCACTATAACGGAACTGTCCGACTTTAAGTGGCAAGCCTATAGCAGCAACTAAGCCCTTGCTTTTGGGAAGCAAGCTAAAAAGTATATCAAGAGATTCTTCATAAAGGTAATCAGCTAAAAAAACGTCTTCACAACCATAACCACAAATCGACATCTCTGGGAAACAAGCCAACTCAATCTTTTGAGACTGTAAGTTTGCGAAAGCTTCTTCAAGCCTTTTTTGGTTTCCATTCCAGTCTAATGGTATCTGGTTCAGGGCTACACTGGCGACGTTTAACTTCATTTTTTTAACCTTGTCAAAATCTCTTTTTCTGTTGCAACTTCCTTCGATTTCTAACAATGTCAATTAACTGTACTCAAAAAGCTCTTGACATAAGCCTGAAAACAGCCATTTTCATTTACAAAACGGGAGCTCTCATGCCAGTTCAACTAGACTATCTAGAAGGTCGTAAAATCTGTGTTGTCTTTTGTCAGTTAAAAGATGAAGAAACTTTTAAAAAGTCAGAAAAAGAACCTGAAGAAGCCGGCTTCCGCCTAAAGTGCCTACATGGACTTGGAAATATAATCGACGGCAAATACCTAAAAGTTGAAGGTGACCAAGGCTCTTTCCAGATACCTCCATCTGCTTATAAAAACATCTATCCAAATGACGGCACAGATATACTTAAAGACTCTGAGTACTTCGTCATGGTAAAACTGGACAGTAAACTCGAGTTTTAAAACCACCACTTCCCCTTCTTAACTAAAGCTTTACAAAATATTGATCAAAGTATAACCATCAGTCCCATGACATAGACATCTTCAAGTCATATACTTTAACAACTAAGCTTTCATACATTTTGAGGGGGGGATCATCCGAAGATCGGTGGTCTCCTATTTTTTGCCTCTCCACAACAAATAACACAAATAATCGCCAATCTGGCACACTATCTGTGCTTGTACTCAGCACTCTTATTAACCATCGGGCGGATGAGATCAATTTGAGGGAGCACCTGAAGATCAGGGCTCCTTTATCCTTTTTATTTGATTCAATCCGAAGCTTGGTACAGTTAATGAGTTGTATTTCTCTACAATTAAAACAAAGAAGTTGTTGTTCATGGAATATATAAGTACCGATCTATTAAAAGAAGGAATGACTGTCGCCAAGGATGTGCATAGTCAGAGTCAGATGCTCTTACTTCCTGCCGGTACTGAACTTTCTGCTAGTAAGATCCGCACGCTTATCACTTGGGGAGTGCGAAGAATCTTTATCGAAGCTACTGAAGATTTAGAAGCGACGCAAAACATAATTAAACAGAAAGAAGCGGATAACATCATCGACACGATGTTTATCCATAATCCTAACAATGACTTTATTCACTCTCTAAAAATGGCCGCTGCAAGAAACCTCAGACGTAAAATGTCGGAGGAGTTGTGAATCTCAAAGCTAAAAACTTTATTCTCTCTTGCAAAATGCCGAGTCCACATGAGCCTATCATAGAATTAGTCAAAAAGTTGTCTGCAAGTCAAAATACGCCACAACAAAAGCTTATTAAGATGATTGCTATGGATCCTGTTCTGACGGCCAAAATACATCAATTAAATAATACATCTTTAAATAAGCGTAAAGATGAAACTGGCTGTTTATCGAAAGCCATCACTCAACTAGGTCTTGGCCAAATTCGCACTCTGATCAATGCTCAAAAAAGCACTACGACTTTCCCTGAAACTATCACTAATAAAATTGATACAAAAGATTTCTGGGAACGGTCTCTAGCTGTAGCTATATGTTGTCAGACAATTGACCAAATAGTTGGTGGAAAGTCAGACGAGATCTTTTATGCTGGGCTTCTACATGATTACGGTAGATTAATCATATTGAATAATGCTGATACTTTACCGGTTCATGAGTTAATTCAAAAGTGTACAGATAAAAACGAACTCATTTATAAAAACGAACGAAAGCTCTACGGCTTCAATCATATGGAACTGGGTGATGCACTTTTTACAACATGGAACATGCCCTCTGTCATCCGTGAGCCTGCTGCCTTTCACCATTCTCCCATATTAGCTATCCGCCATAATTACGAAACTGCGGTTGTTCACATAGCCGACATTATCTGTCGTTCATTGAAGTTAGGTAAAAGCACCGATAACTACATTCCAACTTTAGATATGAATGCCGTTCAGCAAGTCGGCCTACAGAGTAATCAGCTTGATTATGTTTGTGAAGAAACCGTTCATGAACTAGAAGATTACATGAATCTTTTCGAACACACCAAAAGCAACTCTTGACCTTTAGCTCTTGACCTGACATATTTGCCTCAGCTCCAACAAGAGACAGGCATGCCAACAGTTTTTTCTATCAACGACATTTTCAAAGAAGATGGCACTTTAAAAGATGCCGCCGAAGCCGCGAACCGAACTTATGAGTTTAGACCGCAACAGCTACAGATGGCTGAAGCCGTTCAACACGCTCTTAAGTCGAACTCACATCTCGTTATTGAAGCTCCTACAGGAACTGGCAAAAGCTTTGCTTATCTTGTTCCTGCCATAGAACACGCACTGTCTACCGGGCAACCAATCGTCATAAGCACAGACACCATAAGTCTTCAAGAACAGCTCATCGCTCACGACTTGCCCGCAATTCAAAAGATTCTAAATGTCGAATTCAAGGCTGCACTTGCCAAAGGTCGTGGCAACTACCTTTGTTTAAGGCGCTTAAACTCTGCTGCAGATAGGAATATGGACTACCTCCCTTCCGACGATCTTATTCCCGAAATAGACCAGATCTACTATTGGTCTAGAACTGCAAAAGATGGCAGTCGCTCTGAGCTTGACTTTAAAGTAAACTTTGAAGCATGGGGAAGTGTAAATAGTGAAGAAGGAAATTGCTTAAACCAAGCGTGTCCTTACTACAAACCTTGTTTCTTTCAAAAGTCTCGACGCGAACTTCAAGATGCTCAAGTCATAGTTGCCAACCACGCCATCTTATTTTGTGACCTCGCTATAAAATCTGAAACTCGTGACTTAAATGCCGGTATACTTCCCAACTATGGTGCCGCTATATTTGATGAAGCACACACCGTCGAACACAACGCTGCCATGAACCTTGGTTTACGACTTCATGCTGGTTCAGTCTTTAAAGTGCTACACAGAATTTATCACCCAAAGCGTGGTCGCGGCCTCATGAAAAGAGCTGGAGAAGACTTCCTCAGTTTCTTTGGCAAGTTTTACATGCAGTGCCAGCACTATTTTGAATATATAAATGACTGGTTTGAGGACCGACAACTCCCTTGGCGTTACAACGACCCTGGCGCCATGCCAGATCATCTTGGACCTGGCTTTATGGAACTCGAAAAGCGGCTTCAAGATGCAATCGGTTCTGAAGAAGACCAAGAAAGATTGGTCGAACTAACTTCTGTAAAAATGCGCTGTGAGAAGATACGCATGAGTTTTGATCTATTTATCAATATGCGCGACGACAACTTCGTTTATTGGTTCGACGCTTCCGGTTCTGCGGCAAACCCGAGTGTGTCGATGAACGCCGTACCAATAGATGTCGCTCCACTCCTCAAAAACTTGCTTTTTGAACAAAAAATTCCAGTCGTCTTAACAAGTGCAACTTTAGCTGTCAACGAAAAGCTAGAGTACCTCTGTCAGAGAATTGGTTTAGACAATCGTCATGACCTTATTTTAGATTCGCCATTTTCTTACAAAGATCAAGTTAAAGTATTTATTGGTGCTAGCTTGCCTGATCCTCGAGATACAGAGTCCTTTACAGTTTCTTGCACAGAGACGATCAAAAAACTGCTTGTTCAGACTGAGGGAAAAGCTTTTGTGCTTTTTACTAGTTATAGACTTATGAATGAAATCGCCGAAAAACTCCGTTCATTTTTAATTTCTAAAAATTGGACTCTTTTAAAACAAGGCGATGGTCTCGGCAACCTCAAGCTTGTCGAACAGTTTAAAAAAGACACTCACTCAGTTCTCTTCGGCACAGACAGTTTTTGGACAGGTATAGATGTACCTGGTGAAGCTTTGAGCAACGTGATCATCGTGAAGCTTCCGTTTGCCGTCCCTGATCATCCCGTCGTTCAAGCCAAGATAGAACACATAAATCGAACCAACGGCAATTCATTTATGGAGCTTTCAGTCCCTGAAGCAGTCCTCAAGCTTCGCCAAGGAGTCGGCCGTTTAATTCGATCGAAAACTGACACCGGTATCATCGCCATTCTCGATAGTCGTATTAAAACCAAACGCTACGGCCAAGTTTTTCTAAACTCACTCCCCGACGCCGACGTCGAGTTTATTTAGAAAAAACACTATTTCGCTTTCTACATTTTGAACTAAGCCTGCAACAGACTATCTTTTAAAAAAGGATTTTTAAATGAGCTACTTCGGAAAAACAAATGTTGTCATGGTCGGCATGCCTGGCGCCGGCAAAAGTACTATCGGCCTACTTCTCGCTAAAGACATGTCTCTTAACTTCATGGATGTCGATGTATTTATCCAAGGTCATGAAGGTCGACAACTTCAGGACATAATTGATAATGACGGCATCGAAACTTTCAAAAAGCTAGAAGAAAAGTACCTCATGGATATAGATGTCTGCTCATACATCATATCAACTGGTGGAAGCGCGATCTATTGTACTAAAGGCATAGAGCACCTCAAGCAAACTAGTGTCGTTGTTTATCTCAATATAAACTTAGAAACTTTAAAAGAACGCATCGGTGACTTCAGTACTCGTGGTGTTGTGATCAAAGAAGGTCAAACTTTTATGGGGCTCTACGAAGAGCGCTGTCACCTTTACGCTGCTGCTGCAGATGTCGAAATTGACTGCAATGACAAATCGATGGAAGAAATAGTTGCTGAAATAAGGAAAGCTTTGGGAAGGTAATCTAGTCTGGGTTACTAGCGTTCTAGTATATTCTTCCAACCTAAGTACCATGCGACTGTAGCCCAAATAAAAAGACCTCCGATAAAGTAAAGAACAAAAGTGCCCGACCATTGTTCAAACCAACCTTTTATAAGTACTCTTTTATTTGGCTGTTCGGGTTCGACTAAAAGTTGGACTATCCCTTTTTTACCTCGCCTTTTCCAAGGCATAAAGTAGTCCGTCCTATACTTGTATTTTTCTCCTTCAAATTCATACTCTACTATCGGAGCATAATTAGTATTCCAAGAAGTCGTCCCACTACTAGAGTTACTCTTCGAGTAACCAATAATTTTGCCATCAACAATTATCATTCTTTTTAGTCTAAAGTACTGTAAAATTGAATAATAAGTATTGAGCAAACACAAACCGAGACCCACTACGAAAAGCGGCCAATTTGGCGGAATCTTCTCCCAAAATGATGTATCCATTAAAATGCCCTCACCTCTTTTTATATTTCGATTCACTTATGCCATAAGTAAAATGGCTTACAATCGAAATTTTTATATGACTTCTCTAATCAGGTCAACTTTCTAAGTCAAAACCCACTCTCTTAATTATTTTTATTTGAAAATAATTAAATCTCAGTTTAAATCCATGTCTCTCATATTGTTTAACATATAAAAGAATATGTGTAAATTAAGGATTTTGATGTGAAGTCAGTGTACATTGTGTTGTGTTTACTCCTCTTAAAAACTAGCGCCTTTTCTCAGGCGAATTTTGAAAAAGAGCAGCTCGTCGCATGGTCGACAATTACTACAGACAGTAAAGAACTTAGTGCTGAACAGCTTGTTAGTTCTCTAAGCTCTTCAGGCTTAAAAAAAGTCGCTTTTGATGTTCAAAATGCTGATTCTAAATTTATCGAAGAGCTCATTAAAGAATCTCTAAAGAAGAACCTCAGTATCTTTGCTCTCAAGGGTTATTCCCCAGAACTTTTAGACATTATTAAAAAATACAAAATTCAGCCACAAATCTGGTCTGTAGTTGAAGAACCAAAAGGCAGTCTAGACGAAAATGAAAAAATATCATTGGCTACTCATGCTATTCTCAATAAAGCTAAGGCTGCGAAAGCACTCAACTGCCGACTTGGACTCTATGCTCAAAAAGGTTGGAGTGGAGAACCCAAAAACCTGTCTAAAATAATTGAACAACTTCATGCTCAAAGTATACAAAATGTCGGTATCATTTATAATTTCGAACATGGCCAAAAGCACATTAAAAACTTTACAACACAGCTCAAAACCATGCTGCCTTATCTATACTGTGTAAATCTAAACGGTATAAACTATAAGCCTAGTAAGAAACCCCTCATAATAGGCAAAGGTAAACACGATAAAGTTCTTATCAAAACTATGCAGGATCAAGGTTATAAAGGAACTATTGGAGTTATCGATCAAAGAGATAACGGCCAAACTTTAACCCAAAATATCCATGGCTTAAAAAACGTACTCACTCAAATAGAAATTGATCGCAAGACTCTCGAGGACTACCTCATTCGCGATGGCAAAATTTGGACAAAACCGATAAACCCTGAAGACTACCCTTCCCATAAAGCCTACATAAATAGAGACCGCATCTATAACTTCTACGCCAAGCAAGCGCTCATCTTTGGTCCTAAAAAAGATCAAGAACTCATACCTGCTTTCATTGGTTTAGACTCTGGCAAAGGTCGTCACTGGGGTAACCAAAATGACGCCGATACATGGACTTATGATGGCGCCAACAAAACTGAACCTGGTTCAATGCTAAGTGGAGTTATTCGCGGTAAAAATCTCAACGTGACTAAAGGTTTCTCCATACGCTTAGATAAAGATACTTTTGTAATATTCGATGCCGATAAAAAGGAATTCATCAAAGCATGGAAAGGCTCTCAAGTTAAATGGTCACCTGTTCGCTTTGGTCTTATAAATGGCCTAAGCCAAGCTGGAGGAGAAAAGCTTGTTATCGAAAATCAGATCACTCAAAAAGCAAAGCTGTACAATGGCCTCTTCCGTGTTGGTGAAAGGGTTATCTTTAAATTAGATGACTCGTATGTGGAAGCTGTACTTGAGGGTGACAAGGTTATCGTCAAGTCTGTCTCTAAACCCACACTAGGTAAAGCTCAATGGGAACAGAGAATTGCCACAAAAGGTCAGATGGGCCAAGGTCAACCTTATGCATATGACGACCTGACTCTTCCTGTAGAAAATCCTTGGAATGCTCTCTTCTTTGTTGGTGGTCTAGATTTCATTTCAAAAGATAGATTGGCCATATGTACGATCCACGGCGAAGTGTGGGTTTGTGATATAACCGGAAAAAACCTAGACAAGCTAGTATGGAAACGCTTTGCATCTGGTCTTCATCAAGCTCTTGGCCTAAAAGTTAAAGACGGTATCATCCATGTAGTTTGTCGTGATCAAATAGTCGCTCTACACGATTTAAACCAAGATGATGAAGCAGACTTCTATGAGTGCGCGTCAAACCGCTTTACTAGCTCCCCTGGTGGCCATGACTTTATAACTGGGCTACAAGTTGACAACAAAGGTCGTTTTTACATCGCTTCTGGAAACCAAGGCGTTCTTCAAATCGATGAAGTAAATAAAACAACTAAGGTTATTGGCTCCGGATTGCGCAATCCAAACGGCCTCGCCATCAACTCAGATGGATCTGTCGCACTGACGAGTGTGCAAGAGGGAACTTGGACTCCAGCTAGTGCGATAAATGACATGAGTCAGGGAGAGCACTTTGGTCTTGGTGGCCCAATAAATGACCAATATACCGAACCGCTTCTTTACTTACCGCGTGGCATAGACAACTCAAGTGGTGGGCAAGCCTATATCGACAGTGATAAATGGGGACCAGTCAAGGGTCAATGGATGCACTTCTCAATGGGTTTTGCGACACAGTTCTTGCTACTGCGCGAAGTCATTGAGAATAAGTCGCAGTCGCTTGCAGTTGTCCTACCGGGAGAATTTAAAGCAGGCTCTCATCGCGGTCGTTTTTCTCCTTACGACGGACAATTATATGTCGGTGGTTCTCAAGGTTGGGGCAACTACGGCGTCAATCATGGATCACTTCAAAGAGTGAGATATACTGCTGGTCACTACCCCTACCCATCATCATATGAAACTAGAGAAAACGGCATACTCTTAAAGTTCAATGAACCGCAACCTAAAGAACTGGCCAATAAAGACCTGTGGTTTGCTCAGCACTGGAACTACATCTACTCTTCAGCGTATGGTTCCAAAGAGTATTCGGTTAAAAATCCGACTCAAAAAGGCCATGATCGACTTAGAGTAAGATCCGTTCAATATCTTTCTGGGGGCAAGGAAATATTTTTAGAAATACCTCAACTCCAGCCTGTTGATCAGCTACATCTTTACTTCAACGGGAAATCACCAATTGAGTTTTTTGCGACAATCCACAAACTGGGCAAAGCCTATACTGATTTTGAAGCTTATACAAAGATTACAAAGGTTCTAGGAAAGGCTTTAGATAAAGATGCCCTCAACAGTCCGAAGATGCTCATTCAAGCTTGTTTGGCCTGCCACCACCCGACTCAAAAAGTAGTTGGTCCGCCATTTACTGAGATACGTAAAATGTACAAAGATAATCCACAAGGAATTGTCGATTGGGCCAAGAACCCCAAAGTGAAAAATCCACAACTTCCTCCTATGCCATCCTTCAATTTCATGGAGGACGAGAAACTAATGAAGATTGCGAATTATATCTTAAATGAAGCAAAGTAAAACAACTCTTTAGAGCATAAAAAAGCCACGGGATTCATCCGTGGCTTTTTATTGAAATTTATCTTTTAAATTATTCTCTCTCGACATCCGCAGAATCTTTTCTTTGACCCTTTTTACTCTTCTTAAAAGCCTCTCTTTCTTCTGGGCTCATATTCATGATCTTCTCATGCATTTCTTTTCTCTTTTGACGAAAGAAATTGAATTTCTCTTCTGCACTTAAACTAGTGACTTTTGCCATTTCTTCAGAACTAAGGTGCTTCTTAGCTTTCTCTGTCATTTTCGTCGTGACTTTTTCATAGAACTGATGCTTTTCTTCAGATGACATAGCCGCTAAACGCTCTTCCATTTTTGCTCGGCGTTCTTCCATAAACTTCTTACGCTCTTCTGGACTCATATCTTTCATCTTCGCTCTCATCTCTGAACGCTTTTTATCAAAGTCACCCTTTTGGGAGTCTGACTCTGCAGCTGCGCTTAAAGTAAAAAGTGAAACACTGGCAAATAGTAGGACTGTTTTTCTCATCGTCTTCTTCCTTTCATTAATCATTGGCCTTTAAACGCTAAGGAAAGAAGGTTTATTGTGTAAGTATTAACTTTTTTTATTTCTTGGAACGTCTTAGACTAAACGGTATGATCAAACGTTAACTATAAAACTAATCAAACAACTCGACTACAGAAAAGATGAAACCTAGTCCAAAGATACAGGTAAAGAGTAATGCGATTAACATAAAAGGTATTGCTAAGTGAGCTATTCCTGGAGTTAAAACGGACATCTGAGGATTATCCGGATCGAAGTAGACATCAACCTTGTCACCTTCATTATACATCCCCTTCATCTCTTCCATCTCATCTTTATTTAGAAGAAGACCTGAAAAATTAAACGTATTTCCAGAGAAGGAATCGCTTTCGACAATAAAGTCATAATGAACTTTGGGTAGATAGCTTATGCGAGTATGATCTCTCTTACTATGCTCTTCAAATGTAAAGCTTGTAATCGTCCCTTTTACCGATGGCCATTTTTTAGATTTATATCCACGTAATACTTGTTGTAGACACTCCCAAAATCCATAGCTCACAATAATTGTTATAAGGAGAAGAACTGCGATCTGCATTTTAAAACCCTTTAAAATAAAATTGGGAGTACAATATCATCGTACTCCCATAAAGAACATCTAGCTTTCTAATTTAAAGATAAACTCTCTGACCATTCTCAGCTGACCTTAGACTAGCATCGAGAACTTTCATAACTTTTAAACCGTCATTGAAGTTCGGTTCGATATTTCCATTTGTTCCTACGGCATCTAAGAAATCCGTCATAGCATGAACAAAACTGTGTTCGTAGCCGATATTGTGAGCTGTTGGCCACCAATTTTTCATGTAGGCATGAGATGGATCCGTTGCGAGAATAGTTCTAAAACCTTGCTGACCTTGTGGATCTTCGTTGTTATAGAACTGGATTTCATTCATACGCTCGAGATCGAAAACTAGGCTGCCTTTGCTACCATATATCTCGAAAGTGTTATGATTTCGACGACCTGTCGCAAAACGAGTAGCTTCAAAAGAACCAACGGCTCCATTTTCAAACTCAACGAGCATCATAGATGCATCATCAACTGTAACTTCGCCTTTTTCTTCGCTAACTGATCCAGCACTAAAAGTTGCTGCACCTTTCCCCGGTAAAGGTCTTTCTTTGATGAAAGTAGTTGTCAAAGCTGAAACGCTTTTAATATCTCCAACAAGGAAGTGAGCGAGGTCAACACTGTGTGAATTTAAGTCACCCATAGCGCCTGAACCAGAAAGTTCTTTTTGTAAGTGCCATGTAAGTGGGAAGTTTGGATCTACCACCCAATCCTGTTGGTAAGCACCACGCCAATGAAAAATACGTCCAATCTGACCATCTTCGATCATTTGCTTGGCCAATTGCACTGCTGGCAAGCGACGGTAATTATGGTTTATATAGTGAACTTTATCGTAGTTCTGGATCGCATCCATCATCTCTTCAGCCTTACTAAGCTCAAGTGCCATAGGCTTCTCACAGAAAATATGCTTACCTGCTTTTGCTGCTGCGATTGCTGCTTTGTGGTGTAAATGCTGAGGCAATGAGATATCGATTATGTCAATGTCATCTCTTTGAATAACCTCTTCCCAGTTATTCGCAGTTTCTTCCCAACCCCAATTCTCGGCAAATTCTTTTGTACGTTCGACATCTCGACCACAAGCAACTTTTAAGACTGGTTGCACTTCAGGACTAAAAAACTTCTTTACTTGATTCCAGCCATTACTATGAGCTCTGCCCATGAAGCTCGTACCAAGGATTGCGACATTTACCGTTTTCATAAAATTCCTTTTCATTGAGATCTCTTAAAAGCCAAGATCATTAAATTTTTCTCTTGGAATAACAATACTCTTAAGTGAAAATTTGACTATGAAAAATGCGCGGCAATTTATGCGGGTTTATAGATTGGCATGGAAGTGCATCAATTTGGACAGGATAAGGTGAGAACTTATCTAAGAAAGGCCCCTTGGGGATCAACAAGATAAACAGGACTTTTAAGTAATGGTAAGATATTATACAGTAAAGTATATGTTTCAAAATATAAAAGCACTCAGTCGTGAGTTACTTAGTACAAAACTTCCATGAAAGTTAAAAAAGCATTTTTCTAACAAAGGAAATGGGAACAAGGAGACCGATAAAAATAAAAACTCCTCCGAAAGCAACTATAAACCAACTTGCACTGGTGCCTCCTGGGATGAGTACGCTTTCTCCTGGATCTAAGGGATCATAATAAACATCGACCTGACTTCCTAAAGGAAAGCGTTTTACTATATTTTTGGCAAAAGCATGAGCCTGACTACCTTCAACAATACGGCCATAATCTATTCCAAATGTTTCATACTCTTTTCCATCTATTGTATATCTGTACATAATACTTGGAAAATATCCATTACTCGAAAATTTTACTTTACTGCGAGTTACTGTACCATTTACTGTTGGCCACGATGGAGACTCTTTGCCATTTTTCCCGTTCGTAAAACCAAAATAACTTACAGATGAGCCGAAAACTATAAAAACTAGCATGCCTAGTATCTTCACTATTGCCCTCTAAACTTATTTCACTCTATAAATACTTCAGCCGTAAACATACTACACTAGTATGATCCACTAAATACAAAATTTCCGTATAAAAATCAACTATTGATATTCTCTCGAAACAAAAAAGGTACTCAGTTTTGGTGACTTAGTGCCTTGGTGTGAAACTTTAATAAAAATTCCTGATAAAAGAGATGGGAACAATCAAACCAATTGCAATAAAAATTCCACCAAATGCTATTAAAAACCAGTTCATTGTATTTCCTCCTGGAATCAAAACACTTTCTTCTGGATCTGAAGGATCATAATAAATATCTACCTCAGATCCTAAGTAGAAACGCTTAACTATTCTTTTTGCAAAACTCTGTGCTTTACTCCGCTCAACAACTCGACCATAATCAATATCATAATTAATATATTTGACACCATTTATAGAATATTCGTAATCTACACTAGGGAAATAACCATTCCTTGAGTGCAGAACTTCACTATAAGTTATTTTACCCTTAACAGTCGGCCAGGACTTTGATGCTTCACCTTTTTCTGCGCTTGTATAGCCAAAATAACAAACTAGGGCGCCAAATAAAATAAAAATTATGGGTCCAATTACTTTCACTGTCGCCCTTTAAACTTGTTTTTCTCTATAAATACTTCAGACCTAAGCATACTGAATTTTTCATAATTTGCAAAATACAATATTGCTTCAATAAAGTAATCTCCTAGATATAAAAAAGGCACTCAGCTTTGGTAACTTAGTGCCTTGGTGTGAAATATAGGAAATACTTCTATTTAACTATTCCGTACTTAGAACTTAGTACATCAAGAATCTCAGCTTTCGGATCTTCTGGCACGACAATTTTGCTACCAGTGATCTTACCTGCAATGCCAGTATAAGTATCTGAAACCTTCATCATCGCCTCTTGAGTCAATAAGAAGTTTCTTGCAAGCTCTTCTCTTTCATCCATGCGATCTTTATTCAATAAAACATCACTATCCGGAACCGAGTTGATAAGTAACTGACGGAAGCCTTCTTTAGAGTTTTCAACGATTTTGCCATCTCTATATGAAGGACCATCCCAAATTCTTGATGAGTCTGGAGTTCCAACTTCGTCGATATAGATCAGTTTATCGTTACCTTGAAGGTCTTTCACATAACCGAACTCAAACTTAGTATCGACAAAAATCTGATCGACCTTCTCAAGTTCATTACTGATAAGTCCGAAACCTTCTTTAAGAAGTTTTTCGTAGAGGTCGACATCTGATGCAGAATTAAAATTGAAAACATTTAGATTTTTCAAAATGTCGTCGCGAGTGATATTTACGTCATCAACTTCAGGAACTGAAGCTACGCCGCGAATGATTCCTTTTGTCGAAGGAGTAATCAAAGTTTCTGGAAGCTTTTGATTGTTTTGAAGACCTTCTGGAAGTGAAATACCGCAGATACTGCGTTCACCTTTAGAGTAACCACGCCACATAGAACCCGTGATATACTGACGACAGATAGCCTCAACGCGAACTGTAGATGCTTGACGAACAATCCAAACTAGTGGGTGTGGGATGTCCACTATGTGATTACCAGCTAAACCTGCTTCATCAAAAAGTTTAAACCAATGAGCTGAAACGCTATTTAGAGAAGCTCCCTTACCCGGAATACCTTCTAAACCGCCCTCGCCTTTCCAGATACAATCAAATGCAGAAATACGGTCACTTATCACCATAACAGCAAGTTTAGTATCTGCTGGAACTTGGTAATTCTTCTCTTCAATTAGACGTTTGCTGTCTTCTCTAGTTAGCCAATAAACACTGCGAACTTTGCCACTGTGAACATTGCCTTCAACTTTTAATGGGAGGTCGTCGTTGACCGACATAACTTTAAAATTCTGCATAGTATCTCAAAAAGGTTTAATTATTCAAAAGCTTTGTACTTGGGTTTAAGTCTTCATCTGGGTATAATAGACCTTAATTCAATAGATAAAACTCTGGTATAGACGAAAATGAATGGTAAGCAAACAGATACAGGCGAAACGCCCTTAGATACTGTTAAAAAAATAGAGGTAGACAATCCTAACTCTATTAATTGTACCGAATGTGGGCGAGCTATCAGTCAAAAATCTGGTAAATGCTATTACTGTTCTGAAGCCGACCCGGAAGCCATAAAAAAACTTAGCTTTGTCATGCTCGACTGGCAGCAAGAGGCTGCTCTCGACACTGACTCGAGAGCTTCAGAGAGTGCTCAAAAGAAATTATCCGTTTTATTTATGGTAAATGCCGCACTTTGTCTTTTGTTCGCTATGACTGGTATAGCATCCACATTGTACCCTATTTATATTTTCATACTTCTCAGTGCTGTTCTCGGTGTTTTAGGTTGGTGTTTCTACTTCAATAGCCTGACCCTTTTTCTTGCTGCTGCTGGACAGGCTGCTAGTTTCATTTTCTTTTCTTACCTATCTACCCGGTTTATTCCTGACAACTATACAAAGGCCGCTTTTTGCAGCGTCAGTTCTTCCATTTCATTTATTTCATTAGCCATCATCACATATCGAATCATTAAAAACAAAGCTATCGAACTATGACTTCAGAAAACTTCCCTTCAGCTCCCGCTCATTTACACTTAGTTGGAATCGGTGGTATAGGCATGAGTGCTCTTGCCCAATTTTTTGTAACGCTTGGCTATACCGTTAGCGGCAGTGACAGAGACCTCGAAACTCCGGCTCAGGTTAAGCTTTTTGATAAATTGCGTTCACAAGGGATGACTATATTTCTGCAGGATGGCTCTGGAGTTAAAGAAACAAAACCAGATGCTTTGATATACTCTTCGGCTATAGAGGAGGACAATCCAGACTTTGTTGAAGCTAGCGAAACGCCGCGTTTTCATAGATCCATGGCTATGGCTGAAACCGTCAATCGCAGTGGCATGAAGCAAATAGCTGTTGCAGGTAGCTGCGGTAAAACCTCCGTTACTGGTTGGCTTGCCAGCGCTCTTCATGCGCTTGGTCAAAACCCAGTGATGATCAATGGTGGTTACACTACAGAGTTTATTAGCGATAAGTTTCCGGGAAACTTCAAGCCTGGAGCTGGTGTTATAGTTTATGAAGCAGATGAAAGCGACGGCTCACTAGTCAATTTTCGTCCTCATACGGCGCTATTGCTAAATATGGGAATCGACCATTACGAAAAAGACAAACTTGAAGTCTTTTTCAAGGAATATCTTGGCCACGCCGAACAAGCAGTTGTTAGTAGCCAATTAAGTTATTTGATTCCAGAAGGGACTAAGGAGTTTACCTTCGCTGAAAATCTTCAGGACGATGCTCAAAAGAAAATCAATACAATTGAGCACACACCTCAGGGAGTAAACTTTACAGTAGATAACGAAAATGCTCCAACTCGTCAATTTGGAACTCACTCTGCAATAAATGCCTTGGCTGTTTACACAACCTTAGTAAGTAACGGTTTTACTTCTAAAGAAAGTGCTAAGGCCTTGCATGCTTTTACTGGTGTTGGACGGCGCTTTGACTATAAGGGAACTCGTGGCGATAAAATGATCTATGATGATTATGCTCACAATGTCCAAAAAATAGCTGCCTGTATTAAAACTGCTCAAGGTTTATCTAAGAATCCAGTTATCGCCGCCTTTCAACCTCACGGCTACGGCCCACTTGGTTTCATGAAGGATGCTCTGCTCGAAGAACTCAAAGAAGTTTTACGCCAAGAAGATAAATTCATCTTACTACCGGTTTTCTATGCTGGTGGAACGACATCTTTCAAACCAAGTAGTGAAGAAGTTGCGACTGAGTATTCGGCACAAGGTTTACCTACAGTGTTTTTTGAAGAACGTGATGAATTGAAGACTTACTTAGATGAACTTAAGGGCGCCGCTTCAGTTGTTATCCTCGGTGCAAGAGACCCTGGTTTAGCAGATTGGGCCGCTGGACTCACGGAGAAATAAATGATCTTCGGCATAGGAACAGACATCTGTGATTTAACTCGCATCCAAAAACTTTTAGAAAGTGATAAAGCACAAGCCTTTACTGAACGAAGCTTCACTGAATCTGAAAATAACCTAGCTCCTTCGGGGAAACAACAGACTGCATTCTATGCTGGTCGTTGGGCTGCTAAAGAAGCCGTCGCCAAAGCTCTTGGTACTGGTTTCGGTTCAAAGTGTCGTTGGCTGGACATAAATATCACGCGTTTAGAATCTGGAGCACCGGCTGTAGAACTCTCTGCAGTTACAGCGGAAACTGCCAAAGCTTTTGGTATAAGTCAGATCCACATCTCTATTTCTCATGAAAAGAGCTATGCGGTGGCTTTTGCGACAGCTGAGAAATAAACTTTAAGGCAATCCTAATAAAGCTTTGTACTCTGGAGACGGTTCATTCATAAATCCATAGGCCCAAACTTCTAAGGGACCATTACAAACATAGGTAAAGTCAAAACCACATTCCCTTAAAAGCTTTTCGAGTGATTTGTTTGTAAAGCCATTTTTATGAGCGAAGTAATCATTCCCACTTTCGACTATTTCTTTTTGATAACCATAAAGTATATCCTGTGGAGTGATGGGCCCTACTGCAGATTCATAAAGAGGTTCTTCTATATCAATCCCTTTACTAAGCATTTCTTTGATAACAGCCATAGTGTCGGGCACACGAATAAAAGTAAAACCGTCATTTTTTAGAACATGACAAAATCCAGCTAAAACCTTCTTTGCATCATGACGATAATAATGCTCAAGGTTGTGAGAGCAATAAATAGATTCATAGCTTGCTGGTTCATGAGTGATAAGATCCCGCGCATCACAACAAATATCTGGCTTTGCTCTTGGATCTATATCTAGTAAATCACACTGCCAACCATTATAGAACTCTGGTATTCCAATAGTCCGGCTATTTCCACCAACATTTAAAACCTTTTTCATACATCACCTTTTCTTTCTCGTGACGCTAACTTTATGCCAACAAAAAAGGCATCGCCGATGAAAGCGATGCCTTAGAAAAATACATTAATTAAGGCTTGCTGATCATTGCATAAATATTTAATTAAAAGTTACTTATGATTATTTTGTGCTATATTAGGTGCAGCGAAAATTTCTAATAACCTTTAATAGCTTTGCATCTAATGTACAAAAAAAGTCTTTCATCTCAGCCTGA
>JAJPOQ010000145.1 GCA_021232515.1 Lentisphaeraceae bacterium
TTAACTTCGGATTGTTGATTAACTTCTCTGGGTCTTTTGGATCAGGAATATTTGCTTATTTTCTTGCTAAGAACTTTGGACAGAAAGCCAGTCAAAAACTTTGTTCTCCTGAGGAACTAAATGAGTTTAAAGGCTATTTTGATAAATATGGATCATACGCAATCATTTGTAGTCGCCTTCTGCCTATTCTTCCTGAAGTCCTCGCGATTACAGCCGGACTAACTAAAATGAACTTCAAGAAATTCACTCTATCCTTATTTTTAGGAAGCATGGCTGTAAGTATTCTATTTACGACTATTGGAGTCCAAACTAAAAACACTCCAACTAGTGGCATTGTCCTATCTGTTGTAATCCCCTTGTTATTATGGATTTCTATCTCAAGGTATACCAAAGAAAACTCATGACTTTTTCTCTCAAAAGTCACATGTAAACTAAAGCTGTAAATCTCTCAAGTTTATAAACATCTAAAAACAACGGAATGTTAATTTTTAACGAATTTAACATTAGTAGTAAAATCAACCAAAAATACAACAGTTGTACTTGCATCATCTTTAGTTGATATTACTCTTATAGCGGGCTCCCGCTGTCGTCATCCCTCTTCCCCTCAGTGTAACTATGGCGGGGGTCCCACTACACTTCTTTTCACATTACCTCTTTCATCTTTTCAGCATCCATCTAACTTTGTAGAATAAATCTTCGAAAACTTTATAGGCTACTCATGACTGAACGCGAAAAACTACGTAAAGCTTACTCTAGAGAATCAAATTGGTTAAGATGGGGCCCCTACCTTTCTGAAAGACAGTGGGGGACTGTTCGAGAAGACTATTCAGAGTATGGAACATGCTGGAACTACTTTCCACATGATCACGCCAGAAGTCGCACCTACAGATGGGGTGAAGACGGACTTTTTGGTTGGACTGACAGACAATGTAGACTTTGCCTTTCTTTAGGACTATGGAATGGGAAGGACCCTATTCTCAAAGAAAGACTTTTTGGTCTAAATGGCGATGAAGGCAACCATGGTGAAGACGTCAAAGAACTCTACTTTTATGAGTCTGCCACACCTACTCATTCATACAACAAGTCATCATACATTTACCCTCATGAAGAGTTCCCTTATGAAGATCTGCTGCGAACCAACAAGCAGCGCAATCGCATAGAAGCTGAGTACGACATAGAAGACACCGGAATCTTTGAGAAAGGTTATTATGAGGTTTCGGTAGAGTATGTTAAAACAGACGTTGATGAGACTTTAGTTCACTATGAAATAACTAACCATGGTGAAGAGAATTCACTTCACATATTACCTCAGCTATGGTTCAGAAATACCTGGAACTGGGGCCAAAAACGCGATGAATACTATGAGAAGCCTAACATCTCCCACACTTCAAAAAGTAAAATCACTGCTCAGCACCAAAACCTAGGAGAGTTCTACTTTGAAGTCATCGGTAAGACTGAAGGTAAGTGGCTATTTACAGAGAACGAAACAAATTCTCAAAAGCTTTACAATGAATCGAATAAAACAAAAACGAAAGATGCCTTTCACGAATATTTTATTAGTTCAAATAAGCAAGCCATTTCTGAGTTATCTGGGACAAAAGCATGCTTTGCAGCCGAGTTAAGCTTCAAGAAAAATGAAACAAAAAGTCTTTGTTTTCGCCTAACAAATAACTCTAAAAGCTTAACAAAGAAAGCCTTTACCGATGCAATAAAAAATGCTCGTAAAGAAGCTTCCGACTTTTACAGTACCATCATCCCTGAAAGCTTAACAAAAGAAAAAACAAACGTCGTATCTCAAGCCTATGCAGGACTACTCTGGAGTAAACAGTTTTACTACTTTGTCGTAGATGAGTGGCTAAATGGAGACCCAGCACAACCAACGCCTCCTCAAACCCGACTTGAAGGCCGTAACAAAGAGTGGAAGCACCTTCACAATCGCGACATTATCTCTATGCCTGACAAGTGGGAATATCCTTGGTATGCTAGTTGGGACTCAGCCTTTCATATGATTCCTTTCTCTAGCGTTGACGGAGACTTTGCCAAAAACCAACTTCTTCTATTTCTTAGAGAATGGTATATGCATCCAAATGGCCAAATCCCTGCATATGAGTTTGCCTTTGGAGATGTAAACCCACCTGTTCACGCCTGGGCATGTTGGCGTGTATACAAGCTTTCTGCTGCTAAAGGTGAACGAGACATAGACTTTCTGGGCAGAGCGTTTCAAAAACTTTTACTGAATTTTACTTGGTGGATTAACCGCAAAGACCCAAATGGGAACAACATTTTCTCTGGTGGATTTCTTGGGATGGACAATATCGGTATCTTCGACCGTTCTAGCGACATTCCTGCTGGAGGAACACTTTTTCAAGCAGATGGCACAGCATGGATGGCTTTCTTCTGCACCAATATGTTAGCCATAGCATTTGAGTTAGCAGAGCATGATAAAGTCTACTCTGATATGGCCAGTAAATTCTTTGAACACTACATTTCAATTGTCGATGCCATGAATGATATGGATGGCTCAAGCCTTTGGGATGAAACAGACGGGTTTTACTACGATCATTTGAAAGTTCACAACGAAACTATCCCATTAAAAATTCGCTCCTTAGTCGGCTTAGTCCCACTCTTGTCAGTCCAGGTCATTGAAAATGAAGTACTCGACAAACTTCCAGAATTCAAAAAGCGAACAGATTGGTTCTTAAAAAATAGACCAGACCTTGCTGAGAACATCTCCTGTATGGAAGAAACTCAAAGCGGAGTAAGACACCTTCTAGCTGTCCCTTCAAAAGAAAGACTTGAACGAATCCTAGGCTATATGTTTGATGAAAGTGAGTTCCTCTCTGACTGGGGCATTCGTTCTCTATCAAAATACCACAAAGATAACCCTTTCTCTCTAAATATCGATGGTGAGAACATGTCAGTTTCATACTCTCCTGGGGAATCTGAAACACCCATGTTTGGCGGAAACTCTAACTGGCGTGGCCCTATTTGGTTTCCGATGAATTACCTCTTAATTGAAAGCCTTGAACGCTACCACTACTTCTACAAAGACTCTTTAAAAGTAGAATTCCCAACTGGTTCTGGAAATCTTGTAAACCTTCAAGACGCTGCAACTCTTGTTGCCCAAAGGCTCATCAAACTCTTTATCTTCAATAACAAAGATATGCGACCAGCAATGGGTAACTATGAGAGTTTCAAAAAAGGAAAAAAATGGGAGAATAAGGTTCTCTTTTATGAGTACTTCCATGCAGAAACAGGAGAAGGCCTTGGAGCTTCACATCAAACAGGCTGGACTGCATTGATTTTAAGGCTCATCAAAAAATACGGTTAATGGCCTAAAAAACCTTCAAAGTAGCCAATCATCATTTCATCTTCTGTCTGGTCTCCAAAACGAACAGACACATTCGGGTTTGGATTAGCTGGATTCTCAGCAGAGTTATCATAGGTCGCAGTGCAAAGCATTTGCGAGCCTGCGGGTACTTTGAGAGGGGTTTTTAAGATGTAGCGGATTTGCCAATTAAAGTCATAGTTTGGCACATCCAATACCATTTGTTTCTTTCCATTCGGCAAAAGAAGTTCATACTTAAAGGACTTTCCTCTTAAGTGTGTGTGAGGAGAAAAAGCTAGAACTGTAGCCTTTACTGGAAATTTGAACTTAGACTTCACCACATAGTTCTTTGTTCTAGGAGGTATAACAAACCTTGCATTAAAAGCCGACACAGTTCGAATCTGTTTTTTAGGAGGCTCATCTAAAAACTTTATCGCTAAGGAGATTTCATCCATCACAGCCTTACCATTTGGCGTATAGTGCAACTGAAACTTAAGCCAACTTCCGCCACGTAAAATTTTCCCTGTTTCTGGTGGATACTCTGTATAAGATTGACCGGGAACTAAACCTGCAAAAAAACCTCGAGTTCCACCGCCAAATTTACGCTTATTAAGCTTAGTCGATCCACTTTTATCATCCATAATCAATACATGGTGCAAAACCTGTGATTGCTTAGAGCGTATTTCTAAAGCTCCCACCCACTTATTCTCTTTGAGAGGAATCCTTACATAAACATTTTTATATGGAATCCTTCCTTCAGCGGGAATAGATATTTTTTGTGGAACTTTTATGACTAAATCTGGACTTTGCATCAACCATTTCGATTCCCACTTCAACGCAATTGGAGCATCAGTTTCATCTCCCTCTGGGCAATCATCATCAATCCACTTCAGTAATGTATTTTTATCACTTTCAGATAAACCACAATCATTCAACCAAGGTCCTCCCGCTTCTGCAAACCAAGGAGGCATGAGCTTTTTCTTCACAACATACTTAATCATTTTTCGACGGTCTTTAACCTGTTCATAAGAAATAAGTTCGAAAGGAGCGACACCATCTTTGCGGTGACAGTTTTCACAGTGACTTTGCAGGATTCGACTCACATCCTTATGAAAGGTAAGTGAGCCTGTTGATTTTGTACTTTTAGATTTTTCGTAATCGAGTAAACAACCAGGCGCTGAAGTCAGGCGCACCTCAGGCAACTGATGCTTTAAGCTCATCTCTATGGCCTGTTTTAGATAGTGCTTTTTTGCTTTATCTCTGGTAAAACCAATTCCATATTGATCATTTATTGCGCCACGATAAATCAAAGTCGCTGCAGAATCAATCAAGAGTACTTCACAACTTGTCCTAAGCTTTAAGTCTACCTTCAACTGATACTTTTCATCTAGGCACAATTGCCCTAAAAAACCTCGACCTTTAAAGCTTTCTGCCACTTCATTCTCATTATCAAATTTATTAATCTTTAAATATAAAAATCGAACACCACCCTTTAAAAAAGACTTTTCTAAACGGAGTATTTCTGGCACCAACTTCTTAGCAATTGGACAGTCCATATCATATGGCATAAGAACTGTTAATCTCTTTGAATCAATCAGAGAAGTAGTTCCCGCTGAAGCCTGGAAAGAATAATCTTCGATCTTGCTACCAACCAAAAAATCTGAATATTTACTTTGTGGAACTGCATCCCAACGCAATTGAGCCGAAGCAGATAACAAAAATAGAAAGTACACAAAATATCTCATAGAACACCATTTATTAAGATCGTCTAAAGTTACGAAAGCTATAAGCGATATTTTAACCTTAGCCCTACTTGTTTTGTAAAGATAAATATCATTATACTAGTTCTGTCGAAAAATTACTAGTTATACAAAGGGGCTATTTATGCAAATGCATAAACTATATCTATGGGCATGTCTATTCATGTCTTTCACTGCAAGTATCTTTGCAGAACACACTGTCAGAACAATGGTCGGTGAATTTAATCCTGAAACTCAAGAAATAATCAACTACGATGGAAAGGTCACACCTTCTGGAGATATATCAGTTGATACCAATGATAATCTTACCTTAAATTTCAAAGCTGACCCTGGTTATGTTATTGGTAATATTACCATAACTCAAATGCCTCCAACTACACCAATAGACGTTCCGATTACAAACTTCTCTGAGATGGAGTACACCATTACAAACATTGTCAGTGACTATGATGTTCATGTTACATACGTAGACAATAGAACAAGAATCATGGCAAGAACTGGAGAGTACCAAGAAGATCAAAACTACAATTGGACCATTGTTAAACATCAAGGGTCTATTTCTCCGGGACCGGAACTCTACGTGCCGGTAGGGTCAAGTAAGACTTTCACAATCACTCCAGACCAAAACTACATCATTGATCAAGTATTCATATACGACGGTATCAGTGAAGTACCTATTCCTATAGATAACCACGAGGGTATGCAGTACACAATTGAAAATATCACCCCTGACATGGAGATAAGAGCTACA
>JAJPOQ010000067.1 GCA_021232515.1 Lentisphaeraceae bacterium
TACATCCAAAGTGTACTCTAGATTTCCTGAGCGAATCTCATCTGCTGCCTTAGCCAACTCACTTACTGGCTGACGTAAAAGTCTATTTAGATAAATAGCCGAGCCCAATAAGATAAGAGCAATGACTAAACAAAAGTTATACATGTAAGATTTTAGATTTATAAAAAGTGCATTTGAGTTACTATTTGCCGACAAAAGTTCATCTGAACGATGGTTCATAATAGTCACTATTTTATCCATACTCACACCTAAGTGAATACTTACTGCATCAAGTATTTCGCGAGCTTCTTCCGAGTAAGCATTTTCTTCAAACTCAACCATCAAAGCTAAAACCAACGTTCTCACAGATGTATAAGAACCTTGAAGGCGGTTAGCCTCCGGCTCTTTTATTTCTTCCAACATTTCCAGAAGTAAATCGATTTTTGTATCTGCCTGACGCAAGAGTGACTTTTTCTCTTGGAAAGAACCCTTAAGAGGGAAAATTGAAGAGACACCTCTGTGAAGCTTATATATCTCTTCAAGCTTTTTACTCTTTTCCTGAGCTGTACTTAAGATGATGTCCGAACGCTCGATATTTTTCTCGAGCTGACCGATCATGATCGCACAGAAAATAAATACGAGCAAAGCGTATGCTAAAATCGAAAATAAACGGGCAACGGTATAATTAATTCTTTTCATTATTCGCCGGCTTTTTCGATTCTTCTTTTGGTAGGTTTTCCTCTAATGGACGAGAAGGCATGGTCAAAATAAGTGGATTTCTATCTTGTGGCTTAAGGCCGTCATCAAATAAAGAAATGTTGTGAACAATGTGGGCATTACCCAAAAGCTCTTTCGAAATGTCGAAGTAGTAAGTCTGCTCCCAGACAAACTCAACATCATCAAAGTTTGAAGTAATTAACTTTCTCTTCAACTCCATAGTCCAAGTCTTGTCTTTATCGCTCCATTGAGCTTTGGTGCGAACATCGGCTCGACTGGCAGTTGGTTTACTCATATTGTAACGCTGATTTAGCCAAAAAGAAGTCTTATCGAAAAGAGTCGTCCAACATCTATCGCCAACATCGCCTTGGCTTTTTAAATAATAATCTTTACCATCAAAGTCTTTCTTCTTTATACTATCTTGAAGAGGCTTTTTACTGACTATCTCATATAAGTCATCGGCATGTCCATGGTTAGTTCTAACAGAGCCCCACATCCAAACATCATTCGCAGAATTAATTCGCTCATTATCGATGTTAATTCCCCAACGCATCACCAAAGTATCCTCTCTTTCAGGCCCAACGGTATATGTACCTTTACTGCCATCCCAGAGCCATGGCTTGTGAAACTTATTGTAGGTTTCATCCTTCCACTCAAGAAAGAAATATATGGAGTCGCCGTGTATGAGCGAGCGCAACTTTACTAAACCATCAAAACCAATTCGACTAAACTCATATGACTCTACTTCAAACCAAGCTGAGTCATACTTGCCGTCCAACTCAGGAGCAAAGCGTGAAACTTTTGGCTCGATGAGTATTTCCTCTGCCACCAAGGACATTATAGAAAAAATGGAGAGTATGAGTAATAACTTTTTCATAGATTTTTGAGGCAATTCTCAACTGATGTTTTCAATGTAGGAATAAACCAGTCCGAGGCTACTTCTGCAAGCGGCTCAAGAACGAAGTCACGCAAATGCATCCTTTGGTGTGGTACGACAAGATCTTTCTCATCATATATTTCTTCATTGAACAACAATATATCTAAGTCAATTGGTCTCGGGCTGTTTATTTCGCGAATCGTCAAACGACCAAGCTCCTGTTCAATTTCCTGACAAACAGAAAGGAGTTCACGACAAGTTCCTTTCCACTTTCCGATGAGTGCCCCGTTCAAGAAATCTCCGGAATCAACCGGACAGTCAACTGGTGTAGAAGAATAGTTTTTTGAAACTTTTTGAACATGAAAACCATGAAGCTCCAATTGCTCAATTGCAGCTTTTATCATTTGAGCTCTATCACCCAAATTACTACCAAAAGCCAGAGCCACTTTATTTAACTGTAACTTCACGCTAACTCTCCGAAAAAATGTAAATAACACTATAAAATACCAAAAATAGTCAAAAAAGCCGAAAATGAAATCAAATAGAAGTGAATTCCAACTTTAAAAAACCACTGACTGTCTGTAGTGTTATTGGCACTCTTAAGTGTTTTTGTTAATGTTAATTTTTCGTTATTAGGTGATTAAGACACCTAAAGACAATGTATATAGAGCAATAAAATAGGACTTTATGACAGCAAATAAAACAAAGGTTTTCTTTTTAGGATCCGGTGATATCGCTGTACCTTCTTTACGTGCTCTTCATGAAAATGACGCTATCGAACTTGTTGGAGTTGGAACTCAACCTGACAAAAAAGCTGGCCGAGGTAACAAACTTACAGCTACTCCAGTTGGCAAAGCTGCCGATGACTTAAGCCTCGCCCCTTGGAAGATAGACAACATTAACCAAGAAAAATACGTCGATCGACTAAAAGACCTTTGTCCTGACTTCATTCTCGTTATTGCTTTTGGACAACTCCTTAAAGAAGTCATACTGAATTTACCAAAGCTTGCATGCGTCAACGTTCATGCATCTATTTTACCTGATTACCGAGGTGCTTCGCCAATTAACTCATGTTTACTAAATGGCGACACAGTAACAGGCGTTTCAATCATGCAGATGGAAAAAGGTCTAGATACTGGCCCCGTCTACGAAATAATCACCCAAAACATTTCAGAAGATGACAATGCTCTCACTCTTAAAGCTAAGCTAGCTAAGCTTGCCGGTGAAAATATTGTTTCAGCTTTGGATAAAATTTCCTCAGGTTCTGTTTCTGCAGAGACACAAAACCATGAGAAAGCTAATCATTGCAGTAAAATCGCGAAAAACGATGCCCTAATTTCATGGGATATGTCGGCTCAGGAGATAAACAACCGAGTCAAAGCATACTTCCCATGGCCTGGAACATTTACTTTTTTTGAGACCAACAAAGGTCCACGTAGATTGGTCGTTACTAAAGCGGCATTAAGCGATTTAACTGATAAAAATGAAGCTCCAGGAACAGTACTGCCAGGAGACAAAAAGAAACTTTTTGTTAAATGCGGAGATGATTCTGTCCTTGAGCTCCTTCAGGTTAAGCCAGAAGGAAAAGGAATTATGAATGCGGCAGACTTCTTATGTGGAGGTCAGATAAAAGCCGGAAGTACACTTACTCAAAATTTAACAAATTTAGCGTCTTAAATAAATGAAAAACTTATACGTAAATATAGAAAGACTCGAAACTCGTGTTGCTCTGACTGAGAATAATCTTCTCGCAGAATACGAGGTTGAGCGTTATGACCAACAAAGACTGGTTGGCTCAATTTTTAAAGGTAAAATTAAGAACTTAGAAGACTCTCTACAAGCTGCTTTTGTAGACATAGGCTACTCAAAGAATGCATTTTTGCACTACTGGGACATGATTCCAGCAGCAAACTATGACGGTAAACTTGGCAATGATAAAAATGCCATGTCTAAAGATACTGTTGCAGCGATGGACTCTGAGTTAGGTGACAACTTCGTGAGCACTGTGAAAAATACTTTCTCAAGTGCCAAAGATCACCAAGAAAAACTCAAGCGCGAAATAGAGCGTATTCCTGAGCTTTTCCCTGTGGGAACAGATGTCCTGGTTCAAGTAACTAAAGGACCTATCGGCACTAAAGGACCTAGAGTAACTACAAATCTTTCTATTCCTGGTCGTTACCTTGTTCTTTTACCACATACACACCATGTTGGCGTATCTAAAAGAATTCAAAATCACAAAGAGCGCGATCGCCTAAGAAACATCCTTAGAAAGATGAAGCTGCCACACGGCATGGGCTGTATCTGCCGTACTCTTGGTGAAGGTAAAAAGGAAGAATTCTTCCAAAATGACATAGAGATGCTTCTCGAAATCTGGAAGAACCTTGAAGAAGGTAATGCTAAGATGAGAGCTCCTTACTGTGTTTACAGAGAGCCTAACTTGGTGACTCGATCTACTCGCTACTTCCTTACTGACGATATCGACTCTATCATCGTTGATGACCAGAAAACATATCAAACAATTCGTAAGCAGATCGTCAAATTTTCTGACGTAGACATCAATAAACTGAAGTTCTACGATCAACCAAAACCGATTTTCCAAAAGTTTAATTTATCTAATCAAATAAGCTCTATCTTCGAAAGACAAGTCGCCCTTCCTAGTGGCGGTTACATCTGTATCGATGAAACAGAAGCTTTGATTGCAATCGACATTAACTCTGGTAAAGCTCGTCAGGGCAAAGACCACCCTGAAACAATATTGAATACAAATATTGAATCTGCTCAAGAAATAGCACGTCAATTGCGCCTAAGAGATATCGGCGGACTTGTTGTAGTCGACTTTATCGATATGCGTTCAAAGAAAGACCAGATGACTGTTTACAGAACTCTGAAATCTGCGCTTCAAACCGACCGTGCTAAAACGAAAATCACGACTATTTCTCAACTTGGTCTTCTCGAGATGACAAGACAACGTGAGCACCAGTCGCTACGTGATTCACTCTTTACTGACTGTCCAACATGTCATGGTAAGGGCATCATCAAATCTAAAGTTAGTATCAGTGTTGAAATACAAAGAAAACTTCAAGAACTACTTCGTCGTGCTGATGACTCAGTTGAAGTTCGAATTGTCGTTCACCCACAAATTCTTAATAGACTTAAGAATGAAGATGCTGACATACTCCGCGATATGGAAAGACAGTTTGGTGGTAACTTAAGTTTCAGAAGTGACGAAGACTCGCACATCGAAGACTTTAAGTTGATTGACCCTTCAACCATGAGAGAATACAAGCTTTAAATCTTGCTATTGAAGTGTCTCAACATGAAATTACTTTATTGAGAGACACTTGAATGGGATTTTTTAGCAAGAGTAAAAATATGGATGTAAAGACTTACGGTAATCCAGTTTTGAGAAAAGACTGTGAACCAGTAGAAAATATAACTGACGAGATTCGCGAACTAACTGAAGAAATGATTCAGTGTATGTACGACGAAAATGGCATCGGCTTAGCTGCTCCACAAATTGGTATTAACAAAAGAATATTTGTGATAGATACCAACGTGGATGATGAAGCGGTTTACGCAACACCCGGAGAAGCCTACCTTTCACCAAAGATGCCACTAGCCCTTATCAATCCTGAAATAGTCTCTGTTTCTGGACCAGACATACCATTTGTCGAAGGTTGCTTAAGTATACCGGGAGTAAATGCTACTGTGTACAGGCCAGACGTCGTAAGACTCAAAGCGACAACTATTGATGGGGAAAAGATAGATCTAGAATGTGGAGGCCTACTTTCTCGCTGTGCACAGCACGAACTCGACCATCTAAATGGCGTTCTATTTACAGATAAAGCTGTTGAAGAAGAAGTTGAAACGAGTAAAGATAAGCTCGATAAACTGAAAGCTGCCAATCAACGCAAGCTCAGTAAAAAAAGAAAGAAACGCTAAACCCTTAGCTTTAAACTAGAGACTTAGATTCCATCAAGGTTTAGACGTATGTTCGCCTGAGTCTCTGCTTTATCCACAGCCATCTTCAAAGCTTTAGCCATGTCTGCTTCAGAACACTTCTTTACTTTTACTTGATTCTTCTTTTTAGAAATAAGTTTTTTAAAATTACCTAACATCGCAAATACACTTAAAATTATTGTTTATATTTTAAGTAGCAGCTTTAAAACCAAACCCGTATTAAAGAGACTTAGGCGTATTTTGAAATAACTTCATTTTTCAAATATGATAAAATGCAAATATTTTCTCAAAAGTGATTACATTTTATCTCGAAGATTCCTCAACATATCGCCGATATCTTCACGAGCCACTCTGTGGATTAACTCTGTTTTATCGACATCTTTTGAAAACTCTTCAGGCAATTCAAATAGGAATTGAGACTTCTTCCGAATAAGCTGTTCTTGACGAATTTTACGACTGTGACACCAACTCAAAACAAGGTCTTTCTTTGCTCGTGTCAGCGCAACGTAAAACAAACGACGTTCTTCTGCTAAGGCTCTCTCTTTTAGAGAACGTTCATGAGGAAAAAGGTTTTGCTCTAAACCAATTATAAATACGTATGGAAACTCAAGACCTTTTGAGGCATGAACAGTCAATAAAGTTACACTGTCTCTATCTTCCTCTTTCTCATTCTTCTTCTTGCTATACTCTTCAGCAAGAGAAACCGTTTGGAGATAATCTCCGAGACTGTAGCGGCCTTCATTTCTCTTTTCGATAGTATCAATGGCAGTTAATAGTTCTTCAACATTTTGATACCTTGCTTCTGCATCTGATCTAGGCTTATACATACGACCTAGACCTTCTAGGTAATCCATTGCTGTCAAAAAAGCTTTAACTTTATCATATAAGTTACCTGGCTCTTCAAAAACTTTACGGTACTTAGTGATCTTTTCATTAAATGCCTTCAGAGCTTTAGCCTGAGCTGCACCTAAACTGTCAATCATGCCCTCATCGTCAAGAACATCACTAACACTTATATTTTCTGAGTCTGCCATACTGCGAATAGCTTTGATTGTCTTAGGCCCTATCCCTCGTGGTGGTACATCCATAATTCTTAAAAGACTTAAATTGTGGTGTCGATTATAAACTGCATTTAGATAAGCCAATGCATCTCGTATTTCCCGCCTTTCATAAAACGACTTATCGCCAATGACGTGGTATTTTACTTTTAAAGCTCTCAGCTTTTCTTCAACAATCCGACTTTGTTTGTTAGATCGATAGAGTACTGCGAAGTCACCAAACTTATTTTCACCTGAAACAACTCTATCATATATAACCTCGGCTATACTTTGAGCTTCTTTTTCAGCTGTTTCATTCCTTAAAATTCTAACTAGCTCACCTTCTCCATTGTCGGACCAAAGGTTTTTAACATGTCGAGCAGAATTAATACTGATTACCTTGTTAGCACAATGCAATATATTATTTGTACAACGGTAGTTTTGCTCAAGTTTGATCACTTTACAGCCGTCGTATTCTTTATCAAAATTAAGAATATTGGCGATCTCCGCACCGCGCCAACTATAGATTGACTGATCATCATCGCCTACAGAACATATATTTGGCGACTTACCGCACAACTGGCGTATCATCTTCATCTGTATATAGTTAGTATCCTGAAACTCATCAACCATCAAAAATTTATAACGCTCTCTAACAGTTTGTAGGACATTCGGAAATTGCTCAAAAAGCTGAACAGTCAACATAATCAAATCGTCAAAGTCCATAACATTTATTGCCTGAAGGTAATCTTGATAAACTTCATAAATATTACCAATCTTCTGATCATCGACGCTTTCAGACTTCTTTAAATCATCTGGTGTTTCATATCTATTTTTAGCCCTACTTAATAATGCTAGACAGCCAGCTGCATCCAAACCACCTTCATCCAAATAAGATAAACGACTCATGGCTTCTTTAATGATGCCAATTTGGTCGCCATAGTCTATTAATGAAAAGCCTTCACTGTAACCAAGAAGAGCGCCGTACTTGGCAAGCATCCTTAAACCAAAAGAGTGAAAAGTAGAAACAGTTAGTTCTTTTGCCTGTCTCTTACTAACAAGTGTCGAGACTCGTTCTTGCATTTCATGGGCTGCTTTATTTGTGAAAGTCACAGCAAGAATTGAAGTCGCAGGTATTCCCATATTCATCAAATGCGCAATGCGATAAGTGATAACCATCGTCTTACCTGTTCCGGCGCCAGCGAGAATTAAAACCGGACCATGTATCGTTTCAACGGCATCTCGTTGTTGTTCATTAAGGGAATTTAAATTCATTCAAGGACCATATTTATACTTATTGTGCTCATTATACCCCTGATTTATAGCCATTCCATGAAAGAATTAAAAAAGATATTTTTTGTGTTTGACATATAGTGACTCAACGATAATTTAGGGGCCACATTGAGATATGAACAATTTCAGATGAGTTGTTAGCTCAGTCGGTAGAGCAACGCCCTTTTAAGGCGTGGGTCCAGGGTTCGAGCCCCTGACAACTCATTTTTTTTAATTTACTTTTATAGAGAAAGATCATGGCTAGAGAATGTAAAATTTGTAGTAAAAAAGCAACTGTTGGTGGTAGAATTACTCACCGTGGTATTGCTAAAAAAGCCGGCGGCATTGGTCTACAGCTTGTTAAGAATACTAAAAGAGTTTTCAAACCAAACCTTCAGAAAGTTAAAATGAACCTTAACGGTTCTAGAGTTTCTGCACTGGTTTGTACAGCTTGTATCCGTTCTGGAAAAGTTGTTAAGTAATAATTTAATTATTACAGACTGTTTTTTAGACCCGCCTTTCTGAGGCGGGTTTTTTTATTTCTGGAGAAAGCATGAAAGACATCCTCACAATAGAAGACGCTAAAAAATGGCGCAAAACAATTAAGGGCAAAAAGCTCATCGTCACAAATGGTGTATACGACCTCCTGCATCCCGGTCACATTGAGTACCTCAATAAAGCTAAGCAACTTGGTGATTACCTTCTTATATGCTGTAATGCAGATGCCTCTGTAAAAGCCCTCAAAGGCCAAAAGCGTCCAATCATAGATGAAGTCAACAGAGCCTTTATGCTAGCTTCCCTAAAGTGCGTTGATAAAGTAGTTCTATTTGAAGAAGTAGAAGCTCTCAACACTCTTATTGCCATAGAGCCCGACATTTACGTTAAAGGCGGCGACTACACCTTAGAAACAATCAACCAAAACGAAAGAAAAGCCCTGGAAGCACTTGGGAGCTCAATTGAGTTTATAAGCTTTAAAGACGGCTTCTCAACTACTCTTATGATTGATCGGATAATAGACGCTTACAGCTAAAACAAGCACGAAATAGAAGTGATTTATGAAGGCAGCCTAGTGCTGTCTTTTTTTATGGAAGTACCAGGGCAAAAAAAAAGATCTGCATAAGCAGATCTTTTACAATCGGGGCGACAGGATTCGAACCTACGACCTTCTGGACCCAAACCAGACGCGCTACCAGACTGCGCTACGCCCCGTTGATGGCAGAGATAATACTGCCGTCTTGAACTTATTCAATCACGTTTTTGAGACATTTTCACTTTTTTTCTAAATTTTGAAAAAGTGATAATAAAAAGTCGCGATTATCTGCTGAAAGGTAGCGCATTGCACCTCCCATTCTATTAAATGACTTGTTATATCTCAAATAGTAATCTGGATTAGTTTCAGGTGGCTCTCCCTGAGTCCAATCCCAGTGAGACTCCTGCAAATCAACAACCAATATATAATGATTGTCAATCACTTCATTATTTTGAATCGCAACGTTACGTCCAATGGACATAGATTTCTCAAAGACCATTGGAGACATAACAGCGGAACCAATTGATAAATAAACTCCACCATCAAGGTTTCTAACGTTTTCAGCAAATGCCAAGAAGTCTCTTTCTGCAGCTCGGCCAATGCATGAACCTGAGTTCATTGGATGATTGTAAATAATGTCGTGCCCAATCATTGGATGACTGGTAAATGGTATCTTTAATCTATAAGCAGCAGCCTGAACCGAAACTTCTGGAGAAAAATATTTAACCTCTAGCCAACCTGCTGGTATATCAAAAGATTTAATCTTCTCTAAGAGGTCTGCAGCCGCTGCAACTTTCAACGGATCTGTTGTCGCTAATGAACTGATGTCTTTTAACAAATCAGCTTCACTAGGTATCTCTAAACCTTGGTTGCTAATAAAAGCTCCTACAGCCTCTCCATAACCCAAACCCTCATATGCGCCAACATTAATTGCTAAGTTGATATAAAAACCTGTTTCATGCCAATTTCCAAACTGTCCTTGTGAAACATACTTTTGTACATCTTCACTAGTTTGACCCTGATAAGCAAACTCCCAATCGTGAATAACTCCAGCACCATTCGTTGCAAGATGGTCAATATAACCAGACTCCATCAATGCAATAAACACTGGAGCAAGACAATTCTTAATAGAATGTGCCCCAAAGGTAAGCATAACAGGCTTATTATTTTTCTTCGCAGTAAGTATGCGATCTACAACTTCATCTATAAGGGTATCGCTAGAACTAGCTAAATGACTAATTGCTGTAGGTAGGATTTTCTTATCATCAAAAACTTGCTTATTTTCTCGGCTTGAGAGAGGAAGCATCTTAACTGAATTTCTATCAAATGAAGGGAAAGGCATTAAACATCCATCACTTAAACAAAAAAGGAACTGTATTTACAGTTCCTTTTTAAAATTTACTTACTTACAAAGCCGAATAGCTTACCGATAAAAGAGTCAGACTCTTTGTGATTCATTAGCAACTCTAACTCACCACTATCGAGATAGATACCGTCACAACTCGTACACTGATCTATCATGATGCTAGATAATTCTTTTTCTTCCATTGTTGAACCACACTTTGGACACTTCATCCAGTGCATTTCTTTTTCTAACTTCTGCTTAAGTGCAGCTCGTTCTTCACGAATTTTAGTAAGCTTAGCCTGCTCAGACTCTTTAATAAAACGCTGCTCGTCGTCATAACCAGGCTTTGACATTGAATCAGACATCATTTGTCTCCTATTTACTTTTATCTTTATGATATAATATAGAGTGGCAAACAACTTTTAGCTCGATAAGAAATATCAAAAAATAACTGAATTTCTATAGACTCTAACTGCTTATTTTATGTATAATTTTTAAAATCAATCCACTGGATAAAATCTGACTACATGAGCCTTGAAACCAAGAATGAGTTTAAACAGCTCGGAGCCTATATCATTGAAAAAGAAATTGCCTTTGGTGCAGTTGGCAAGATATACCTTGGAAAACACAAGACTCTAAACATCCCAGTCGCAGTTAAAGTCCTCAATAGAGAGATAAGCGAAAACCTAGTGACTTCTCAGCGTTTTATACGAGAAGCCAAAGCTGCAGCGCAGATGAGCCATATCAATATTGTTAAAGTTCTCGACTGTGGAACTGAACAAGATGTCATTTACTATGTTATGGAGTACGTAAAAGGTGGAAGTTGTGGCGATAAGCTCAGGCAAGAGAAAAAGCCTTTATCTGAGAATGAAGTTCTAGCCATAGGTCAAAGTGTATGTAGAGCCTTAACAGAAGCTAAAAAATTTGACGTCGTTCATAGGGATATCAAACCAGATAATATCATGGTAAGTGCACCGGGTCTTTATAAGCTTGCTGATCTTGGCCTAGCTAAATTGCAAAAAGAAACTAATGATGGGCAACGCTCCGACTTAACCGGCTACCAAATAGGCATGGGGACACCACACTACATGGCCCCCGAACAAGCGCTAGATGCTAAAAATGTTGATCAGCGAGCGGATATATACTCATTAGGAGTAACCATGTTTCAACTAGCAACAAACCAACTTCCTTACCCTGGCGCAGATGTAGGTGCTGTTTTAAGAAAACATGCGATAAAAGAAATACCTGACATAACAAAAATAAACCCTCAGTTAAGTACTGAATTTTGTAAGATGATCTATAAATGTATGGCAAAAACACCAGAAAAAAGATTTCAAACACCAAAAATTCTTGAGACTCATTTAGATAAACTAAGAAGTCCCTTTCTCGAAAATAAACCTATTCATCAAGATACTGTCACTGATATAACTGAGAATTTATATAGTGAAATTAATAATCAAAAAGCAAAGTCTTCGAGCCAAAACACTTCAAAGTATCAGTCACTTACGATAATTAGTATTTTATTAATTATAATAATTTTGGCAGTGATAGTGCTCTTCACAAGTAATTAGCAACAAATTCTTTGTTTTTATCACTATTAAAAAAAAATTATACTGGCATGAACCGCAATAAAGTACTAATTTCACTTATAATTAAAAACTGGAGATGACCCATAGCACGTATTGTTAATAAAGGAGATGATGTATTAGCTGACAAAACAGTCAGACTCCTTGACGAAGAAGGCCAAGAACTAGGACTTGTTACATTTGCTGATGCATTAATTAAATGTGAAGATACAGGACTTGATCTTGTAGAAATTGCTGGCCAAGCAAAACCTCCTGTTGTGAAAATCATGAACTATGGCAAGTTTATTTACGAGAAAAATAAGCGTGAAAAACTAGCCAAGAAAAAACAACAAACAAATAAAGCCAAAGAAGTTAAGTTTCACGTAAATATCGAGAAGCATGACTATGAGTACAAATGTAACCATGCTAAAGAGTTTTTAGAAAAAGGCTATAAAGTCAAACTAACAATTCAGTACCGTGGACGTGAAATGGCACATAAAGAGCTTGGCTATGAACTAATGACTAAGCTCAAAAAAGACTTAGATGGTCTCTGCCAAATAGAAGCTCACCCTAAGCTTCAAGGTAGGAATATGGCAATGATTATTGCTCCACATTCTAAGAAATAATTTTCTTAAAAAACCAGCTACTAAATAAAATGATTTTTTATTTACTTCAGCTGGTTTTTTTGTGTCTTGAAAGTATCTTTATCGCCCCTCTGAATACGGCTGGCATCGGCCGTATCAGTTACATGTAACTTAATTAAGGAGTCAACGATGCCTAAGCAAAAAACTAGAAAGTGTGTCGCTAAGCGTCTCAAACAGACATCCAGCGGTAAATTCATGCACAATAGTCCAGGTAAAAGACATATCTTGACTAAAAAATCTGCTAAAAGAAAGAATCGTCTTGGCAAAGCTAAGGTTTTAAGTGGAACTGAACTAAACAATGTTAAAAACTCTCTGCCTTACGGCTTGAGTTAATAGGAGAACACTTAAATGAGATCTACTAACGCAGTTGCTTCAAGAGCAAGACGTAAAAGAATTCTTGAAAGAGCTAAAGGCTTTTACGGAGCAAGAAGTAAACAAATCAGAACTGCTTCAGATGCAGTCGACAAAGCTGGTGTTCACGCATATAAAGGCAGAAAGCTTAAAAAGCGTCAATTCAGAAGACTATGGACAGTTAGAATCAATGCTGCATGTCGTCAGCTAGGAACTAACTACAGCCAATTCATTAATGGCCTTAAAAAACAAAACATTGATCTTAACAGAAAAGTTCTTGCTGAACTTGCTGTAAATGATGCAAAAGCTTTTGCTGCACTTGTAGAGAAAACAAAGTAATTTTCTCTCAGTCAATTTTAGAGGGGGCTGTATCAAAAGGTACAGCCCCTTCTTTTTAATTTTTTGACCTTAAGTAAGGCTTGCTGATTATTGCATAAATATTTAATTAAAAGTTACTTATGATTATTTTGTGCTATATTAGGTGCAGCGAAAATTTCTAATAACCTTTAATAGCTTTGCATCTAATGTACAAAAAAAGTCTTTCATCTCA
>JAJPOQ010000090.1 GCA_021232515.1 Lentisphaeraceae bacterium
TAGAGAGCAAGTTAATTATGTTCATTAGTCGTTCCTTCTGAGATTGTTTAATTGTGGTAAATCAAACTAAATCAGAAGAACGACTTTTTCTTGCCTAGATTAGAAACCACACAATTCCGTGAAGAACCATAAAAAAGCCCCACTCAAAGAGTGAGGCTTTAAGAATTGTTTAACTTCTAATTAGACAGCAGATAGTGCTGAATTTAGAGTTGAACTTGGACGCATTGCTTTAGATGCTTTGTCGAAATTCGGGCTGTAGTAGCCGTCAATATTCATTGCAATACCTTGAGCACTGTTAAGTTCTTCAACGATTGTAGCTTCATTTGCTGCAAGAGCTTCAGCAAGTTTAGAGAATTGAGCCGCAAGCTCAGAGTCTTTAGTTTGCTTAGCAACTTCTTGAGCCCAGTACATAGCTAGGTAGAAGTGGCTGCCTCTGTTGTCTAGTTCATTCACTTTTCTTGACGGAGATTTATTTTCGTCTAAGAATTTTGAAGTTGCTAAATCAAGAGTTTCAGCAAGAATTAGTGCTTTATCATTTGAGAAGTTTTGACCCAAGTGCTCTAGAGAAACAGCAAGAGCTAGGAATTCACCAAGTGAGTCCCATCTAAGGTGATTTTCTTTTTCGAACTGTTGAACGTGCTTAGGAGCAGAACCGCCAGCACCAGTTTCGAATAGTCCGCCACCATTCATAAGTGGAACGATTGAAAGCATCTTAGCACTTGTACCAAGTTCTAAAATTGGGAAAAGGTCTGTTAGGTAGTCACGAAGAACGTTACCAGTTACAGAGATAGTGTCTTTACCTTCTTTGATACGCTCCATAGAGTAAAGAGTCGCTTCAATTGGAGCTTGGATTAAGATCTCAAGACCATTTGTGTCGTGATCAGCTAGGTAGGTATTTACTTTTTTGATGATTTGAGCATCGTGAGCTCTGTTTTCATCAAGCCAGAAGACTGCAGGAACACCAGTTGCTCTTGCTCTACTAACTGCAAGTTTAACCCAGTCTTGAATCGGAGCGTCTTTCACTTGGCACATTCTGAAAATGTCACCAGCACCAACAGCTTGTTCAATAAGAGTTGCACCATTTGCATCTACAACGCGAACAGAACCTTTAACTTCAAGTTGGAAAGTCTTGTCATGTGAACCGTACTCTTCAGCTTTTTTTGCCATAAGACCAACGTTAGGAACAGAGCCCATAGTTGTTGGATCAAAAGCACCGTTCTTTTTACAGAAGTCGATAGTTGCTTGGTAGATACCAGCGTAAGATCTGTCAGGAATAACAGCTTTAGTATCTTGCGATTTACCTTCTTTGTTCCACATCTGGCCAGAAGTACGGATCATCGCAGGCATAGAAGCATCGATGATCACATCTGAAGGAACGTGTAGGTTAGTGATGCCTTTGTCTGAGTCAACCATGGCTAGATCTGGGCTATCTGCATAAACAGCTTCGATTGCGGCTTCGATCTCAGCTTTCTCATCTGCAGGAAGGCTAGTGATCTTAGCATATACATCGCCAAGCCCATTGTTTGCATCAACACCAAGCTTTTCGAAAGTGTCAGCGTACTTAGCAAAAACATCTTTATAGAAAACTTTAACAACTGCACCAAAGATCTTTGGGTCAGAAACTTTCATCATTGTTGCTTTCATGTGAAGAGAGAAAAGAACGCCTTGTTCTTTTGCATCGGCGATTTCTTTTTCGATGAATGACTCAAGAGCGCTTACACTCATAACTGATGCATCGATAACTTCACCGGCTTCAAGAGGAGTAGAAGCTTTAAGAGTTTTTACAGAGCCATCTTCGCCAACAAATTCGATTTTTACATCTGTAGCAGCATCGACAGTAACAGATTTCTCAGAACCGTAGAAGTCGCCTTCGCTCATACTAGCAACGTGTGACTTAGAGTCAGTAGACCATGCGCCCATTGAGTGCGGGTTTTTTCTTGCAAAGTTTTTAACAGCTTTTGGAGCTCTACGGTCAGAGTTACCTTCACGAAGAACTGGGTTTACTGCACTACCAAGAACCTTAGAGTACTTAGCTTTGATTGTTTTTTCTTCTTCAGTTTGCGGCTCTTCAGGAAAGTCAGGAAGGGCATAACCTTGACCTTGAAGTTCAGCGATAGCAGCTTTGAGCTGAGGGATAGAAGCAGAGATGTTTGGAAGTTTGATGATGTTTGCTTCAGGAGTCTTCGCTAGTTCACCAAGCTCAGCTAGAGCATCAGAGATCTTTTGATCTTCTGTTAGGTAGTCAGAAAGATTCGCGATGATACGGCCAGCTAGAGAGATGTCTCTAGTTTCAACTTCGATACCGGCACTTTTAGTAAAAGTTTCAACGATTGGCAGAAAAGAGTATGTTGCCAATGCTGGAGCTTCATCTGTATGTGTGTAGATGATTTTTGACATGTTTTTTCTCAGTTAAGTTTAAGGTTTTAAATTACAGAATGTGCTCTAAGCCATAAATGAGCTCAGCACGGTCTTTAATGTGTTTAGCAGCAGCTACAACGCCTGGCATATAAGCCACTCGGTCAATGTTGTCATGGCGAATAGTGAGGTATTCACCAACATTACCAAATAGAACTTCTTGAGAAGCAATGAAGCCTGGCATTCTAACAGAGTGAAGTTTTATACCGTTAAAGTCACCGCCACGGGCACCTTCAACATTTGCAACTTCATCTCTAGTATTCGAGTTGTAACCTTTTTTGACTTCAGACATAAGTTCAGCAGTTTTAACAGCTGTACCAGATGGGTAGTCAACTTTGTTTTCGTGGTGGTATTCGATGATTTCTACATTTTCGTAGAACTCTGCAGCTTTCTTAGCGAACTGCTGCATAAGAATGTTTCCAATGATGAAGTTTGGAGCGATGAAACAGCCTTTGCCTGTTTCTTTGACCCACTCTTCGATCTGTTTAAGATCTTCTGGAGTAAAACCGGTTGTGCCGACTACTGCAGCAGCACCTCCGAAAAGAATACTTTTGACATTTTCCATACGGATTTCAGGTCGGGTAAAATCGACAACAATGTCAGCAGGATTTTCAGAAAGTGAAGATGACAGTGAGCCGCCTAGATCTACTTGATCTATGAGAGAAAGTCCGTCGGTAGTTTCAACATGATTAACTACGGCCTGTCCCATCTTGCCTTTGGCACCATTTACTGTAATTCGCATGGAACTCACTTTAGTTATATAGTTTGCTTAAATTTAAGGGTTGAACGTAAATGCATTTCGCTTGAGTGTCAATCGAGGACATTCTTTAATTGGGGTATTCAAAGGTATAATCGAGTAATAAATTTTTATTTTAGAGTCTTAAGTTATTTTCTTAACTTTGCAATGAGTAGATCAGTGTTGTACCTTTGAAGGAATCAATTGGCAGAAAGATGACTAAATCCAAACAAATTTCCTTCTATATTTTATTCGTAGTACTCTCAATCAATTTGGTTGTTGGCTACTCAGTTTTTAGCAGTAGTAAAACAAGCCAAGAGAATGATCAGGTTGAATCAGTTCGAGTGTTTGTTGACGCTGTAAAGCTTCTTCGAAATAACTACGTAGATGAAGATAAAGTCGCTTACCAAAAACTCGTTTATGCCGCTATCGATGGCATGGTTAAAGAACTAGATAAACACTCTCGTTTTCATAGTCCAGTTGAAAACCAAGAAGTTAAAGAAGACAGCAATGGTAAGTTCGCTGGAATAGGCGTGACTATGCAATTTTTAGATAAGAAGTTGATCGTAAATAAAATTATTCCAAATGGACCGGCTTCTAAAAGTGACTTGAGATCTCAAGATGTAATTGTTGGCGTCGACGGCATATCTATTGTTGGTGAAGGTATGGACCGTGCAAGAGAGCTTATCAAAGGCGAAAAAGGCTCAGAGGTTGTCCTTAAGG
The DNA here is from genome assembly GCA_021232515.1 of Lentisphaeraceae bacterium. Lineage (GTDB taxonomy): Bacteria > Verrucomicrobiota > Lentisphaeria > Lentisphaerales > Lentisphaeraceae > JAKVBD01. The sequence goes on from JAJPOQ010000090.1 coordinate 3,875, forward strand.
TTTATCGTGAATCTGTTGACGCAGAGGTCGAGATAGCGATGATTCGAGACATAGTCACAGTTCCAAGTATCACAAGAGTTCACAAACTTTCTCAAGGTAAAATTGGTTATATCTACATTGATCAGTTCAATAGAACGACTGACACTGATTTTGAGGCAAATGTTAGAAAGTTTAAAGATGAAGGTGTCAATGGTCTTATCATTGACTTACGTGGCAATCCTGGAGGTATGCTCGATACTGCGATAAATATGTGCAGTTTGTTTGTTGATGAAGATGAATTAGTGCTTTACACCCAAGGTCGAGAAAACAAAAGTCGTCAAGAGTACTTTGCCCGAGGCGGTTCTAAGTTTATGGATATGCCAATCGTTATTTTGATTAATGAAGGTTCGGCAAGTGCTTCAGAGATACTATCTGCTTGTCTAAGAGACTATGATAGGGCTGTGTTAGTTGGCGCTAAAACTTATGGTAAAGGGAGTGTTCAAACTATTGTCGACTTGAGAGATGGTAGTGCTCTTCGGTTTACGATTGCTAAGTATTATACAAAGTCAGGAAGAACCATTCACAATGTAGGTATTGATCCAGACTTGAAGGTGCCATTGAATAAAGATGAACAAAAGGATCTTAATAAAGTTCTACGTGATTTATTCCCGACAGCTCAAGAAATAAGTGCTTATGATAAAGATGATAAACAGCTCAAGGCTGCAGTCTCTGTCATGAATGAAATTCTTGAAAAAAGATCGCCTAATGAAAGCATCACAGACTTTTATAAAAAGCATTCAGACTCCTTCCAAAAAGATTATCTTCCTGAGCCTAATCCAAGCACGCCTTAAGTTTTATATATAAAAAATACTCAAAATGGCTGACAGGAAGTCATTGTTAGCCTGTTGTTTATAACGATGTTTATAAACACAGGAGTATGTTCGGTATGAGTACTGCAGCAGAAATGAATGACGGTTGTGTGTCGGAAGAAGCCAACTTCGAAGAAGTGGTGACAACAGAGAAACCTGTCCTTTCAAAAGGCTGGTCCTGGTTATTGACATTTTCATTTTTATCTTGCTTGGGAGTGTTATTTATCTCAGCGGTAGAATTGAAAATTATCTTAATATCAGTGAGTGCATCATTGATCCTTGTATCTCTATACAAGATCATAGGCTATGATGGAGAAGTAAATCGCTGGTATGCAGAGAACCCACACTTGATTCCTGAAAAGAAATCTCGACGTGGTAAAAGTAAGGGCAAGAAAAATATAAAAGCTCGTACTATCTCTATTAAGAAATAAAGCGTGTGTGTCGATTAGGTTCCCTAGTCGACACAAATTGGCTTTTTAATTATTGACTTATAGCTTGCCGCTGAAACCTTTATCGTTTATCTTTGGCCAATTCCTAAAAGATTGGTTTAGATGTTCGAGATATTTTCCATAGTTTTTAATAGTATATTCCCAGTTTTTGCGCTGATTTTGCTTGGGAGCTTTTTATTTAAGATCAAGTTTTTGAATGTTGAGGTTCAAAAAGGCTTAAATAACATCGCTTACTGGATCGCTCTGCCCATATTCCTTTTTTATAAGGTGGCGAATGCAAAGCTGGAAGCGTCTACGGCGGGAAATATATTTATATGTATGATGGCAGGCACTCTTGCCGCGATGATACTGGGTTATGTCATCTCTGTACTCCGCAATAAAGAAAGAGCTTTTAAAGGTGCGTCTGTACAGGCGTCCGGTCGAGGGAATTTAGCGTTTGTTGCTTTACCGGTAATTTTATTTACCGTTGCAGAATCAGCGGGAGTAAGGTCGCAAGTTATCGTTGATAGTGTGATTTTGGTGCTTACTCCTACCATCATTGTTTATAATTTGATCTGCGTCAGTGTGCTTATAGCTCATAGTTCGAAACCTAGTGAAAACCTTCGTAAAGATATAATGAAAGGTTTACTGACTAACCCACTGATTATCGCTTGTGTACTAGGTCTAGTTTGGAATGTCTTGGGCATAACGATGTCAAAAACAGGTGCTCTTTATAGAATATGTAATATCCTTGGACAGGCAGCATTTCCTATGGCTCTATTGGGCGTTGGTAGTCAACTAGCACAAATTAAAATTCGTGGGAACTTAGCAGGACCTATACAGTGTGCATTGCTTAAAACGGTTTTTGCGCCACTCGTTGGTTTTGGAGTCAGTCAATTTTTAGGCATGGATAAGTTGGAAACTTTGACCGTGTTGATTATGCTTGCAACACCGACGGCCGTAGCAGGTTATGTTTTAGCAGATCAGCTTGAGTGTGAACCTGATTTAACGGCAAGTTCTATATTTGTCAGTACTGTTATTTCGTTTTTTAGCTTTTCGGTTTTATTGGTGCTTTTTAAATAAGCTAGGAACAAAAGTAGCTCCTAGCTTAAATGAAAAAACTTACTTGTTAGCTAGTATATCCATGGCGTGAATAGACCAGTACTTGCCATTCTTTTTCTCGTGCAAAGTGATTTTTATAAACTTTGCTCTTTGACCAGTTAGCTCAATTTCAGTTAGAGCTGTCTGACCACTCTTTTTCTCAACAGCAGTGATCCAGTTTTGTCCATCGAGTGAAGTTTCAACTGAGTATGACTTTGGGAAATCATTTTGAGATGGCCCAGAGTCAAGATTAATTGATGTTACATTTTCAGCTTCTGGCAATTCTATTTGGAACCACATACCAGGTGTCTGGTAGGCGCCGGTGTCATAGCGGTTTTTCCAGTTTCCGTCGACAGCATATAGAACTTTATTTTGGCCGTGGCTAGCAGTTAGTTTCCACTGCTTTTTGTTTTTGAGTAGGCTTGGATGACTACTTGTAAGCTCTTGAACGGTCCAAGGAATCTTTCTTGCTTTAGTCGCTTTGCGAACTGCAGTTACTTCTTCTTTAGAAATAAGGCTGCTTCTATTACCAAAGTGAGTACGAACATATGAAAGCACCGAAGCGATCCACTTATCTCCATTAGTTCCCATCGGGATCATGAGACCACCAGGGTAAGTCTTGCCGTCTATTTCGCCAGTTAAACCATGCATGACTATATTAATCGCAGTTGCTTTATCGCCTATAACTCGAGGTGAACCAACTAGTGGAGGAGCCATTTTAACCTTTCCAGTCAATTGACCTTTAGCGTCTTTACCGTGACAACTAGTACATAATTGAGAGTATATGTCTTTGCCGGCTTTAAGCATCATCGATTCTTTTTTCGATAAAAGTCGACCGTGTTGATTTTGAGGAGTTATTTTTAAAATACTTTGCGCAGCTAAGATCAAACCATCTTCAGTTGCATCATTAACAGCCTCAGCAATTTTCTCTTTGTGGTTTGATAGGTTGATGTACTTGGCCGTTAGAGCCGCTTGCATTTTTACATTTACATCTGAGTCATTTAACTTATCTAAGATAGAGCTGGCAATCGATTTATCTACGTAAGTATATACAGACTCAGAAGCGCGAATAGCAGCTTTCCTAACTCTAGGTTCTGGTGCATTTAAGGCAACAGTTGCAGTTTCAAGAGAAAGTAGACTTAGCCCTTCAAGCGTCCAAATGGCGTGCATTTTCGCTTCTGGTGTTTTACCATTCTTAACTAAAGTTTCGAGTTCACTTTTTACTGATTTATCATTCTTTAAAATTAAAAGCTTTTGAGCAGTATCTCTCCACCAACCGTTTGGGTGAGATAGATGCTTTACAAGCTGTGCAGGGCTTTCTTCAAGCATACGAGGTTGAGCCCCTAGTTTGAAGTCTTTATGCCTAAGTCTCCAGATACGACCTTTGCCATAGTTTTTATCTAAGTGATGTTGCTGAACAACTTTCCTTAAGTAAGAACCTTTGCGTACCCAGTTACCTTCTTGGATGATACCACGGTACATGTCCACTAAGTAAAGAGAACCATCTGGAGCAGTGTCCATATTTACTACATGAAAATTGGGATCTTTTGTTCGGATAAACTCAGACTTATCTTTTTCATAAGGATGGCTTAGGTAATTGATGCCATCTTTTTTATCAATCTTAGTTCTACGTATTAATCGACCTACAGGTTCAGAGAATAATAAATCACCCCTTATATCCTCAGGTAAACGGTCACCACGGAAAATGGCTTGACCACAAGTCGCAGTAAAGTGATTTAGCGTGTTATCGTCTCTGACTCGACGCAGGCCACCTTGAACATCTGGAATGTTATCGATTGGCCAAACGGCTTTGTAGTCGTTTCGGAACTCACCTTCAGCTTTAGATTGACCGTAAGTTATTGGCCATTGGAAGTTCAGAGGACCTTTTTCACCACCAGCGTTGACATACCAAGGCATACCGTCGTCGTCTTGAGTAAGACCCCACTGTCCACCATTTCCTGGGATGTTCTCTTTTTCTACGGTGCCATTTCGGAAACGCAAGCGGTACGAGTTATAGGTAGTATAAAGCCAATTGTCCATTGACCAGATTAAACCGCTTGGTTGATGCTCAAGGTTACCGCCTCTTGGACCACCTTTAAACCAAAGTGTTTTCTTGTCTGAAACGCCATCGCCGTCTGTATCTTCATAGCAATAAAGGTCGAGTGTATTTGTTTCACCAATGATAATTCTATGATCAAGAGGTAGGACAATCCTAGGTAAAACTAGATTATCAGCGAAAACAGTATGCTTGTCGTACTTACCGTCTCCATTGGTATCTTCATGTTTTGAAACTCGACTTACGGGATCAAACTTTCCAGAACCATCGATGTCCTGCATGTAAGACCGCATTTCTGCTACGTACATACTACCATTTCCATCAAAAACTGAGATAACAGGTTCTTTGATAGTTGGTTCATCAAGAACGAGTTCAAGGTAGTAGCCGTCTTGTAGTTCTAGAGTTTTTAGTTCGTCTTCAGCACTAAGATAAGGAGTCTTGCCTTTATCAGGAAATTTTAGTTCTGCATTTTTTTGTGGGGTTGTGTCCGCCATAGATGTAAAGCTTGTTAGACCTACCAACAAGCTCGCAATAGTTTTTTTCATTTTTAACTCACACAATCAATTGGTTATAAATCATGTTAAATAACATCTTATAAAATCATCAAAGAATGAAGATTTTAAGAGTCTAACAGAGAGCCACTCTGGAAGTGCTATGATAAGCAATGTTAGAAAACATGGTAAATAAGAATGCGAAATATCTAAAATTTCAAATAGATCTGAATTTTATATTAAAAACTTTATTTTAATATATGAAAGTACATGAGGGCTTAAAGGAGAGGGAAGTCCCAACCATAAAAGTCACTTAAAACTTTATAGGTGAAGCCCCATAGAGGAGTGCCTTTTATATCAATAAATCTAAATTCTCTCTCAGGATGATCTTTTGAGAGATGATCAGAAGTGTGGTTACTTGCATCAAAGAGGTAGTCAGTAGAGACCCAATAGTACTCTTGATGCTCTTCAAGCTCGAGAATTATCTCAGGTTTGTAGTTTAGATTGAAATGATATGGTTGAACTTTTACAGACGAGCCTATATTAGCTCCAGCTATTTCTATTGGGAGTTGACTTTGTAGTTCACTTTCTTTGAGGTCTATGCCGCATTCTTCAAGGGTTTCACGCATAGCAGCTTGCAGGGGGGATTCACCTTTTTCAATTTTCCCACCCGGAAGAGAAAGGTGTCCAGCCCATGGATCCAGTGGATTGTTTGCTCTTTTGAGAATTAGAGTTTCTTTATTCTCAAAAGTGATAATTGTGACTGCAGCAAAAAGCTTACTCATAGAATGTTTAAGAAAAATTAATAAAATTTATTTTGTTGACTTCAAGAGAGTTATGTCTTTTTGAAGAGATAAATATTTAAGTTTGGTTACCATTATGCTATATCAACACTATCTCAAGGAGGTAAGAGAGAATGGAAAAAGCAATATCAGAAAATAGAGCTGCATTGACTAAGATCAAAGAGAGATTTGTCAATAATTCTAAAGGCTTTTTTGAAAAATACAGATTTCTGATCATGCTATTGGTGATAACAGCTCTCCTTGATGCCTTTTCAACTTTTTGTTTCATGTACGTTATAGGACCTAAGTACGAACTACACCCAGTTGTACGTGAACTTTCATATTTGTTAGGGCCATTAGTTGGTCCTTTCCTTGGTGGCTTTTTAAAGATTTCTCTAGGCATATGTGCGATTATCTATCTCAGAAGGTTTGAGAAGCAATTGCTCGGCTTAGCCTGTTTGCTCTATTCTTATGCTTTTATGCATAATTTGCGAGTAACAGGCATTTTCAATCTTCTGTGAGACAACCCCGCCCGTCCCCGAAGATCCGGGTCTTAGGACCCGGTTCTACTTTAGGGAGGAGTTCAAACAGATAAACAGTCTTCTGTGAGACAACCCCGCCCGTCCCCGAAGATCTGGGTCTTAGGACCCAGTTCTACTTTAGGGAGGAGTTTGAAACAGATAAATAGTCTTCTGTGAGACAACCCCGCCCGTCCCCGAAGATCCGGGGCTTAGGACCCGGTTCTACTTTAGGGAGGAGTTCAAGCAGATAACCCAGTCTTCTGTGAGACAACCCCGCCCGTCCCCGAGGGCCGTATGCATTGCATGCGGCCCTGTTTTTTTGTAGTATATATGGTGTGAAACTAGCGTAAACCCTCCTTATATATTTTTGAGAATCAGGGACAAATACATGCCAGATATACTTGAGCTAAAACTCTTTACTATTAAATCGGATAGTTTCACGGTTTGCGACTTTTTAGAAGTCCTCGAGTATTTTGGTTTATATGACGATTGGCGAGAGAAAGTATCCAGTTCTTATTTTCTACTAAACGAGTATAAAGAAGCGTCCATAGAGGTAGATCATCAAAAGATTTTGAAGTGGTCTGAAGAGTTTAGGTATGAGCATGACTTACTCAGTGCCGAAGATTTAAAACAATGGTTGGCTAAGTATGAATTAACTCAAGAAGATTTGGAGAAGTACTTTATTCGACAAGCACTTTGTGAGGATGCTCCAGACTCTCTCGAAAAAGTATCAGAAGTCACTCAAGAAATGGTATTTAAAGAAATTTTATTTTCTGGTTCTCTTCTGAATCTACTGCAATCTTGGCAAAAGCGGTTATTTGCGTGGTTTTCAAAAAACGATGAGCGCTACAAAAGTTTGTCTGAGTTAAATGAACAGTACAAGTCATTTGAGCGTGAGATGCTGACTCACATGGACAAAGAGTTATGGTTTAGTTCTTATGGAGACAGACTTAAACAGGTTGAGGTTCATTTTTTTAATTCGGAAGGAAGTGACTTTGAGAAAGCTCAGAAAACAGAAGCTTTTAAAGGTTTTGTTAAAGACCTACCTATTCCACTAGATCTCGACAACATTAAATTAAATGATGTAAATGGACCCATTTCGAAATCTGGCGTGAACCTTTGGTATAAACTCGAATCTATTTCAGCTTCTTTACCTGAAACAGATGAGTTAATGGAGTTTATCGAAGATGATTTTTTAGATGAAGTTTGGAAGACTCTTAAAGTTAAACTTTTGAGAGTGAGTTAAGTATGGCAGATGGATTTACAAAAAACTTTTCACAAGTCGATTTTATAAGACAAATAGACAGTAGTGACTGTGCTTCTGCATGTTTAGCAATGGTTTGTAAGGTTTTTGGGTCTGATACAAGTTTATCCGAAACGAGAAGAGTTTGTGGAGTAAATGCTTCCGGTCAACAAATATGCGATGCTTCAGAAAGCTTTGGTTTAAAAGGATCTTTTTATCGCAAAAAGTTTCAGAGCTTAAGTGATCAACAAGATCCTTTTATTGCACATTGGCAAGGTAACCACTGGGTTCTTGTTTTAGAGTTTAAAAAAGGAAATGTAAAAATTGCTGACCCTGCAGCTGGTATCTATTGGTTGTCTTTGGAAGAAGCAAAAGAGTCTTACAGTGGTTATATCTGCTCGTTTACATCAGTTCGAAAAGTAGTTCAAAAAAGATCTCGAGAAAACTGGTTGTTACCATGCTTGGAGCCTTTTAAGAAGATCATTATTCCTGCTGCGTTTTTCATGCTTTTTGTTATTTCAGCAAAGATGACAATCATATACTTCATTCAAAAGTGGATTGATGATGAATCCTTTATGAAGTCTGGAGGATTGAGCCAAATTATTCTCTATGTATTTTTAACAGGAGTCTGTTTAATCCTAGGTCGTTTTGGCCAAAACATATTATTGAGTCGAGCGGCTCAAAAAAGTGAAGCACTCATCTTAGACTCATTTTTCAAAAAGTGGTTAACCTTACCAGCAGAGTTTTTTCAGAGTAGAAACTTTAGTGAATTGAGAAATCGTTTTGAAAGTGTGTTTAAAATTAAGAATTTCTTAGTGGATATATCTGGCTCGGGTCTGTTCATTATTTTGGAGTTTATAGCGATTATTGCTTTCTTAGAGTACTACAATAAGGCTTTGGTTATTACTTTATATTTTTCTCCGACACTCTTGGTAACCTTCCTTATTTATAAATATTCTCGCTTAAACTCAGGCAAACTGCAATTGTGTAAAGACCGTTACCTATCATCTATGGATGATATGACGAAGGGTATATTTTCAATTAAAGCGTCTTCGAGTAAAGATTTATTTTGGAAAACCGAATCAGCAATTAAAAAAGGTTTTACGACGAATTATAAGAAGTATGAATGGAGTATCTTCATATTAGAAAGCCTCTCTTTATTTTTGAGTTTTACAGCGGTTTTATTGATCGTAACAAATGTGAGTAAGTCGTACTACAGTGAGGAACTGACAGTAGGTGGCTCTGTGGCAGTTTTATTATTAACTTTAAGCGCCGTTTTAAATCTAAAGACAATTATTTTTTCACGTCAGGATTTTGTTGAAGGAGCTGTTGTTTACGATTGCTTGCACGATGTTTTTGATATTCATACAGAAAGTGACACGACTTCTTCAGATAACAGTTTAGGCAGTATTTCGTGGAAAAACTGTTCGGTCAAAGGTTTGGAAAATTCAGTAAGTGACTTCAGTCTAGATGTAGAGGCACAGGAACATTGCTTTATAAACGTATCTGGAGAAAAGCTTTTAAATCAACTTATTTCAAATAGAGCGCCTATTTCAGGTAGTTGTGTTATAAAGACTGGAAATGGAGAGTATGAGCTAGGTCAGCAGCTCCCAGTTATTTCTAGAATTGAAGAGTATCCACATTTGTTTAGTATGTCGATTTTTGAAAACGTTGCGTTGTCAAAAGACTTCGATGAAGAAAAGGTTCGTTGGTGCCTCCGCTTGGCTTTAGCAGATGATTTAGAAAAACGCTTAACTTATGGTTTAAAAACAATTTATGTTGATGGAGCATTTACCGAAGCAGAAGAACGCAAAGTAGTTCTAGCTAGAACGCTCTATAGAGAAGCCTCACTTTATATTTTGCAAAACCTGTCGGATTTTCTGACTAAAAAAGAACAATTAGTTTTTGGTTATCATCTAAAATGTCATTTGAGCGATAAAACAATTTTAATTTCAGATAGAAGTCCTTTGATTAGTAAAAGTTGCACCAAAATTGCGATTGTAAAAAATGGTAGATTAATTGAGAGCGGCTCTCCAGAGAATTTATTGGAGAACGGTCGCTGTTATAAAGAAATTTTAAGTGATGTAAATGGCTAAACTTAACAAGTATATAAATTTAGAAATAGAAGACTTAACCTCAAAAAGTGATTTGATGTTGAAGTGTCTGAGTAGAGCAGAAAAAGTGGCTCCGACAGATATTCCTGTATTCATAAAAGGGGAAACAGGTACTGGTAAAACATTATTAGCTCAGGCTATCCACAATTCATCTAAACGAAAGTCTCAAGATTTCATTTCATTTAACGCGAGTGCGATGAGTGAAACTCTGCTTGAAAGTCACTTGTTTGGTCATGAAAAAGGCGCTTTTACTGGAGCTGTAAGTCAGGTCAAAGGTAAGTTTGAGTTGGCAGATAACGGTTCGTTGTTTTTAGATGAAGTAGCAGATATGAGTCTCAGTGCTCAAGCAAAGATTTTAAGAGCGATAGAGTATGGCGAGTTTACTCGTTTAGGCTCAGAAAAAATCATAACTTCAGATGCTAGAATTATATCGGCAACTCATAAAGATCTATTTCACTTAGCAGAAGAAGAGAAGTTTAGAGAAGACCTTATTCAGAGAATGAGCGGTGTGACTTTATATGTACCGTCACTTCGAGAACGTTTAGGGGACTTACCCGCAATGATTGCAAATGAAGTGCGCAACTGTGCCGCGACTATTGGTAAGCAGATAACCTCTCTTCATCCTGACGCATTTGATAAGCTTATGGCTCATACTTGGCCAGGAAATTTACGTGAATTGCATCGAGTCATTCAAGTTGCAGTGCTTTTTACGGATACAGAGGTTATCCGAGAAGAGGATGTTGAGCTCGATCAAAAAACACAAAAGACGACGAATACAGATGAACACGTCGAAGTTTTTGATACAAGTGACTTAACTTTGGATTCTGCAATTCTTAGACATGTTAAAAGAGTCTTTGAATTTACTAATAAAAATAAAAGTAAGACAGCGAAAACCCTGGGTGTTTCGCGATCAACTTTAGACCGCAAATTGGAAGAGATGGAGTAATACACCAGTAGAGAGTCAGGATAAGCTGACAAAGTTCGGTAATGATGTTATTTTCAACAAAAATTTACCGATAAGGATTCTACCTTGAAAAAACTTTTTCTAATTGACAGTATGGCCTACATCTTTAGGTCCTTTTTTGCAATCCGTCACATGTCTTCGCCAGACGGAACACCAACCAATGCAACTTATGGTTTCATCAAAGCTTTTGAGAAAATTTTAAAAGATTTCAATCCTGAAAATGTCGCGGCAGTATTTGATGCCGGAAGTAAGACATTTCGAAATGACATATACCCGGAATACAAAGCAAATCGCTCTGAGTGTCCGGAAGATCTTCGCCCTCAATTTGATATAATCAAAGAGTATCTAAAACTTCGTGGCATACCTATCGTTATCAAACCAGGTTTTGAAGCAGACGACCTTATTGGAACTTTAGCAACACAAGGTGCTGACGAAGGCCTAGATGTTTACATCTGTACTGGCGATAAAGACATGATGCAGCTTTTGCGAGACAACGTGAAAATTTGCCAGACTCACAAAGATAACCTCATGGTAGATACAGCTAAGGTTCAAGAGTTGATTGGTGTGCGATCTGACCAAGTTATCGATTACTTAGCAATGTGCGGTGATGCATCAGACAACGTCCCAGGTCTTCCAGGCATTGGCCCCAAAACGGCATCTAAGCTTTTAACTGAGTTTGGTGACTTAGAAACGTTCTTCCAAAATGGCGACAAGGTAAAAGGTAAGAAAGTCCTTGAGGCTATAAGCGACCACCAAGATCTTGGAAGGCTTTCAAAGGAACTAGTGACAATTAAGTGTGATGTAGAGTTGGAAGAAACTATACCAGACCTTGTTGCATCTATGCCGGATGTTGACGGCCTTGAAGCTTACTTTGAAAAGTACGGCATGCGCCAGATGAAAACTGATCTTGAGCGTATTAAAAGGATTGCGGAAGGGAAGGGAAACTTAACACTAGATGCAGCTTTGGAATCAGAAGGCACCTTATGCAAAGTTGACATGCAGACACTTTCATTTAAACCTCAGCACAATGAAATAATTAGTCTTAAAATTGACATACTTGAAGAGAAGTTCGATCTACTTAAAGAAAGTGGTTGTAAGACTATACAAGAAGCTCTCATTAAATATAGAGATGCATTTAAAGGTGTCGATTTTGTCTTTGATGGTGAGTGTACTCTTATCAAAGGTAAGAAGATCTCCGAGGCTAAGAAAACGCCACTTTCATTTGATTACCTAGTCGCTAGTTGGTTGTTTGATAGTTCGGCTGCGTTGAATATGATTGACCAGTATCATAACTCATTGATTGTTGCGCCACTTTATGAACAAGCGGACTTCAATCAAATTCTTATGTCAACGGTTACCTGTATAACAGATACAAGACCTAAGTACAAGCTTGTTAAGAATGAAGAGCTTTTGACAAAGTGTCTTTTAGAAATGAGAACAGCAGGCGAGTTTTGTTTTGACGTTGAGACAACTTCACTTAGACCATTTGAAGCAAACTTAGTTGGTATTGGCGTTTGTGCTAAGAAAAAAGACGCTTGGTATGTCCCTTTAAACGGCGACTTAGACCGAGAACTAGTTCTAGAGAGATTTAAAGACTTGTTGGAAGATGAGAACATCGCAGTATTTGGCCAAAACATTAAGTACGATTACGAAGTTATGTTGAGTCATGGCATTCGCATAGCAAACATAAGTTTCGATACATTACTTGCGTCATTCATTTTAAATCCATCCAGTAATTTCCACGATTTGGATTCTCAGTCTCTACACGTTTTAAATTACCAAAAGATTCCAACTGCGAACCTCATCGGTAAAGGCAAAAACCAAATCACTATGGATTTTGTTGCGATAGATGACGTCTGTAAATATTGTTGCGAAGATGTAGATATAACATTTCAGCTTAAAAAGGTTCATGAAAAAGAGCTTAAGTCTCGTGGGCTTCTTAAGCTTTTCAAAGAGATGGATGTTCCATTGATCAAAGTTTTGGGAGATATGGAGGCCGAGGGTATCTATGTAGATGACCAAAAACTTGCTTCTATGTCGTCGGACTTTGAAGAGCGAATTCAAGAACTAACGACAAAGATATATGCTATAGCGGGTAAGGAGTTCAATATTGGCTCTCCGAAGCAGCTTGGCGTTGTGTTGTTTGAAGACATGGGACTTAAAGCAGGTAAGAAAACGGCAACTGGTTACTCTACAGATGCTTCTGTTTTAGAAGAGTTAGCTATAACTGAAGAAATAGCCCGCTTGATCCTAGACTACCGTTCACTAACGAAGCTGAAATCGACTTATATTGATTCTTTGCCAAATGAAATAAACCCTCGTACAGAGCGTATACACACTTCTTTTTCACAGGCTACTGCTGCAACAGGCCGTTTATCTTCGACATCGCCAAATTTACAGAATATTCCGACTAGAACAGCGGAAGGTAAGAAGATTCGTTCGGCCTTTAAGGCAAAAGAAGGCTGTAAGTACCTTGCTTGTGACTACTCTCAAATCGAACTAAGAATCATGGCTCACCTTAGTGAGGATCCGAAGCTTTTGGATGCTTTTAATAAAGACCATGACATACATAGTTATACAGCTTCTTTAGTTTTTGATGTACCGCAGGATGAAGTTACGAAAGAGCAGCGTTATCAATCTAAGGCTGTCAACTTTGGTATCATTTACGGTCAGGGACCTTATGGCTTAGCGAAAGAAATAGGTGTCGACTCGAACACGGCAAAAGAGTTTATTACGAACTACTTTACAAGATACCCGAAGATTCAAAATTATATGCAGCAAGCTCAAGCTTTGACGAGAACTCGAGGTTATGCAGAAACTGCTTTTGGTCGTCGCCGTTTTATTCCAGAGATAAATCACGCAAACGGTCGTCTTCGCAGTCATGGTGAAAGGATTGCTGTAAACTCACCAATGCAGGGAACCGCTGCTGACATTATTAAAATCGCTATGATTAAGATTCATGCTGAAATGATCAAACGAGACCTTAAATCAAAAATGCTTTTACAGATTCACGATGAACTTCTATTTGAAGTTCCAGATGAAGAGTTAGAAGAGATGAAAAAGCTTGTTACGACTTATATGACTAAAGCTGCAAACTTAAAAGTTAAGTTAAAAGTGGATGTCGCTGTTGGTACAGACTGGAGTCAGTGTGACTGATCTACAAAAAGCTCTTGATGGACTAACGGGAGAGCAAGTTCGTGAAGTGAGACTTGCGGCTTTAAAGAAGCTGCAAGAAAGCGAAAGCCTCTTGTTATTTAAGCTTTTATTGCCGCCATCTTTTGGTGGGGCAATCGGTGTGTTTATTGGTTCACTGATGATCGATCTAGTACTCGGCCTTCGAGGTTTTTCTTTGGAAGCCGTTAGTCTACTGACATTAACCGGTGGAGCATGCGGAGCGATTGGCGGCTTTATCGGATTTAAAAGATATAATGCTATGTTGCTGCCATTTATTAGACAGACTCGAGAAGAGAAAGGCTTATGAAAAGTAACTTATTAGTATAAATTTGCTAAAAATAGCTAATTTTAATAAGCCTAAATATTGACAGGGTAATATTTATTCACTAAAGTTATGGTAGTAACCAGACTAAAAGTGAGGTCGTCTACATGAAAGGTCTAACGGATAAACAAAAAGAGATTCTCGATTACATTGAGAATTTTCTAAACACACATGGCATGGCGCCAACTGTTTATGAGATAGCTGATAATTTTCAAATAAAGTCAGCAACTAGCTTTGCTCATATTCGTGCACTCCAACGAAAAGGTTATCTAACTCGTTCCAGTAAAGCAAGAAGTCTAGCTTTAACTAAAACGACAACTATGCCTAGACATCTATCGATGTCCCTTAGTGTTCCTATGCTTGGTAGAATCTCGGCAGGTATGCCGCTTATGTCTGACCAGCACATTGAGAAAACTATTCAGATTGATCCGAAAATACTCCCATCTTGGGCTGGTGGCGACAAGCTGTTTGCTCTTCAAGTAAATGGTGAGAGTATGAGAGATGCTGGTATTCTTGATGGAGATACGATCATTGCTTCTCAAGTTTCCAATCCAAGTATTGGTGACATAGTTGTGGCGATGGTGAATGGCGATACGACAGTAAAAACTCTATTCATTAAGAATGGTCAAGTTGAGCTTCGTCCTTCTAATCCAGATTTTAAAACTCAAATTTACGATGCATCTGAAGTTCAGATTCAAGGTAAAGTTGTGGCTTTACAAAGAACTTACTAAGACGTTCCTTTTTTAAAGATTAGCCTGAGAGAAAAGATTTCTTTCAGGCTTTTTTGTGTTCTACAAAAATATAGAAACATTGAGTAAGATTATTTTATATTGGCTATGATACGGCAAAAAAACCTCTGTGGGTTTGATAGAGAAAGTTAATTACTCAAGGTCGTATATATGCATTTACTAAAATCTTTAGCCCTAAGCTCTGCAGTAGCTCTAGGAGCTTTGACGTCTTCCGCACAAAACAAATCTTTTAAAGTTCCAGATGAGTTCGATGTAAAACTCTTTGCAGATAGCTCAATGGTGAACAATCCTGTTTCTATCGCCATAGATGCAAAAGGTCGAGTTTATGTGGCAGAAGTTCATCGTTTTCAGCACGGGGTAGAGGACAGTCGTCGACACAATGTTTGGTTTCTTGATGAACTAAAAGTCAATTCTCTACAGGGACGTTTAGACCTTTACAAGAAATGGACTGAAAAAGGTCGCTTCAAAGAAGGACACTTTACTAGCCACTCAGACAGAATCGTTACACTTGTTGATAAAGACGGCGATAATAAAGCAGATAAGCAGCTCGTATATGCAGGTGGTTTTAATAACGCTTTAGATGGTAATGCAGGTAGTATCTTACTTGGACCCGAAGGCGAAATGTACTATGCAAATATTCCCAATGTTTGGAAGTTAACAGACAAAGATAAAGACGGTATAAGTGAAAGTCGAGAAAAGTTTATCACTGGTTTTGGCTTTAGAAATGGTGTTAATGGTCACGACTTACACGGTTTAGAGTGGGGCGTAGACGGTCGTCTTTATTTCTCAAATGGCGATAGAGGTTACAGCGTTACAACTCAAGAAGGAAAAGTTCTTAAGTCGAGTGAGCGTGGCGCCATTTTCCGTTGTGAGCCAGATGGCAGTAATCTAGAGTTATTCACTATAGGTAATAGAAATCCACAAGACTTAGCGTTTGACCAATACGGCAATCTTTTTACAGTTGATAATAACCGAGGCCGCGGGGATAGATCTAGAGTTTGTTACCTTGTTGAATTAGGCGATTATGGTTGGAACTCTGGTCATGAAAATAAAACAACTTTCTTTAAAGCTACTAAACTCAGTGAGAGAAAAGGGCCTAAACCAACAGATAGTTGGTTAGTTGAAGGAGATTGGAAAGAAGAGTTTAAGGGGCAAGCGGCTTATGTTATTCCACCGATATTCTTTATTGATGGTGGATCTGCAGGTATAACATTCAATCCAGGTGAAAGCCTTGGAGACAAGTATACAAACAAGTTTATGTACAGTGCTTACCAGTTAGGTATACATGCTTTTAATTTTGTACCATCGGGCGCAGGCCTTAAGAAAAAAGAGTCTAGCCAGTTTTGGAAAGGTGGACTCATCATGGATACTGAGTTCGACTTTGACGGTCGCTTTTATGTAGCAGACTACGTTGCAACAAACGACCACAAAAATGGTAAGGCAAAAGGCTCCATTTATGTTCTTAAGAATGATGAATACCTGAAAAAACCTTCAGTGTTGAGTGCAGCTAAAATACTAAAGGCTGGATTCAACGGTTTAGATGAAAAGCAGCTATTTGCGAATCTCTTTCACAAAGATATGCGCGTTCGTTTATTTTCTCAGTTTGAGTTAGCTAAGCGTGGTCAAGTTTCAAAACTTGTTGAAGCTGTTGAACAAACTAAGGACACAGTTGCTAGGCTTCATGGTATTTGGGGGATTGGTCAGCTTTCAAGAAAAGATAACACTCTCAACAAACATTTAGATAAGTACCTTACAGATTCTGATTTTAGAGTTAGAGCACAGGTTGTTAAGGTATTAGGCGAAAGTCAAGATTCTAAATATTTGCCAGCTATCGCAACTGCACTAAGTGACAAGGATGGTCGAGTAAGATTCTTTGCAGCAACGGCGATTGGTAAAGTTGGTTCAGATAAACAAGTAGTAGATGCGTTGGTTGATGTAGCTAAGAAAAACAACGACAAGGACATTTTCCTACGTCACTCCGCAGTTGCTGGCCTTATCTATACGAATAATACAAATAAAATAGCGAAGCACCTTAAGAGTGACTCTGCAGCTGTTCGAAGAGTTGCATTGTTAGCTTTAGAGCGTCTTGGAGATAAAAGAGTAGGTGAGTTACTTGCCGACAAAGATCCAAGTATCGTTTCAGAAACTATCCGTGCTGTTGATCGTATGTTAAATGATGAGCTAACCCTTAATAGTGCAACGACTTTAGCGAACTATAAGTCTGGAGAGACTTCTCTACCGGAAACTGACATGGAAAGACTTCTTCAGTGGAGTTTCCGTTTAGGAACTTTAGAGGCGGCTAAAAGCACTTCAGCCATTGCACAAAATACGAAGCTTTCTGGTAAACTTAGATTAATCGCTCTAAACGATTTAATTCGCTGGCAGGAAATTCCGGCTATGGATCCGGTAATTGGTCAGATTCGCCACATCAATGACAAGCGTGCAGATGTGAAAGAAGTAATCATTGAAACAGTCAAAGCACTCCTAGATGACCAATCGGATAAAGAGTTAAGTTCACTGATTGCAGGTTTGTCGATAGAGCATGGCCTTGCAAAAAATATGAGTTCTTTAGCCTCAAAAGTTTTAGACAAAAGTGAAACAGTAGAAACGCGTTTAGATTTGTTAAGTAAACTCGATGCAAATAACGATAAGTCTGTTGAGAACATTACTAAATTTTTAGTGAATGATCCTGAAAAGCAAATGAGACTTGCTGCTTACAATATCTTGTTCAAGAAAAATAGATCGGCTTATAATTCGGCTATAGGTAAGCTAAAGTCTAGTCAAAGTGATCTACAGGTTTTATATAGAACGATTCAGGATAACAATGATAAGAAGCATACAATTGTAATTGTTAGAGCTCTGCAGAGTCTTATAAGAGGTCGTCATGAAGGGGAGAGTTTACTTGAGTTACTTTCTGCTGCAGAAGCTAGCCAAGACAAGAAAGTAAAGAATCTCTTAGGCCGTTATAAGTCCTCAAAACCTAAAAATGATAATCTTTTTGAGTATAGGTTTGCTCAGTTTGGCGGTGACGCTAAGCATGGCCGTAAACTTGTTTATGAGCAAGGTCTAGGTCAGTGTATTATTTGTCACAAAATGGAAGATAAAGGTGGTGTTGTAGCTCCAGATTTATCTAACCTAGCAAATGAAAAAAGAGCGACTAGTAAGTATTTGCTCGAGTCACTGATTCATCCAGGAGCCTATGTAGTTCCAGGTTTTGGCAATGTTACGTTAACCTTGAAAAATGGTGACGCTATAGTTGGTTCTTTATTGTCAAAGGATGAGAAAGAAGTTGTTTTAAAGATGATTACTGGTGAAAAAGCAACTTACCCTATGGCGGATGTAAAAGCCGTTACAGATCCTTTGTCGAGTATGCCTCCAATGGGTAGCATTCTAAACAAAAGTGATCTAAGAGATGTCATGGCTTATCTTAAAACCCTTAAGAAAGCAGATCACTAGTAGAACCTATATTTTGATTCTAAGGCGACATTGCTTAATGTCGCCTTTTTTGTGCTCAGTTTTTGCACTAATTACCTATCAGTAATGTTAAATTTCTCTATAGTGTTTCTCATCAAAATTTTTATTGTCGTGGAAGAAATGTTTAGAGTGCAGATACAACTCATATTACTATTTTGTCTAGCTACTATTGCTATGGCTGGAGAGGTGAAACTTAAGGATGGTTCTTTACTGAAAGGTAAGATTCTTAAGGTTCATAATGAAGTTTTAACAATCGAGACAAACTTTATTGGAAAGTTGTCTATCAAGATGGAAGATATTTCAGAAGTAGCCAGTGATGAAGTAGTGAAGATCAAAAATGAAGATGGAGCTATTCATGAAAAGAAATATCAGTCGAATGACGATGGTTTACTTTTAACACTTTGGTCTGATGGACAAGATCCAGATATTTTTCAAAATATTTGGAAAAGGAGTGTGTGGCTCGACTTCAATCAAAGGAATGGAAATTCTACTGAAGTTCAGTATAAGGGGGGCTTTAATATTCGTTATTTACGAGAAAGAGATACAACTAAGTTTTCGGGTAGGTTTGATTCAAGAGATAGAAACGAAAGAAAGACTTCTGATGATCGTCAAATAGGTTTAGATTATGAACGTTTAATGGGGCCAAATAGAAAACATTCATGGTATGTAAGAACGCATTGGTTAAAAGATAAAATTGACGAAATTAAACTTAGAAGTACATATGCTTCAGGATATGGCTATTATTTTCTTAGGAGCCTAAAGACACAACTCCGAGGGCGAGCTGGCATTCAGTACAGAATTCAAGATTACTATGAAGACAGTACAGAGCGTTCTACTGGTGTTGAATTTGGCATGGATTTCAAAACAAAAATTTTAGACAATTTGAGTTGGTATACTGAGATGGAGTATTCTCCGGCATTTGATGATTTTAGCAACTATATTGTCTTGCATGAATCAGGTTTTAGTGTTCCACTTGGAATTGATATTGAACTCAATTTAAGAGCAGGTATTGAACACGAATATACTAGCCAACCAGCAGAAGATGTTGAAAGTATAGATACAAGGTACTTTTTGCGTTTAGAGTTTGAATTCTAAATAAGGTCTCGCTCTTTAAAGTGCGTTGTCCCAATCTTTAAGAAGATGAAAGACATAGTCATAGAGTAAGTTAAAAATGCGACAACTTGGAAAAATGCTTCAAAGCTTCTGAAGAGATATGCGAAGTTAGGTAAGAGGTAGTAGAAAAGTAGTATAAGATTCGCAAACTCATTTGGGAAAACCTTGATGATGATTGGTACACTACCCATTGAGAAAGAAATGCTTATAAACAAGAAGCTGATGATCATGGCAGGGACGTCATCTAAATAAGTTGATACTGTGACTGCCACAGCTGAAATAGGTGCCAGAGAGAATATGTAGAGGTAGTTCAGAGCGAAACTCTTGAACTGAAAAAGATCTGGAAGGTTATAAAACTGAAAGCCGCCGAGAATTGTTAACCAAGTTACATATAAAAATGCAGTAAGTGCCCATGTACCCAAAAAGCGGCCCATAACATACTTTGTTCTGCTTATTGGTTTACTTAGAAGGATTGTGATCATTCTAGTATTTAAGTCTCTTGGTATCTCAGTTGATCCGACAAAAATAGCAATGATGTTTGAGAGCATGATCAAAATGAGAGCGCCCATATCCAAGTTGCCTTTTTCAGTGCCTTGAGACATCTCAGAGAAAAAGCTTAAATCCAAACTTTGGGTGCCACTAGTTATGTAACTAAGCCCACAGCCAAAAACTATTAAAAATATAAAGGCTGGTTCAAAGAGTTTAAGAAATGTAAAGCGTGCAATAGTAATCATTTACCCTTTCCTTTACCTTTCTTTTTTTCTTGGATATTTCGTTTCTTTAACTCAAGTAAACAGCGAGACTTAAGAGCTTCGATTTGATCTTCAATTTCTATTGAGAGTTTCAACTTAAATGACAAAGACTCAAAAGCTTCATATATATAAAAGAGATCTGCATTTATATATTTTTTCTCAAGTATTTTCTTAAGGTAACGTTCTTGGGTAGGTAAACTAAAGCTCTGAATTTTAGACCATGCATCGGTATAAACTCTTGCTTGTTCGTGCTTCTTAAACTTTTCGGCATAAGAGACGAGGTAGTCATAGTTATATTTTTCATCATCTTCGTTAAATATAAAAATGAAAGCTGCTTTAGTTTTGAGGTCATTTGGGTAAGCTTCATGAAGTTTTGTGAATACCTTGATTTGGTCTTCGCCTTCGAGTTCATAGGCCAAAGCATAGTAAGCTTCAATGATCTTCTTTTTATCAGATCCTTTGAGAACTTCTTTTAGATCCTTTTCCGCTTTTTCAGTACGTTGTTGTGCTTTAAGCGAATCAGTTAGAAAGCCCGGCAGTTTATTTGCCCAACTTTCCATCTGCTCTTTGCTGTTTCCGTTTCCGTGTAAGTAGTAGACCCTAAGGATCAACTCGGAACTAAAGTAAACAGCAAAGATTAAAATCCATGATATGCCGTATAATAATTTACGGGGAGCTTTGGCCATTCTAAGATTATTTCTTCTTTTTCTTAGGTTTAACGTTTGTTCCGCAATGTTCACAGAACTTTCCATTGCTGTGAGTTTTACGACACTGAGAGTTAGGACATATGCCATAAACCTTTACAGGTTTACTACAATCAGTACAGAACTTATGTCCTGCGCCATATTCATTGTAACAGCTGTTACAGGTGTGAATACCTTTGAATAAAGATGCTAACATCGCCTTTGAGGTCTTTTTACCCGCTAGGTTATTTTGATGTTCTCTTTTAACTCTTTGAATTAAACTCAAAATGTCTTTTTTGGTATTTTCCTCAAGGCTCAAGAACATGTCTCCGCCTTCTCCTTCCATACCATACTCAGAACCTGCCATCTTAGTGTTTACATACTTATCCCACTCGAGAAGTTCAGCGATAACAAGAGGAACATCATTGTTCGCTTCATGTGCTTCTTGAGCTCTGGTTTTTATGTAAGTCTTTTCTAAAACAGGCATGACACCAGGTTTCTTAAGAGCGAGTCTGTAAAAACCTATAGCTTCACGTAACTTTTCGCGTTTGTTCACTTTCTTGTTAAAGAAAGTTTCTTGGTGACGGATGTTACCAGCCATAGAGTAAAGACGCCAATCATTTTTATTCTGATGCGTTTCTTGACCACGTTTTAGAAGATCAATGGCGAGATCTGGAGTCTTAGCTGAAAGCATGAGAGCAGAAAGCTCGTATACTTTGTAAAAACCAGGGTCTAGATCAAGGATGTCTTTAGCTTCTTGATAGAGGTCTTTAGAGTTCGACTCTGTGGTTAGATCGATACTGCCCATATGCTGAATGAACATCATCCATTTTACATCTGCCCAAAACTTATGGAATGATGCCACAGGTTTTCCGGAAATCTTAGCACGGTCAGGATTTATCTCAGCCTGATTAGCATGCATACTCTTCATCGTCTTAACATTGAGTGAAACTGCGATGATTAGGATCAGTAGTTTGATAATATCAGATTTTTTCATTGTCTCTTCTCCTACTGTAAGTCGCGTTTATTGAAGATGAAGCTCGTCACGCAGACTATCGAAATAGCAGTTAGAAGAGCAGAAACAACACCTTTAAGAAGGTAAGATGGAGGTATCTCATAGTTATAGAATGCTTCAGCACCCATACTAAATAGAGACAAATCAAATAGTGTGACGCCGTTTAAGCTAGCGAGTGAGTAACCTACCCAAATAAATACTGTAGAGATAGTTGCAGCAACAGCTTCATTTAGGAATGAAGAAAAGAATAGAACGATAGATGCCATAGGTATCACTGAAATAACAATCAGGAATAGGGCTTTAACTAGGCCTGCCGGAGGTGCTCCATGCGACATACTGTAGATGACTACAAAACCTATAGAGATAAGAGATGTTATAAAAATACCTACCCAAGAAACACCGATAAGTTTACCCATAAGATAGTGGGTTCTTCCCAGTGGTTTGGCTAAAAGAACAGAGGCAATACCACTTTGCAGCTCTTTGGGTATATCAAATGCTAGTGATATAACAGTAAGCATTGCAGCTATAGTTGTTAGCATCATACCTGTATCAACCATAAGTGCTCTTGATTCGCCAATCATCAAAATGTCATACATATTGGTTATGGCTATAAGTGACACGGCACATATTGTTAGGAAATATACGACTCTAACCCCGAGCAGCCTTTTCCAAAGTGAACTTGCTATCGCAAACGTTTCATCCATTCTCTACACCTCTTTTTGTACTGTCTTGAAGAAGAAGCTCTCCAAGCTTTTATGTCCCCTCTCAATCTGGACAGTATCTTTTTCTTCCAGATTAAGCTCGTTATTGACGCGCTCCCAAGCATCGTGATTCAATGTAAGAATCCAGTTGCCATCAGCATCTTTTTTAGATTCGGTCGCCTCTAAAAGTAATTGTTGAGCGATTTGCTGATCCTCTTTATCAACAGTCACGATCATACCTTCATCGGCTGTTAGTTCGTCAGTTTTACCAAAAGCTAGTAAGTTTCCTTTTTTGAGGATACCAACGAAGTCACAGATTTTTTCAACATCAGATAAGATGTGACTACAGAAGAAAATGCTGCTGCCACGTTCTTTTTGTTTGTTGACGATATTTATTAAGTCTTTTCGACCATGAGGGTCAAGACCAACTAAAGGTTCATCGAGAACGAGTAGCCTTGGTCTATTTAAAATTGCTTGGGCGATACCAATTCTCTGAGTCATACCACGAGAAAAGCCGCCAAGTTTGGCTTTTTTGTATTCTTTCATCTCAACTATTTCTAAGACTTCATCGACACGTGCTTTTATTTCATGTCTTGGAAGTTTAAGAAGTTTTGCAGAAAGACTTAGAAACTCATTGGCTGTTAAGTGACCACCAAAAGATGGGGAGTCAGGTAAAAAGCCTATTTCTTGCTTGATGTTTAGGTTTCCAACAGGAGTATCAAGTACCCAGGCTTTGCCAGCAGTAGGTCGTATAAGGTCCATTAAACAACGAATAGTTGTTGTTTTGCCAGCACCATTTGGCCCAAGAAAACCAAAGACTGAACCGGTTGGAACTTCGATGTTTAGCTTGTTTAAAGCAAAAACTTCATCCCTTTTAAAGAATGTACCTTTGTAAGACTTTGTTAGATCTTCTGTGCGGACGGCAAATTTCATACTTCTCTGAGTTAGAATTTATAATATTCTAAGCTTACAAAAAAGAGTGGTAGAAATCCACTAAAAAATGAAATATTAGTTAAGACACAATGATATTTTGCTGTGCTATCTTCTTTTACTTTTACAATTCGATTATGGTTTTGATATTTTTAAGCACAAGTTCGCCCATATTTTTACATTTTAGGAAGCTTTTTTCTTTGTGGAAATCGGAAAGGGATGATTTGAGCTTCTCAACGTTTTCAGTTGTGGAGATAGTGTCGTGAGTCATACACTTGATTAAACGTGAAACTTGTTCCTTTGAGTACCGGTAGCGTCGTCCTATTAAGGATCTTTCTTCGTTCTGATACTGTTTGACTGTTTTTGGATTTAGTAACTCCATACAGAGATTTACTATGTCATTATTCTCAGGGTAAAATTGTGGGAGGTAGACTTTTATGTCTCCTTCAAAACACTGTTGGTCAAAGTCTATAGGTCTGACTCTGAATTGTGTTTCCTCTACATCTGGAGTGACATTTACGACGTAGTTGTAAGAACGCATATCGCCTAAAAGGCTGACAAAACAACGTTCATTAAACTTTACAAACTCTTTAGCGAGACGGACTTTGTTTATATCATCTTGTTTCATCTGGTTTGCAATAAATGCATCACCGGGAATACCGATGATGTGCTCTTCAATCAGTGTATCTTTATCGACTAGATAGTTGATTCTGTTTGGGGATAAAAGCCCTTCAAGTTCGAGACCATAGACACGAGAGGAGTCGGCCTTTTTTATGTAGAAGTGATCGTAGTTGTCATTGTAGCGATTGATAACTCGAATCCTAAATGGCTTGGAGTTTGCATAAGAGCATAGGTCAACACGGTCGACACTTATGTGTTCTGTGATGGATTGGTCGCCATCTGCTATGAGTAAAGAGTAAATAAGGGTTAGTTTTTCTTCTAGTTTATCAGCAACAGAAGTTGGGTAGATAACAGTTTCCCATAGAGTGGGATTGTCGTCGCTGTCATAAACTGATAAGGTTTCATTGAAGTCAAAAAGGTCATTGTACTCAAGTGGAAGTTCGCAAGCTCTGCCAAAGCGCTTAAGGTAGGGAGTTAGTTGTTCGGAAATGGGATAAAAGTTCTTTTTTTTACTAATCAATTTCATGTTTCTAACTTGGGGCTATTTTGGCAGATAAACTATTTAAAGAATATGAGGCTTTATGAGTAGAAAACCAGCTATCATCGGAGCGATGGATTCAGAAATAGCTATGTATTTGGAGCATGGCGAGGTAAAAGCTGAACACAAGTGGCATGAGTTTGTTTTTTATGAAATGAATTTAAAAGGCGTTGACTGCATTGTTTCAAAAAGCGGTATTGGCAAAGTTATGTCCGCGATGGTTTGTCAGCACCTTATCGATACATACGCTCCTACTGAGATCATTTTTACTGGTGTTGCAGGTGCTCTAAATACTAATTTGGACATTGGTGATGTTGTTGTGAGTAAAGACTGTATGCAGCATGACATCGACGGTCGAGCTTTAGGTTTTCCACGTGGTACTATTTTATTTTCGGATAAGAGCCTTTTTGAGGCAGATGATGAATTACACGATTTGGCGATGGCTTCACATGTGGATGGACATAGAATCTATTCAGGAAGAATATTAACTGGTGACCAGTTCTTTACTCATAAAGATATTGAGGATCATGCTTATTTGACGACAGATATGGCCGGTGATTGTATCGAAATGGAAGGTGGCTCTATTGGTTTGGTTTGTGCTGAGAACAATGTTCCATTTGTGATTGTTAGAACTATTTCAGATAAAGCCGATGGTTCAGCGGCAGAAGATTTCAGTAAATTGCACCACTTGGTCGCAGGGAACTCTTACTCTATTGTGAGTCAGATGCTTCCAAAGCTTTAATCCACTTTAGCATATCGCTTATCACTTCTTCTTTTCTGCTTGAGTTATGCAACTCATGCGGAAAGAAGTCTTTGTACTCTTTGACAAAGCAACGCTGAGTTTCGTCTAGATTCTTTTCTACAAACTCTTTGGACCCTTGACCAGCAACAATCTTATCCTTATCTCCCCAACTTAGAAAGTATGGCAGTTTGAACTTTTCTTTGGCATCTATGACGGAGACCATGTTTTTAAGGATGGAGTGAAGAAACTGCAGTGAAATCTTCCGACCAATGAAAGGGTCGCTTGCAAAAGCTTTATTGACTTCAGCTAAGTCACTTATGGCCGCTTCCGCTCGAGCACTATCAACAGCTGGATTTATTTTTAAAATATTTTTGAGAATAGTGTTTTTGAAAATGGGACTGTTGCCAGTACAACATGACCAGCATTTATTTAGAAAGACTTGTTCGACTTTAAAGCGAAGTAAGTTAATGAAACCAGAGTTCTTGGTCGCAATAGGTTTAAAGGCAGGGCTTAAGAGAATGACGCCTTTTAGCTGAGGCAGCTTGGTTTGTATTTTTAACGATAGTTTAGTGGCTATCAGTCCACCCATACTTTGACCAAATAAGAGTAGGGGAAGGTCTTTGGAAAAATACTTTTGGTCATAAAGGAAGTTTAAGAAGCTTATTTGGTAGTCAATTATCTCATCGATAGTCAGAGTTTGACTGACCTTGTAGAAGTCTTCTTGAAAATTTTGTGAAGAGTTTAAGCTCTTTCCGTGTCCTGGGTGATCGATAGCGGCAACTTGTATGTCTTGTTGCTTAAACTTTTCGATGAGCTCTTTATAGCGTTCGCTATATTCACAAATGCCATGCAGGATTAAAAGGTTTATCTTAGGCTCTTTGGGAGTCTCTAAGATAAAATCTTTATTCTCAAAGCATGGCATTTATAGAATAGTCTTTTTAGAAGTCTGGCCTTCTAGAAGGTCTTTCGCTAGTTAGGATTTCGCGTTCATCGCATTCCCAAGGTAGCTTTTCTGGAGAAACTTGGCCGTTGCTCCAAAGACTTTCAAGGTTGTAGTAGCTTCTTGCATCTGGGTGCATGACGTGAACTATAGCAGAGTGGAAGTCCATGACTATCCATTGGCTGCTAGCGCCACCATCAATTACGCTGGCTGCCTTATCGGCATCGCGCATTTCTCTATCAAGTTTATCACCGATTGCCTTTAAGTGCGGCTCGGAGTTACCTGTACAAATTATATAAAAATCAGCTACGCTTGAGCTTTCAGTCATGTCATAGACACGTATGTCAACTGCTTTAACGTCTTCACAGATATCAACTATCTTGTCTGCTAAGTTTTTAGATTCTTCGTTTTGTTCTTTTGTACTGCTCATTTTAGATATATAGTCCGTTTTCTTCTATGTACCGTTTTACTTCAGGAGGTACTAAGCCGGATAATTCATCATCGCCATTTTCTATAATAGTACGAATATTTGTCGACGACAGATCCATACTTATATCACTTATTATAGATTCCATCAGCTTCGGAGTTGCTTTTGGTCCAAACTTTTCAAAGATTTGACCATAAGATGGTTGGATGATTCCAGGTCTACTAAAAATAATCAGTTCAAAGTTATTGATGATTTCCTGAAAATTGTACCAGCTGTCCAATTCCCTGAAGTTATCCATGCCGATAATCAGCTTGAACCTTCTTTCAGGATAGACGGCTTGCAAAGCGCGCAAAGTATTTACGGTATAAGAAGTTTTTTTCTTATTAATAATTTCGTAATCAGAAACAGCAAAATCTGGATTTTCTTCAATTACTAGGCGGAGCATTTCTAGTCTGTGCTCTGCAGAAGTAATAGCTTTATCCAGTTTATGTGGAGGTTTAGCTGCCGGGACGAACATGACTTCATCAGCCAAGTCTTTCGCGATAACGTCTTTAGCCAACGCTATATGGGCGTTGTGAACCGGGTCAAAAGTACCGCCGAAAATAGCTGTAAACCTTTTAGACTGTTTGGGGTTACGAGTGTTAGTGGTATTAGTTTCTGTATTCATAGTCGGGTATTATAGCCGAGTTAAGCTTCCTGTCCAACAGCTTTACTGCTTATCTTGAGAGCTTATTTCTTGCTTCGGTTCTTGAGGAAGCCTTTATCGACCTGATCAACGACCTTGGAGCACCAATCTATTTCAGCTTTATCAAACTTTTTATTTTGATTCCGTGAAATGAAGAAGCAACCAACTGGAGTTGTATCTAGGACTATTCGCAAGAAAACAGCATGAGTGGAAATCATGCGGCTAAGTATGTTGAGTGGAAGATGAAGAGGCTCCATATTTGCTGTCCAAACAACAGGTTTATCATTAAATAAACAGGTGATGATTGGTGAGCGCTTATTCTTGAAAGAAACTTTACACTCTTGAGCTTCGATATTTTTCTTGTCGCCCATGTAGTAACGGCCTTGCATCTCTTGTTCTTTTTTATTCATCAGAAGTAAGAATATGTCTGTATCTGGAATACATCTATAAAGTGCTTCCATCGACATGGCAAGTATGTCATTTAGTGTATGTTTTTCACGACACATAGTTAGTTCAGTGATGAAGTTCTGCTTGAGCTTTTTCATTTCATCAATTTGTGCTTCTTCTTTAAATTCCTTACCAAACAGTAAACCGAGAGTGATCATAGGATTTGAAGAGTCAGGATCATGTATAGCAGTGATAAGCTGGTTGATTTCTTGATCACCTATATGGAAGAATCTCTGTAAGTTATCGTCTTTCTTACAAGCCTTTTTGATGAACTCGTCTAAGTCAAATTTTTTCGCTTTGAGGATCGTTTGTAGTTCTTTCTCGATCCGATCAAATATAGCAGGACTGTTATCCAACTGATTGAAGAGCATAGTTGAAAGGTCACCAGCAATATTGACCAATTTATACATGTCGTCTTCTTTAAATTTACCTGAAACTATCTCAGCGACTTTACCTTTAAGGTTGTACATTTTAACGACAGCATCGCAAATAGCAGTGTAGCTCGTTTTGAAGGCTTCTTTACAGGCGTCATTTTGAGACATACCGTCCGCCATTAAACGTTCCATAGTCGCAAATTCTTCAGGGTAGCAGTTCGCTAGAGCCATAAACGGTAGTTGATTGAGAAGACCGGCGACAAATATTTCTTCAGGAGTCTTATATTTATTTTCATCTGCTAAAGCGAGTGAAAAGCTTCCTGCGAAGTATGAACTGGCGTAAAGACCTAAAAGTTTTTGGTCTTTTTTATTGGGAATTGTTTCTTGAAATAGCGTTAGTCCTAAAGCTAGAGCTCTGACTTTGTCGAAGCCTAGAAGGTTTACCGAAGCAGTTACTGTTTTAACAGGATACTTAAGACCATATAACGCTGAATTAATCGTACTTAAGATATTTGTCGTCAGACCAGCATCACGCATAATGATCTTTGATAAATCTCGAACATTTGAGTTTTCGTCATCAGATGTACTACAGATAGATTTAACGTTATCAGAATACGCAGGAAGACTTCCCGCTTTTCTAAGCGATTGAACGATGAGCTCAGCTTGAAATGTCTCTTCTTCTAAGGTACTCGAAGTCATATGATCCTTTTTCTACTTCCGGTAGAAAAAGAAATATCTCAAGATTTGTGCCGATTTATGTGTGGAGCGATAATTTTAGAGATTTCTTCGAGATTTTTGCCTTCTGACTGCAAACTTCCAGCTAAATCGATAATTTCTTTAAAAAATGGACTAGGCTTTAACCCCTCATTTTTCAGATATGCTCCATCGATGTAGGGATTTGCTATAGAGGCATCGACTTGTGGCTCTAGCTTTTTGATTAATTCAAGGTTTTGTTGCTCAATATCACTTGAAGAGCGAACTTTTTGTATTCTTTGACAGTAGGCTTCAAAATAGCTTTTAAGGCTTATTTTTAACAAGCGCAATTCACTTGCAGTTATTTCTTTATCAGCCAAGGCAAGTGTATGCTCTTCGATTAGCTTGAGACCTTTGACGATGACATTGCTTAGTTTAAATCTCTTTGCTAGTTTCGAAATATCTTTTGGTTTTAGCGGTAAGAAAATAGCAGAAAAGTATTGAACTTCGTCACAGTCAGCAGCTTTATCGATTTGCAGTAACCAGGCGTTTCTTTCATCGTTAGTTAGTTCATTTGACTCTGGTAATATTTCACTAAGGAAGCCTAAGTTGTCAGCACACTCAAAAAAGCTTTTGCCATGCTTTTGAGCCTTTCTTATCTCATCAGTCACTCTTTCGATTGAAACATGTTCAATGATCTTTGGAGATAACTCAACAGCGGCTTCTTTTAAACCCTCAGCCAATGTAAGGTCAAATCTAGCTTGGAAGCGAGCTGCACGGATGATGCGAAGGTAGTCTTCACTAAATCTTTCTTCAGCGACGCCAACAGTTTTCAGGATTTTATTCTTTAAGTCTTCGACGCCATTGTAAGGGTCAATTATTTCATCATTGAGTTTGGCTATAGCATTGATTGTGAAGTCACGGCGCGAGAGATCTTCTTCAATGGTGTCGGAGTAGCGAATAGTCGCATTTCGTCCATCTGTACTTACATCCAGTCTGAAAGTTGTATGTTCGTAGTGAACGCCGTCAATTATAGCAGTGACTGTCCCGTGCTCTATTCCTGTGTCTATAGTGCGTATTTTGAGTTGTTGGCACTTCTTTTTGAATTCTCTAGGGTGTAGACTCGACGCTATGTCGACATCTTTCCCATCTACTCCAAGAAGTTGGTCTCTTACATATCCTCCGACAAGATAAATCGGATGATCAAACATTTCGCAAAAATTAAGCATGAATTATCTTTTCTTTTTCAGTTGCAAGAATAGTAGCACACCGCGTTTTTATTTCCATGTTTTGAAATTGAGAGATACTTAATAAGAGTGGCCCTACAGGATATTCAGTGGGATTTTGATCTTTTTCATTTGAACGATTATGTTTCTTTCTAAAAGGCCTTATGGATTCTAGCGTACTTTATAGTCAAATTCTTGGGATCAACTCACCATGGGTTGTTGATGATGTA
>JAJPOQ010000103.1 GCA_021232515.1 Lentisphaeraceae bacterium
ACAAGTAGCAAAATATGCGTGCTGGTAGGTACGCTACATTTAATACTGCGTACCTGACGGCACGCCTCTATATTTTCCATAATGAAACCCAGACTCAAAGTCTGGGCCTACGATTACAACGTCCATTCAGGACTCAAGAAATAAACATACTTTAATACAATTCCTAGAATGCAGCAAAAGTAAAACTTAGGGAGTCCACCCGATAAAACCGGGGGTTTACCTATTAGGAATTATTTGACCAATTGATTTAAGGTGTAGCAAAAGTGTCCAAACTGCAATGACTCCCCATCTACTGAAACAAAGTCACTCAGCTTAAAATCGTAAACTTTGCCAGATGAGAGCTGGTCTATTTTCACTTCTAAAGACTTCTTATCGGCACTTAAAGAAACGCTTTGAACCTTAACCTCTTGCTCATCTATTCGTGGAGAACCATAAGCTCTTTGATAAAGATAATGGTAGGAAAAAATCTTAAAGTTTGTTGCAATAGGCTCACCTTTTAACTCTTTCGTAAACGAGACTTTAAAACCATCTTTAAGAAGCTTCACATCTTGCACTGCCAAGTCTGCTTTACCGTCCCAAAACACTCTTTGTATGCCGTTATCTCCAGGCCAAGACAACTTTGTGCGGCCGATATATAAGCTACCATCCTGCCCCCAAGCAAGTCGATTATTTCCAATGCGCATAGGATCACCGTCTATATGAGGAATTATGGCTCCTTGGGTAACGCCATTCACCTTATCTTTCATGAAACGTAGAACTCTTTGAAAGTTCATCTCGCCAATGAGCATCTGACCTTTGAAAGGGCCAAACTTATCGTGATCGATTAAGAGTGGTTGAGTTGGAGAGTTACCCATTATTCCCTGAGGTACAAGAGCGGCTGCCGGAGTTCTCATCTTATCCAGTTCATCAACCGGTACTTTTAAAGGGTCTCGTCCATCCCAGTCTTTCTCCCACACAAGTGAGGCTGGGTGCCCATGGAAGTGCCCTTTTTGGATGTGATGAATTTTACTTGTCCCAAGCCAATCACCTTGATTATCTGGTACAAACAGGTCTCCATCGGCATCGAAGCCTAAACCATTTGGCGAACGTACCCCTGAAGATATCGGTGTCATCTTGCCTTCTGGAGAAATCTTTAAAACCCATCCACGATAAGGAACTTTAGAGAACATCCGCCCAACGTCATTTTTCTGCTTCTTCCAATCCTTCGCATAAAACTGTTTTCGACTGGCGCCAACACTCGAAAAGTCGCCTCGTATTTCTTTGCGAATACTGGCCAAACCAGAAGCTACATTTAGTGCTATGTAGTAGTTCCCTTCTTTATCTTTAACTGGTCCAAAAGAAAACTCATGGTAGTTACCACTCATGCCAAACTTGTCATAAATAGTATCAAAACTGTCTGCTTTACCGTCTCCAGTCGTATCTTTAATCAAAGTCAATTCCGGTCGCTGCATAACAACAAATTCAGAATTAGATAAAGCGATAATTCCTAGAGGTTCATGAAGCCCTGAGGCAAACTTTCGCCACGACTTTTTTTCTGGATTATAAATCATCAATTCTCCACGGTGAAAACACGCTGCGATCTCACCATTTGGCATAGTGCACAAGCCACCAACTTGAGGATCAACAGTTTCTGGAATTTTTATATCCTCAAACTTAAACCCAGCATGAAGTGAAAGACCTAAAACAAATAAACAAAGTAAAGTTTTCATTAGTTTTTCTCCGCGCTGTAAATGATTGAAAAGGATTGGGCATCTTCGGCAGAAAGCCTTAGAGCGCCATCTAGAATCTTGCCTTTAGAAGAGCTCCACTGACCTTGAAGAATACCTGGTTTATAGACAAGGTTTTTCTGAGCGTTCGTCTTAAAGTCTAAAGAAATCTTTTGGGAAGACAAGGCTTGTGGAGTCACTTCAAAAGTGACTTCGCCAATTGAGAACTTTAAGGTGAACTTACCGGACTTCTCGCTGTAACCTTTAAAGTTTACTTCTTCTGTTTGGCTAAAAGGGCTCCCCTGACCAACTTTAGTAAATACTTCCCCTTGGACTTTCGCGAGTGCATTTCCATTTCCCCGCCAAACTGGCCACTGATCTATAAACTTTCCGTTCCAAGCATACCTAAATTGGCAAGTCCCTGCATCCCAACAAATGTGTACATTTTTATTCAAACTCATCGCTATCGCAGCTGGACCTGCATCCGGCATAAACATTCTTTGTAGTTTAGCTGGAGCAGTTTTTTTATAAAGATCTTCCGGTTCTTTGGCAGGTTTGTACTTCATCCCCTTAGTCACTTTAAGAATATAGTTTGCCACTGTGAGCAATTTATCTTTACCAAGGTGTGACATAGGAGGCATGCGAATCGCAAGCTTACGCTTTGTTCCTGGATTCATACTCCAACGAACAATCC
The DNA here is from genome assembly GCA_021232515.1 of Lentisphaeraceae bacterium. Classification (GTDB taxonomy): domain Bacteria; phylum Verrucomicrobiota; class Lentisphaeria; order Lentisphaerales; family Lentisphaeraceae; genus JAKVBD01. The sequence goes on from JAJPOQ010000103.1 coordinate 2,401, forward strand.
CAGCAGGATTCTCTTTGTAATAATGGGCGATTTCAACTAAAGACGGACCCACAACTTGCTTATCTAGCGCATGACAGGCCATACAATTGGCTGTATACAAGGCTTTCGCCTCATCGGCAAAAATAACTTGGTTAAAAAGTAGAAAGAGGATAATATATTTTTTCAGCATACTGAGGTTTTCTCCAAGAAGAACGTTTAACTTTGCATGTAACTTATTTACATGACCTAAACCTCGAAGAAAACTAAACCTTAACAGACTTCAGTCCAACATAAGGAAAATGGGACTATCAACTAAACTTTTTGCCTATTGCTATATAAGAGAGTTATGAATGAATAAGCTCAGCCTTTAGAGCTGTAAGTATTATTCTTTCTAACTGGCACTTTCTTGTCTTCTCAACATTTTGATCGTTGAGTATTTCATATGATTCACGGGAAAGTTGCGTTTTAGGCTTGGTCGTTTCATTACCTAACCTCAACTTTGCCGTTATAGCTGTAAGTTTCTTCAAGGACTTTATCTTCATAAAGATCGATTTGTTGTTGGATGTACTCGGGCTTTAATGTTTCGACGGTTTGCGCGCCCTGGATAGAATACTTTTGACCAGTTTCAGAGACTTCGTGAAGCTTCTTTTTCCAATGGTCTAGCCATTCTTGGTTGGTGGTAGGTTGAGCCAAAAGAAAAAGCCTTTTTTCTTTTATCTTAGATAGTGAAAAAAGGCTTTTAAATTACAAAAGTTGTATGATACAAATTTGTTTATCGGTTTATTGTGTTGTAAGAAGACAGTGTATTCATAATCATACCAAGGAATTATTCTTAAACATGTCCACTGAAAATATCTTTCTAGCTCTGTTTAAAGACAGATTAAGAAATCCATTTTGGAGCTTCTTAGCTACAACTGAAATTGCATGGCATTGGAAAGCAATCACGACTTTTATTGTCAAAGCAAAATCTGAAACCCCAAATGGTTTTTTAGAATATTTAGATACAATCACTATTTTTTATTCATGGTCTGCTTTAACTCCTATTGGAATTGCCCTTGTCTTAACTGTTCTCTCCCCATGGATTCACGCTGCCATAAGCTACTTTGCTGTTAATGCCAATATTAAAATATCAGAATTTGCTGGTAAGCAAAGTGAAATTGACTACGATAAAAAACTTGAAAAGAGTCAAGCAGACCATGAGAGAGAAATACTTAAAATGACGCAAAAGTATAAAGATATTATATCAGATCTTGATGAACAGGTTGAGAATCTAAACAGAATGTTATCAAATCATCAGAAAAAAGATGATGAAGAGGAAATAGTAAATACAGATACTGACCAAGTAACTCACTCTCATACAACTAAGAAAGCGTCTATCAATGATTTTTATCAATCTGATCTGACAAGATCAATGTTAAAAAAGTTTAAAGAAAATAACATTTCGCTTGATAAAGCTATTCTCCGCATAGAGAATGATAGTATTATTGGATCAGGACCAAGTGTCTTAGATTCAGCTTTTTTCGAGGCTTTCGATATCACAGATAGTCAATATGTCGAAGAATTTTTCACTTTCCTAAATGCTGGTTTTATCTCAAAAGCTTCCGGTAATACATATAAATTCTCCGCTTCCCATCTTAAACATTTAGATGAAAAGTCTGATTCAATAAAAGTACAATTTGAATCATTCTAGCCTTCAACACTCCTAAACTCCTTTCCGCATTCTTTACATTCATAATACCTAATACGACCTTGTGATACATAAGAAGTTGTTCTTATTCTTGTTCGTGGCGAAGTTGTGCCAGTCCTTCTTGTTAATGTTTACAAGTGCTAATTAGACAAAAAGGTAGTGTGCAGTGTATTTTTTATTAGAATCACCACTTTGTACACTTGATTAATCATAAAATATTTGGCAGCTACATAAGGAAAGTAATTGTC
>JAJPOQ010000110.1 GCA_021232515.1 Lentisphaeraceae bacterium
TGAGATGAAAGACTTTTTTTGTACATTAGATGCAAAGCTATTAAAGGTTATTAGAAATTTTCGCTGCACCTAATATAGCACAAAATAATCATAAGTAACTTTTAATTAAATATTTATGCAATAATCAGCAAGCCTTAAATAGTCCATTGTTTTACATATTCGCCGATGGAGATGTCATGAATACTTGGCAGGTATATTTTAAAGATGGCAAAGTCACATCTGTAGAGCAAGTAAAACTATAAACTTGCAAAGTAGTTATAAGTAACAACAAGACAGGCAGGGAATGCATTACCGCACCTCAGATAAAACCGACTAAGGACAACTTTTGAAAATTAAACCAAAAAAGTGCTCAATCAAATTACTCTTGAGCACTTAATTTTTGATTAATTACCAGTATTTTCTACTGCATATACTGGATCTGTCCCTCTCATACGCTTATAGTTCGGATCAGTAGCCTTCCAGGTCATAAAAGGCTTATTCTCTCCTAACCTTGTCAAAGTATATCTATTCCCATAATACCAAAGAGCGCCACCATTTCCTTTACTGGCATCAATGCCCCAAGAGCGTGTAATACTTTCAAGCTTTTCTTCAGAAGTTGAAGTATTGATACTTAACTGCCGACTATAACCTGCCGAAATTTTAAAGAAGCCCATTAAAGGCAGGCCTTTTTTACGGTTTCCAAATGTCATACCAAAGTCGCCACCAATATTTAAACTAGTAGTTTTAGTCATAGACTCTGATTCTGTTTTATTAAAGCCTACACTGTATTTTGTCTCTTCAGTAGCTCCTGTATTATTATCATAAACACTTTTAGCTTTACACTCAAAATACATATACCTTGAAAGCACATAGACTGGAAATTTCTTAACTTGAACATCAGGGGAATATTCGCTATCGTTTACATAGAAATATGGTAAATAAGATTCACCGCCAAGATCATTTGCTTCTCCTCCAATTATTTGTCCTTGGTAACAATCTTCCAGATTAGGTATCAGCTTTTCCAAGTATGTAGGTGAAGTGTGCTTAGGAGTTCTTAATTTGGGGAATTCTACATTAAAAGAATTATCCCAATCTATAAAAAACCTTTTCCCTTTCTCTTTATTCTTTGCTTCTGCATGTCTATCGTGGCTTTTGACAACTACATAGTTCTTATGCTTGAAGTGTAAATTTGAAACTCCCTCTTCAACACCAATTCTTTTTATCTGTATTCTATTTGAATATGCATCTGCATCTTTATTCTTTGCTAGAACTTCTCTAGCAAAATCTAGTGAATGTGTATCATGCCCTTCATGTTCATCACATGTCCAAACATAACCTGTGCCATAGTTGCAGAAAAAATATTCTTGATCCCATGCTTTGTTATCAGGATCATATGGAATTAAGCGCCACCAAGCCTTTGAATCTTTAACTGGAGTTTCTTGTTCCCTATTGTCAAACCTTACTTTATAATGATCAAGGTGACTACCTCTTAACACTTCACCGTCATCTGACCTGAATCTTTGAATATTCATTTTCTGTCCTCATTTATACTTCAAATAAAAACAAAATATAGAACATATAAACTACTTATTCAAATAAATTTATAAGCATACAATACACCATAAAACATCACATAAAATAATATTAATTCAAAAAAAAATACGGCTCAAAAAGCTATTCCCCTTTCATTTACTCCCTTCCCAAGTTTCGCAATTTTGGCACTTCGCCTTATTAAGTCCTCTAATTATGAGGACTTAGCACAAAAGTTCTTTTCTTTTAGCTCAATATATCCTTCACAACTTTGGCCGGCTCAACACCAGTCAGCTTTTGATCTAAGCCCTGAAAAGGGAAAGTCAATTTATGATGATCGACCCCTAATTGATGCAACATAGTTGCGTGTAAGTCGCGGACTGAAACAGGGTTTTCGACGACATTGTATGAAAAGTCATCCGTCTGTCCGTACTGCATACCACCTTTAATACCACCACCAGCTAACCAAGCTGTAAAACATCTTGGGTGATGGTCTCGCCCATAAACATCACGGCTCAGTTTCCCTTGTCCATAAACAGTACGGCCAAACTCACCAGCACAGACAACTAAAGTATCTTCTAAAAGACCTCGTTGTTTCAGATCCTTTAACAAAGCTGCTGCAGGCTGGTCAACGTCTTTACACTGACCTTTTAGATTTTCTGGTAATCGAGTATGATGATCCCAACCACGGTGAAAAAGCTGTATAAACCTGACTCCGCGTTCAACCATTCTTCTCGCCAATAAACAATTGCGAGCAAAAGAACCTTTGTTTTGTACCTCCTCGCCGTACATCTCAAGTGTTGCTTTGGATTCCTTAGATATATCCGTCAGCTCTGGCACAGAACTCTGCATACGAAAGGCTAACTCTTGTTGAGACACTGTAGTTTGTATCTCAGGGTCACCTATTTCGGCATGATGCTTGTTATTTAACGCTCCAACCGCATCAAGCATTTTACGACGCACACTAGTAGAAACTCCTTTCGGATTTGATAAGAATAATACAGGGTCACCGGTTGCTTGCAGAGATGTACCTTGATGAGATGACGGTAAAAAGCCAGGGCCCCATAAGCGACTATAGAGTCCTTGAACATTCACCTTACCACTCCAATACGCTGAAGGCATGACCACAAAGTCCGGTAGATTCTTATTCATCGAGCCAAGCCCATAGCTTAACCATGCACCCATACTCGGTTTACCTGGCATCTCTTCTCCAGTACAAAACAAGGTTTTTCCCGGGTCGTGGTTGATCGATGTCGTGTTCATCGAATTTATGAAACACATATCATCCACTGTTTCAGTTAAGTGAGGTAGCAACTCACTCATCCAAACACCACTTTCACCTTTTTGAGCAAACTTAAACTTCGAAGGTTGTACCAGCTGCTTCTTACCTTTCGTCATGGCCGTAACTCGCTGACCATTACTCACCGACTTTGGTAATTCAGTATTAAATAACTTATGAAGATCTGGTTTGTAATCGTACAAATCTAACTGACTAGGAGCTCCTGCCATAAACAGAAATATGACTCGCTTCGCTTTAGCCTTATAGTGCGTTCCCAAAACTGCCGAATGGGCATTTTGAGGTAATAAAGAAGACAATGCTGCTGCACCTAAACCCATACCACTATTTGTCAAAAAAGAGCGGCGTGACTGGAGTAAATTATTTTTAGTAAAAGGATTCATTTTTCTACTCCCTAGTTTTGACGATATCGAGATTATATAACGAGTTCACAAGCATAGTCCATGCGGCAAGCTCACTGTATTTTTCAGAGTTTTCCAGCTTGAGCCCTCCACATAATGCTTTGGCATCTTCAGGCCTTTCAGAATACTGAAGTTTTAAATCGTTAATCAATTTCAATAAAACTCTTTTCTCTTCTGCATCTGGTAATTTTGAAGTCACTCTTTCATAAACAACCATCAATCTTTGAGCATCGTTTAAGTTACTTTGACTGAGGATATTTTGGGCCAAGTGACGAGCAGCTTTCATGTATTCTTTCTCATTCATCAATAACAAAGCCTGTAAAGGAGTGTTCGTTCGTTCACGACGAGTAATACATGCCTCGCGATCGGGTGCATTTAAAATCGTCATCTGTGGTGGTGCCATACCTCTTTTCCAAAAGGTATAAAGACTACGGCGGTAGATGGCCTCATCTTTATCGGCGGTAAATACTTTAGGATAAGATCCAGGTAAAGTTACTGCTTTCCACAAACCTTCAGGTTGAGGAGGCTTAACACTTTTGCCGTACATCTTTGCCGATAACAAACCACTCGTTGCCAGTATCTGGTCCCGAATCATTTCTGAATCCATTCGGAAGCGTGAGCCTCTAGACAAAAAGCGATTTTCCGCATCAGTATCATACTGTTCTTTGGTCGCTATTGAGGACTGCCTATAAGTCTTCGACATGACCATGTACTTCATGAGTGCTTTCACATCCCAACCAGAATCTTGGAAAACGACTGTTAGGTGATTCAACAGATCCGGGTGACTTGGGACTTCTCCCTGAGCGCCAAAGTCTTCAGAAGTCTTTACTAAACCAACACCAAACAATTGCTGCCAAAAGCGATTCACGGCAATTCTCGCTGTTAGTGGATTCGATTCAATCAACCAATTTGCAAGATCCATTCTTGAAGCCAAATCATTTTTCTTTTTCAATGGTGGTAAAAACTCAGGAGTATTTCTCTCAACAACATCTCCCAGTTGGTCGTACTCTCCTCGCTTAAGTATGTATGACTTGCGAACTTTTTCAGCTTCCTTCATGAGCATCGCAGCTGGAACAAGTTTCTTTAGTGCATTTACTTCGTTTTTAGACTTCTTAAGCAATTTCTCTACATCCCTTAGAGCTTGCTGATACTTAGCCTTTTTAGTTTTATCTTTTTCTTTTTTAAGCTTATTTCTGAGACCCGATTTCTTTTTATTGAGAATATCGTAGTCTGCAACTTTTTTAAGTAGTTTTGATTCATCTTCCTCTTTACCCAAAAATATGTAAGGCTTTTGTAAGCCCTGTTCAAAGTCAAAACCTGAACGACGCCCCGTTTCTGGTTTGCCATCGAAATTATTAAAAAATGCAAATAAAGCAAAGAAGTCTTTCTGGCTGATAGGATCGTATTTGTGGTCATGGCAGATAGCGCACTGAACGGTTAATCCCATAAAAGCCGTACCCACCGCAGTCACACGGTCGATAACATTTTTAGTGTAGCTTTCTTCTGGTAGAGCGGTACCTACATCGATGATCAGGTGTAAACGATTAAAGCCAGAAGCAATTAACTGGTCTTCACTCGGCTGTTCGTATAGATCCCCGGCGATTTGGTATCTAACAAAATCATCGTAAGCCAAGTTATCATTAAATGAGCGAATGACCCAATCACGATAAGGACTCATTTCACGATATTGATCATGGTGGCGTCCATTGGTATCGGCAAATCTCACCAAGTCTAACCAATACTTAGTCATGTGCTCGCCATATTGCTTATTTGCCAATAAACGATCGACTAATCTTTCATAAGCCTTCGGAGAATTGTCTTCTAAAAATTGGCGGATCTCACTTCGAGTCGGTGGAAGACCAGTTAAATCAAATGTTAGACGGCGAATCAAACTTCTTTTGTCCGCTCCTTTAGAGTAACTTAAGCCCTTCTTCTCTATCATCCGCAAAGCAAATAAATCTATAGGGTGCTGACTCCAGCCTGAGTTTTTAACCTTAGGTAGAGCTGGACTCTTTGGTGGAACAAAAGCCCAAAAGTCTTGATACTCTGCACCCTCCTCAATCCAACGCTTGATCAGTTCTTTCTCTTCTGGTGTCAAAGGTTTCTTATGAGCATCTGTTGGAGGCATGACGTCATCTTCATCATCGGTAATAATTCTCTGCCAAACAGAACTTTCTTTTAGTGAACCGGGCTTAATGCCAGCTACACCCTTGCGAACTCTATAGGCGCCATCATCACCTTGAGCTAAATCCAGTCTCAATTTTTTCTTTCGATCATGCTCATCTGGTCCATGACAATGAAAACAACGATCTGATAAAATAGGACGGATGTCTTGGTTAAAATTTACTTTTTCTTTTGCTCCCACCGAAATCTGGAACAATGAAAGAATCAATATGACACAAACAATATTTCTCAAACTAAGTAACCTCGTACTTTTAGCACTATTTAACTTATAAGATGAATAGACAGAATCTTAAAAAATTAATACCCCTTAAGTCATTCAGAGCATTCGCTTTCGCAATACATAACTTTATCTAAACATCTTAATTTTAAGAAAACCCACACGCTAAATTTTCAACCATTGAATTTATATTCGCTTCAGAAGCTAAATATCTCGCAAAAAAACAATAACAATTTTGAAATTTACAAAAAAATCAACAGCTTCAAAAAGACTATTTACACAAATAACTCATTGAGTTGATCCATAATACCAAAACAAAACATATACCCTACTCTTTCTGCTGCAAAACTATACGACTCTAGTATATTCATTCATCAATATGTCAGAGTTGATAAAAGTCTATGCTCCTAAAACTTAACTAACTTCTTCTAAACCAAGTAGTTTTATACCCTCTGTCCCCCTTCACTGACTTTTATCTATATAAGCTTAAACTTTCTTATCCTTAGAACTTAAAAGCATTCAAAATTCACCGATAAGTAACATATAAGAAAATTATTTTCATTTAACTGTAAGATCCTGAATTCTTTCACCTATCAATAGGCAAGAAGGCTTATTTTTGAATAAGCGAAATAGTTTTAAGTGTATGTATAAGGACAAATTTAATGATCACAACTTCTAGACAAAATGGTATAAACCGACGTCTTTTCCTAAAAGCCGGCATGGCATCTCTCGCACTTCCAACTCTCGAGAGTTACTCCCAAACAAGTGACGAATCAAATAAAGCAAAAACTTTTGTCGCCATCGGCACCTACCTTGGTTGGTACAAAAAAGCTTTTTACCCTACTAGTGCTGGCGCCAATTATGAAATGCCCGATACTCTGAAACCGATAGAAGCGCACAGAAAAGACTTTACTATTTTTTCTGGCCTCGATCATAAATCGGCTCATGGTCACCATGCTTGGACTAACTTTCTTTGTGGTCAAAAAATCAAAAGCTACTCTTTAGATCAAGTCATAGCAGACAAAATTGGCGATACTCGTTTTGCATCTATTGGAGTTGCTGCTGGTGCTGGAGAAGCTGCTTCGTCGATGAGCTTCACGAAAAGTGGTGTACCTCTACCAATGATTCAGCGTCCTAGCATTCTTTACAAGAAACTGTTTATCTCCAAAGCTGACCGTAAAATGACTGAGTATATGCTACGCAGCGGTAAAAGTGCTTTGGATCATGTTTTAGAAGATGCGAACCGCCTTCAAAAATCTGTATCAAAGTATGATAAAGCGAAACTCACTGAGTACTTTGACTCTATGCGCTCAGTCGAAAAAAGAATGGATAAGCACCTTTCAACCATTCACGATCCTGTTCCAGAAACAGACTATAGACTTCCAAACTACGATCCTATCACACCAAATCTACAAATGGAAGCTGAGAATCTCATGTATGACCTCATGGTTCTTGCCATTGAAAATGGTTCGTCCAACGTTCTCTCGATGTTCATCCATGGTTTAGGCCAGGTATTTACCATCGACGGCAAACCTCTCAAAAGTGGTTATCACGGCCTTACACATCATGGTAATGATCCTTCCATGATTGGCGATCTAAAGAAAATCGAATCTTGCCATATGCAGTGCTTCAATAACTTTTTGACTCAATTAAAAAACAAACAAGATGCTCAAGGGAAGTCCCTGCTCGATTCTACTATTGTATTACTCGGCACTGGTATGGGAGACTCAAGTCGCCATGACAATAGTAACCTACCAACTCTTGTAGCTGGAGGTGGTTTCAAACATGGACAGCACATCGCCCTTAATAAAGATAAAAAAGATGAGTACTTACTCGGCGACCTCTACATCTCTATTCAACAAAAACTAGGAATAGAAACAGATTCATTTTCAAATGCCAACAAAAACTTAAATCAGGTATTTGCATAATGTTAAAACTTATCCAATTCTCAATCTTTTTAAGTTTTTTCTGTAGCTCAATGCATGCTGAAACTAGTAACATACCAGCAAAACAAAAAAGGTTCCTCGACAGATACTGCCTTGATTGCCACGATCAAGATACAATGAAAGGCGACGTCAGTCTCGATTTCTCTAGTATTGACTGGAACTCTCATGAATCAAAAGAGCTATGGGAAAAAGTTCTCGAAGTAACTCATGAAGGTTCGATGCCACCCAAAAAGAAGAAAAAACAGCCAACGGAAAACGAAAGGCACGAACTCGTTAGTTGGTTGGACCAGGCTCTCTTAGAGAATTCATTCTTTGGCGGGACCTTAGCCCGTCGTCTTAGCAAAGGTGAATACGAAAATACGATTCGTTCTTTATTTGACATAAAAAAATTCAATATCCCAATTGGATTCCCAAAGGATAATGAGTACCACGGCTTCAATAATGTTGGCAAAGGCCTCAGGCTCTCTGGTCCACTTATGGAGTCATACTCACAGGTTGCCAGACAAATAGCCGATGAACTTTATCCACTAGTAAAAAAGACTGCCGTTACTTCAACTAGAACAGCTAAGCCAGAAGATATGGTGCTTAGTTTTTCGGCATCGACAGTTCGCGATGGTGCATTGAGGTTTGTCTCTAGAAGTGTCGACATCATGCGTAGTTGTTCTTGGCCTAGTCGTATGGAAGTGACTGCTTCTGGAGTTTACCGCATAACGGTTGATACATCGACATTTAAGCTTAGAGAGAAAGACCTTGTCAAAGGCCCGATGATTCTCGAAATACGAGCGCGTGATCTAGATGTCAGTGACCGAGCACAAATCTCTGCTTTTCGCCACCTTAAAGATATAAAAGTGACTTCAGAAGATCCCATAACTGTAACTTTCGATGCCGAGCTCTACGAAGGTCAAACCTTAATCTTCAGATGGAAAAATGGACTCGTTGACAGTTATCACCCAAGACTGGCAAAGCATGTCGAAATGCGCTTTGAAAAAGACAAACGCTTTCTAGCCGCTTGGCAACAAACTTTGCTTAATAGTAAGGGTAAAACGGTAAATACTGGTCCACTAAGAGGATTAAACGGTTGGGAAAAAGTAAAGGCTAGGTACTACGATAAAAACTTAGACTTAAGCAAAGCAACTATGGATCACCCATTTACCAAAAACTTGATCCAGACATTTAACAATCTCGGTCATGCACAAAATATGCACGACACTTTTTCATTTGATTACTTTGATCACGGTCCTGCTCTAGAACTTCACAAAGTTGTTATGGAAGGTCCACTTAAGGTCGTTAAGGGCCCAAAAGACAAGAAGCGCAAAGAGCGTCAAAAGTTACTTATGGGTTTTGAAAGAACTGTAGAATCAAACGAAGAAACGGCATACATAACTCTTCAAAAATTCTTACCTAAAGCCTTCCGTCGCCCAGTTGATGAAAAAACTATCCAAACTTACATGACGATAGTTAAAAACCACTGGCAACAAGGCCACTCATTTGAAGAAGGTATGCACTTATTAGTTCGAAGCATTCTTGTATCTCCAAGGTTCCTTTACCGTGCTTTGACTGATGGTGAGATGGACAACTACGACCTAGCGTCCAGACTTTCATACTTCCTCACACAAGGCCCTCCTGACAACAAACTTAGAAAACTGGCAATGACCGGCAAAATTTCAAACCCTAAAGTACTCGAAGCCGAGGCCAAAAGACTTATGCCTAAAAGTCCATTTGCTCCTATGGTCACAAGTTTCACAAGTCAGTGGTTGGATACAAAAAGTCTAAATGAGATAATGCCTGACCCAAAATTTAAGTTTTCTGAAAGTGATATAAAAACAGCCAAAAATGAAGTTCTTTACTCTTTCAATGAAATTCTGACAAAAAACCGTTCGATGACTGACTTCATCGATCCAGACTTTACTTACTCGACGCTCAAGTTTGTCGAAACTAACTACAAGTTTTCTAGAGCCACTAAAGAAAACGCTAAATCTAAAACCTCAACAAAGTTCCAAAGACTCATGATTGAACGTGGTCAAAAAAATGGCGGTTTATTAGGACAATCGGCGATAATGATGGCAACGGCAAATGGCGTCGATACTCAACCAGTTGTCCGCGGCGTATGGGTCCTTGAAAATGTTTTGGGCACGCCTCCACCGGAGCCCCCCAAAAATGTTCCGGCTCTTACTCCCGACACTCAAGGTGCGACAACACCAAGAGAGCTACTTTCGAAACACACCAACAATGCCGCTTGTGCAAGTTGTCATACCAAGATAGACCCGGTCGGTTTTGTCTTTGAAAACTTCGACCCTGTTGGTCGTTGGCGAACTGAGTGGCCTAAGTCTAAGAAAACTATTGATGCATCTGGCGAATTGATGGATGGCACAAAAATCCATGATATCCTAGATTTCAAAAAGTGGCTCGTGACCAATATAGATATGTTCTCAGTCTGTCTTGCCGAAAAGCTCATGATCTACGGAACTGGACGTGTTCCAAACTATTCTGAAAAGAAAGAAATAGAACAAATCGTCAAAACCAATGCCAAAAACGGCAATGGCTTTAAAGACCTTATGCTTAGTCTTATTCAAAGTAAAACCTTTAGAACTAAGTAGAATTTTGAAGGGAGAGCCCGCCCGGTTCTCCTTTCTGTCTTTAAACTTATTCTTCTGTCATCTCTTTACTTCTCTTGCGTTTAGCTGTTTTGTGACTCACCAATTTAAAAGAAAAGGACTAAACGTGCTCAAAAATTTATTTATCGCTCTATGTATCGCCGCAACAGCTTCATGTTCTAACATGTGTAATGACGAAGAAAGTAAGGCGACCGATAGTCAATTCAGTAAAACGACAATTGACCTTGGCATCGTTGTTTCGGATATAAATAAGTCTGTAAAGTTCTATGAAGATGTTCTTGGATTCAAAGAGATCTCTACTTTTGTTGCTTCACCTCAAGTTGCAGGTGATGCGGGCTTACTCGACTATAAGCAAATAAAAGTTCATGTTCTTAGTTTGGATGGCGATAAGCAAGGAACAAAAGTTAAGCTTATGCAAGCGACTAAACCTGCTCAAAAGCAGAACCAAAAGTTTATCGACTCTACATACGGCATAAGCTACATTACGATCTTTGTTAAAGACATGACTCCAATCGTCAAAAAGCTAGCAGCTCATAAAGCTTCAATTCTCGTAAAAGGTCCTGTTGATTTAAGTCCAGGTAAAGAGAACTCTATGTTCCTAGCTTGTGTGAAAGACCCCGACGGCAACTTCATCGAGTTCGTTGGACCAAAGTCTGGTAAGTAAAAATTCAAATAGCTTGATCGAGCTCAAAGTTCGATCAAGCCATTATTCATAAAGAGAACTCACCTTCTAAAAACTTTACCGCAGAACCTTTCAGTTCGATTCTCTCGCCGATCAATTCACAATGAACTACTCCACTGCGTTTAGACACCTGTTTTGCAATCAAATAATCCTTAGCTAAGACCTTTGACCAATATGGCGCCAAAACCGTGTGAGCCGATCCTGTCACTGGATCTTCATCTATACCGAAACGCGGTGCAAAAAACCTTGAGACAAAATCCACTTCTTCGCTTCGCGCCGTTAGACAGATACCTCTAAAGTCAAACTTGGCTAAAGCTGAAAGATCCGGATTAAAGTTCTGCACGCCATTTTCACTATCAACAACTAAGAAACAATCGCCACCGCCACTAAAAGCTAAGTTTACCTTCAAGCCGATTACATCTTCTAGTTTTTCAGGTATAGGAATTTCTTCAAAAGTTGTCTGAGGAAAGTTCATGACTAATAAATCACCTTCTCTTCTTACTCTTAGTTCACCGCTAAGTGAGTCAAAAAGTATCTCCTCACCAACAAATAAAAGTTCATGAAATATAACCCAAGCTGCCGCTAAAGTTGCATGTCCACAAAGCTCAACTTCAGCTTTCGGTGTAAACCAACGAATATGATAACGGCCATCTTTTTCAGTAAAATAAACTGTTTCTGAGAGGTTATTCTCCTTAGCAATTGCCTGTAATGTTTCATCTGGAAGCCACTTTTCTAGAGGACAAACCGCCGCTGGGTTGCCTTCAAAAACATTTTTGGCAAAAGCATCTATTTGATAAATCTTCATACTTCCTCAATCTTGTCAAAGCCTCTCACAATGAGAGCCTATAAAAGTTATTTTTTATGAGCCTTTGAGAGCCTGATCAAAGTCTGCAAGTATGTCATCTATATTTTCAATACCTACGGAAACTCTCACAAAATCCGGCGTCAAACCACAAGCCTTCTGAGCACTTTCATCTAATTGCTGGTGACTTGTCGAAGCTGGATGTAAAACCAAAGTCTTTGCATCACCTACATTGGCTAAGTGACTTGCTAACTTGCAGCTCTCGATAAACTTTTTAGCTGCGTCAAAACCACCTTTAGGGCCAAAGCCAAACACTGAACCAAAGCCACCTTTCAAGTACTTCGTTGCCAGACCATGACTTGGATGCTCTTCCAAGCCGGTAAAGTTAACCCAATCAACAAGCTCATGATTTTTTAACCAACTGGCAAGTTTCAATGCATTTTCGTTATGCTTCTCCATGCGTAGAGGCAGAGTTTCCATTCCCTGTAAAAATAAGAATGAGTTAAATGGACTAGGTGCAGAACCTACATTCCTCAAGCCTTCTACTCGGCACTTTATCGCATAAGCTATATTTCCCATGCCTTCTAGATTGCCAAAGGTTTCCCAGTATTTAAGACCATGGTAACTAGGGTCTGGCTCAGTGAATTCTGGAAAACGTCCTGAGCTCCAATCAAAGTTACCTGCATCGACAATACAACCACCGATTGAAGTTCCGTGACCACCTATCCACTTAGTACAAGAATGAACAACTATATTTGCCCCCTGCTCAATAGGCTTACAAAGAACCGGAGCAAAAGTATTATCCACCATAAAAGGAATATTGTATTTTTGGGCAATTAATGAAATAGGCTCAAAGTTAAGTATATCTCCTTTAGGGTTACCAATAGTCTCACCGTAGATCAGTTTCGTATTCTCTTTTAGAGCAGACTCTATACTGGACTCATCCATATCATCTATGAAAGTAGTTTCTATCCCAAACCTCTTAAGAGCATAACGGAAAAGTGTGTCTGAGCCACCATAAAGTGACGCACTTGAAATGATATGATCGCCTGCTTTCACTAGACTTGTTACTGCCAAGAATATTGCTGCCATTCCACTTGAGGTGGCAACTCCTGCAACACCACCTTCTAAAGCAGCAATTCGCTGTTCTAACACTCCAGATGTTGGATTCATCAACCTAGTATAAACATTGCCAAATTCTTTAAGTTCAAAAAGGTTGGCCGCGTGCTCTGTTGAATCAAACATAAAACTAGAAGTTTGATAGATAGGTACTGCTCTCGCGTTTGTTGCGGAGTCTTTTTCTTGTCCTGCATGTAAACAGTTTGTGGAGTCGCCAAATAAGCTCATAATTCATCCCTATTTTTGTTTTCTTTTCATATGTCCTCATCTTATTTATCACCTATCGTTCTGAAATCAAACTATTTTTCAGAACGATAAGTGATTTTTAAATTGATATAATCTGAAATTGAGCTAGAATTGAGCATGGGAAGAAATAAAACATACAAGAAAGATGAAGTCTTAGAAAAAGCTCTAGAGCTTTTTTGGCGAAAAGGCTATGAAGGGACTCACCTGCAAGATCTGGTTACACATACTGGTCTAAATCGCTTTAGCCTTTACAAAGAGTTTGGAGGCAAAGATGGCCTTTTCCACGAAGTCTTTGAGCTTTATGTCGGTCGAGTTACAGGTTTTCTGTCTGTATTAACCAAAGAGCCCCAAGGTTTATCGACTATCATTAAATTTTTTAAGTCTTTAAATGTAAGCTTTTTCCTTCATGGATGTTTTTTAATCAACTCCCTTTCTGAGAAGTTTCTCATTCAAGAAAAGACATATCAAAAAGCATTAGATTGGACGAAAAAGTTTGACCAAGCTCTCGAAATGAACCTAAAAATAAGTAGAGACTCTGGTGAAATTCGCGACGATATAACAAATGAGTCAATTAAAAACTTTCTCATCGCGTTAGATTCCGGCATTGCTGTTATGGCCATTAATCATCCTCAGAAAGATGTCGATATGGTAGTTACTTTGATTGACGTATTTCTACAATCCTTGAAGAAATAAGTCAGCACCAACAACAAGTCTCTGGTCAAAAACTCTTTATTTCCAACACCTAGCACCTAGCTGAAAAAATATTTATGACGAAAGTGTTATACTTAAGATTATTTAGCTGCTTTTGATTTAGACCTTCCAATCTAAGCTTATTTTTTGCATAATATTCACCGATAAGAATTATCCCCTTAAGAAGACTCTGAAACCATTTTGACGATTCCCTTCTAAAGGATGCTGAAGTCATAATATCATTTATAGCGATATCGTGGCTTAGTTAAGTACGATTATCGCTATCTTATAAGGAGAATATTAATGAAGCTATCGCAAAAATTAGCCAGCGTCTTTATGATCTTGGCATTTTTACTACCAACGCTACACGGTGCAGATCACCTTGTATTTGAAGGTAAAGAAGGTCCTGGCAAAGGAAAACATATCGTTTTTATAGCTGGTGATGAAGAGTACCGTTCTGAAGAAGCTATGCCGCTCATGGCACAGATAATGGCAAAGCAAGGTTTTAAATGCTCTGTTTTGTTTTCTCTTGATAAAGATGGCAATATTAGTCCAAACTCTCAAGGTAGTCTTTCTAATCCTGCAGCTCTAGATACAGCCGATGCAATCGTCATGTCTATTCGTTTCCGTAACTGGAACGATGCCGCAATGCAAAAATTTGATAATGCAATCATGCGCGGTGTTACTCTTACGGGTTTAAGAACAACTACACATGCTTTTAAATTTCCAAAAAACAGCAAGTGGTTCAAGTATAGTTTCAACGCATTAAAAGAAACTGGTTGGGAAAAAGGTTTTGGCCGTCAACTCATGGGTGAAACATGGATAAACCACCACGGCAAGCACAAAAAAGAAGGTACTCGTTCTTTCGTTGAGCAAGCTAACAAGTCTCACGAAGTTTTAAATGGTGTTGGCACAATCTTCGGTAAAACTGATGTTTACGGTGCTAACCCAGATCCGTCAAAGTGTACAATCCTTCTAAGAGGCGGAGTTACCGAAACTCTTAAGCCTGACTCTGCTTTAGTTGATGCAAAAAATAAACCGATGCAGCCAATCGCATGGGTTCGTGAATATAAAAATGCCAAAGGAAGTGTTAATCGTATTTTCACTACAACTATGGGTTCGTCTCAAGACCTTCTTGATGAAAGCCTTCGTCGCCTAGTTGCTAACGGTATTCTTTGGGGACTTAAAATTTCTGTTCCTAAAATGCTAGATGTAAATCTTCCTGGTGAGTACAACCCTCGCGAATATAGTAACAACAAATATAAAAAGAACACTCCTCCTGAAGGTTTCATCCTTAAACCAGCTGGTGCTTCAACAACTGCTCCTGCTAAAGCAAACGGCCCAGCGCCAAAAAGCCTTAAACTAGAAAAAGGTTCTCGTATAGTTCTTATCGGAAATAACCTTGGTTCTCGTATGCTAAACTACGGTCACTTTGAAACTGAGCTTCAACTTCGCAACGCTGATAAAAACCTTACCATCAGAAATATGTGCGATGGCGGTAATACTCCAGGTTTCAGACCTCATTCTTCTAGAGAGCTTAAAGATCACTATGCATTCCCAAATGCTAACAAGTACTACCCAAACACTAAAACTAGTGCTGCAAACGGCTTTGCTGAAAGTGAAGACGAGTGGCTTAAAAGACTTGAAGCTGATACAATCATCGCTTTCTTCGGTTATACAGAGTCTTATAGAGGCGAAGCTGGAATCGAAAGTTACAAAGCTGAACTTACTGACTTCATCAAACACACACTTAGCCAAAACTACAATGGTAAGTCAGCTCCTCAACTAGCTCTTGTTTCGCCAATCGCTTTCCAAGACCTTTCTGCTAAGTACGACTTCCCTAGCGGTATCACTCAAAACGCAAACCTTGCATTATACACAGCTGCAATGAAAGAAGTAGCTGCTGCAAACGGCGTCTTATTTGTTGATGCTTATGCTCCATCGGCACAGTGGTTCTCTACAGGTAAAGAACTTACAATTGACGGTTCACAGCTAAACGGCGAAGGTTACAAAAAGTTTGCTAACCTTGTTATTGATGGAGTCTTCAGTAAGTCTGCGGCTCAAGCTGAAGCGAACCGTAAACTAGTTGCTGATGCAGTTACAGAAAAGAACTGGTACTGGCACAATGACTTTAAGATTCCAAACGGAGTTCACGTTAACGGTCGTCGTTACAAACCATTTGGTCCTGCCAACTACCCATTTGAGATCAAAAAAATTCGCCAGCTAACTGAAATCCGTGATCAAGCTATCTGGAGTGCACTTAAAGGCCAAAAGTATGACCTTGCTGCAGCAGATGCTAAAACTGACAAACTTCCAGAAGTAAAAACCAACTATAAGCCAAGCTCTAAAAATGGCGGTGCTTACGTTTCTGGAGAAGAGTCTCAAAAGAAACTTAAAGTTGCAGAAGGCTACAAGATGGAGCTTTTCGCTTCAGAAAAAGAATTTCCTGCATTAGCAAACCCAGTTCAAATGAGTTTTGACAATAAAGGCCGCCTTTGGGTTGCTACTATGCCTTCTTACCCTCACTGGATGCCAGGCGATGGTAAACCTAAAGATAAGATCCTTATACTTGAAGATACTGACGGCGACTATAAAGCTGATAAACAAACAATCTTTGCAGATAACCTGAACCTACCAATTGGTTTTGAGTTTGCTCCAGAAGGTGTTTACGCTACTCAAGGTACAAACTTAGTGCTTCTTAAAGATACTGATGGTGATGATAAAGCGGATGTAACTGAAGTAATCCTCAGTGGTTTTGACGATCACGATACTCACCATGCTATCTCTGCATTTTGTGCCGACCCGTCTGGTGCTTTCCTAATGGGTGAAGGTGTTTTCTTAAATACATCAGTCGAAACTTCTTACGGTACTGTTCGCGGTAACAACGGTGGTTTCTATCGTTTTGATCCTGTTAAGCGTAAACTTGAAAGAACTGCTCAGCTAAGTATCCCGAACCCTTGGGGTATTGCATTTGATGAGTATGGTCAAAGTTTCTTCTTATTCACTTCTGGCACAGCATTTAGCTGGATGGACCCAACTCGTGTAAAACCTAAATATGGTCAAAACCTTCGTTCTAAAGACATACTCACAAAAGACAAAGTTCGTCCTACTTCTGGTGTTGAGTTTGTTTCAAGTCGTCATTTCCCAGATGAAGTTCAAGGTGATGTTCTTATCTGTAACAGCATCGGCTACCGTGGTGCGAAGCAACACCAAGTGCTTGAAGATGGAACAGGTTTCAAAGCTCAACATCGCCAAAATCTATTTGTTTCAGATGACGGCAACTTCCGTCCTGTTGATCTAGAGTTTGCTCCAGACGGTTCACTTTATGTAATTGACTGGCACAATACTCTTATCGGCCACATGCAGCACAATGCTCGTGACCCTTACCGTGACCACAGACATGGCCGTGTTTACCGTATCACTTACCCAAGTAGACCTCTAGTAAAACCAGCGAAAGTTGCAGGCGCTTCTATCCCTGAACTTCTTGAAAACTTAAAACTTCCAGAGTACAGAACTCGCTACCGCACTCGCCGTGAACTTCGTGGCCGCAACGCCGGTGAAGTTCTTAAAGCGACTCAAACTTGGGTTTCTAAACTAGATAAGTCAGCTGCAAGATATGAGCAAAACCTTCTCGAAGCTCTATGGGTAACTTGGGGTATCAACAAAATTGATAAGTCGCTCCTTGAACAAGCGCTTAAAGCTAAAGACCACAAAGTTCGTGCAGCGGCAGTAAATGTTCTTCGCTACAACATGGATAAAGTTGATAACGAAGCTGAGTTGCTCGTAGCTGCTGCTAAAGACAAGCACGGCCGTGTAGTTAACAACGCTATGAGTACAGCTTCATGGATGTCTAAGGCTGAAGGTCAAGCGATCATCTCTGCTGCTAAAGCAAACACTGGCGTAATGGACAGTTGGAACAAAGACACTCTCAAGTATGCAGAAGCTGCAGTTAATAATAAAACTGTTGCTGAGCCTAAAAAGAAGAAGATCAAAACTCACCTAAAGGGTGCAGATAAGAAGCTTTTTGTTAAAGGCGCTGAGATCTTCGAGCGTGAAGGCTACTGTGGAACATGCCACCAACACAATGGTGAAGGTCTACCTGCTGCTGGCTTCCCTCCAATCGCTGGAACTAAATGGGTTCTAGAAGATGAAGAACGTTTGATCAAACTTTCACTCAAAGGTCTTATGGGACCAATCGAAGTCAAAGGTAAAAAATACCCTGGCTTAGTTCCTATGACACCATTTGAAGGTATGCTTAATGATAAAGACATGGCTGCTGTTCTAACATATGTCAGAAACTCTTTTGGTAATAAAGCTCCTGCTATAAAACCAGAAACTGTTAAAAAAGTGAGAGCGGAAGTTAAATCTAAGCAAGGATTCTTCTCTGCTGAAGAGTTACTCAAAGCCCATCCTCATAAGTAATACTTTCTAGTATTTTAAAAAGCCCGAGTTCTTTGAGCTCGGGCTTTTTTGTGCCCAAAACAGCTAAACCCCTAAAAGTGGTATTTATTCATCAAATCAATCAAATGACGATTTTATGCTAAAAGTCGACTAAAACATAACAGCCATCTATTACTACAAACCTATATATTGATTTATATTTAAAATATTATTTTAAGTATATTTAAACTATAGATAGCAAGTAAGGCAGCGACGTGGATATATCAAAATTTCAAAATTTGACTCTGGAAAATAATTGTTTCGATATTTTTGATTACATCTCAGACATCATCTTCTTCCTCAAAAGTAAAGATGGTGTGTTCATGAAAGTAAATGACGCTTTCTTAAAAGCTTTTGGCTATACCTCAAAAACCGACGTTATCGGTAAAACAGACCATCAGTTATTCTCCAAAGAGCTCGCCGAAATGTACAAGTATAGCGATAGACAATTGCTAGGTGGTGAATTGGAGATCTACCAAAAAGAAGAAACTATCTATTCTCAGGACGACTCGGTCAATAAGTATCTAACAACTAAGTTCCCTATCCGCGATGGCAATGGTGAGATAAATGCCATAGTTGGTATAACTCGAAATATCTTAAACCTCAGAGAATCTTGCCAGTCCACTCCCGTCTTACAGAGAGCTTTAGACTTTATAGATGAAAACTATATGGAAGATATAAAAATCACGACCTTATCAAACATGTCAAATATGTCTGACAGCACCTTTCTGAGAACATTTAAAAAAGACTTCAATCTCACGCCAAAACGTTACATCATATCTCGTAGGCTCAAAAAAGTTGCTGAGTATCTCGATCAAACGAATAAGTCTTTTTGTGAAATATCCATACTCTGTGGATTCAGTGACCAAAGCCATATGACGAGGGAGTTTCGAAAAGTAACCGGAGTTACGCCAACTAGTTATCTAAGAAGATCTAAACTTGAACCAGAAAAAGTCTGTTAAGCTTAATCAGTAATTATATAAGGTTTATCAAAATCGTCTGATCCAGACCTTCAACTTGAGTTATTTCTTTTTGGTTTGAAGGCGCTTTACCCCACCACTTCTGAGCATGCTCGGGTTTCCAGTTCCCGGCAACCTCACAAGTCTCTAAAAGTTCGATAAGGACTTTAGCTGACTGAGGTCTATCAACCATATCCTTAGCTAAGCACTGAAATACTATATCATCTAAATCCTTAGGAATATCCTTACCTTGAGTTTCTGATGAAGGCCGTTTCACATCCTCTTGTACATGTTTCATGCACAAATCTGCAGCAGTATCTGCTTCATAAGGATACTCTGATGTCAGCATAAAATAAGCTAATACTCCCAAAGCATAGATATCCGTCAAATGATTGACCTGTTTAGGATTAACTACAGACTCAGGTGACATAAAGCGTGGAGTCCCGCTGACTTGGTCAATCATAGCGTTACTATTATCAGACATCTCTTTCACAAGACCAAAGTCTAAAACCTTTAATACGTCGTAGTCCCCACCCAAATTACAAATTATCATATTTTGACCCTTAATATCTCTGTGAACAAGACCTATTTCATGAGCTTCCTTCAAAGATTTACAAGCCTGAATCAAAAAATGAATTACTCTTGCCGGCTGTAATGGCCCGTGCTGTTTAACTAGTAAATCAATATCAACTCCATCTAAATACTCCATAACATAGTAAAATGAACCATCATCGGTTTTACCGTAATCAAAAAGATTAATCGTATTGAAGCATTTAAGTTTACAAGTAAGCTTAACCTCGTTCTCAAATAATTTGATATCTCTATCATTGCAAACACCTTTCTTGAGCAGTTTCAAAGCAGTTTCTCTATGCATCATCTTATGAGTAGCTTTGTAAACTATGCCCATACCACCCTCTCCCAGCTTCTCTTGAAGTTTATATTGACCAAGTTCCTTTGCTTCTTTTTGGGCTTTGTTTATTTCACTTTGCATCTTAAC
This sequence comes from Lentisphaeraceae bacterium, assembly GCA_021232515.1. GTDB lineage: Bacteria > Verrucomicrobiota > Lentisphaeria > Lentisphaerales > Lentisphaeraceae > JAKVBD01. The sequence continues at coordinate 20,105 of JAJPOQ010000110.1, forward strand.
TGTTTTTCTAGAGTACCAAACTATACCTGCTCCCAAGAAAGCTGCTAAAAGCAAAACTCCTCTAAAGTTCCAGCGAATAATACTCAACGAACTATACTCTTCCGCTTTCTCTACTTCAGCACAGATAGCAAAACCATATTCTGGGAAAAATGTCCAAGCACCAACAACATCTATACCTCTATAGCCTTTGTAGCCTTCCAGATTGTGACCAATATTAGGGTATGTTACACTTTCGTTATTAGACAAAGCATTTCGTGCCATAGTTAGAAGCTCACCCTGATCGTCTTTGAGGTTTATTCGCAGAACTGAGCAACTATGCGTTTTGTCCAATAAACCAGACTTTTTAAGATCATCAACAAAACGGCTATTTGAGATCATCATCGCATCTTTGTTAATAGCATATGTCTCACCTGTTTCTCCAGATTGAGAAGCTCTTAATACTCGACTAAAACTTTCTTCTGGTTGTAAACGAAAACCAAGATAAAGAGGCTTTTTGCTTTTTAGTTTCTTAGCAACCACCATAAAAACTGGTCCATTCTTTTCTTTATCTAACACTGAAAAACTTGGTAACTTGAGAAGTATTTGATGTTCTAAAGTCCCTATGAAGTCCCCATCGTCTTCAAGCTCCATGCCAATAATGTTTCGATCACTAGAAGCAATAAACCTTAGATTTTCGTCGAAGATGTAATAATCTTCATTATCGCTGTTTTGAATTACACTTTGCAAACTGGCATCCAGTGACTTAAACGCTTCGCTTTCAAAGTTTTTCTCAAGACCATTTTTCAAAAAGTCTTCATAGACTTTTTCAGATCTTGAGACTATCGCGTCATTTGAAGCCAAGATGATTATCTCATCCTTCTGTCGATCGAGCCATTGTAAAATCGACTCGGCATTTGCTCTTAAAGTTTGCTCTAGGGATGCTCGTGTCAATTGCTTGATTTCTATCTCAAGTTTACGAATGGTAAAAAAAGTTATTGTAAACAAAGACAGTGCTACGACCATTATGACAAGCTTACTTTGCAACCGAATTTTACGCCCAGCAAAATTTATTGTTAAAGAGTTATTTGTCATAAATCATCTCCTAAAGTTACATTTATAAGAGCCAAAGTTTCAGCTAAATAAATTACTTTATCATTTTTAGCTTGTACCGTAAACATCCTTCATATATTACATGCATAAGTTAAAGATACGCATGTGATCTATCTTCAATCTAAAATCAGTGAAATTAACAATCAACAAAGAATTATTTACGCTAAAAATACAACCTAAGTGACCTCTATTGAATAATCTTCTATTGTCGTAGCAGAAGAAGTTTAGTTAGTTAAAATATAGTGCCTTTCCATGACTTTTTTACAGCTATTGACAATATTTACTGAGACTACAGTTACTCGAGTGTAGTGCTTCAGCGGAAATAGGAGAGTTACCCGTTTTCTGTTAGATACAGATTTAGTTAAAAGTAATAGCCTAGGCGCACCTTTCAAACACCAGTATGCGTTTGATTCTTGCAGCTTTCAACTTTTCCTTTATTTGCTTAATAATTCTTTGATCTTGTCCTCTAATTTATCTTTTGGAGCAATAAAACCAACAACACTTTGTAGTCGCTCATTCTTTTATTACTCAATGTACTTCTCAGTAATTCTCCTGGCGTCTTAAATTAATAAGGGTGATAGAGGCCTTGCAGCACAGTCTTTATGGATAAAATAAAAGCATTCTATCTTTCCATTGCTTTGAGGATTATATGGTGAGGTCCTGACATGAATGAAACTATCTCTGCTTATAAACTACTTAAATTCATGATACCTTTATTGATAACTAATGTCAGTCTGCCATTTGTAAAACAAATTAGTACTAATTTTAAGATCATCGCAAATATCCAAAATTGGGACTTCTTCGAGTAAGTGCTTACGGATACTGGCAACTTTCTGATCCGCACTAAAATGGCCTTGTTTATTAAACATGTTTTACGTCCAAGTAGAGTTGTACAGTTTAATGAAATGTCTCTAATAGAAAATGGGGTGTTCTCTAATTCCTACTGAGGCGTAACACTCTTTAACTTTGCAGGACTTAAATTATCCCACACTCTTTACTGAAGTGCCAAATATTTCTTTAACCCAGTTAAAAAATCAACTTTAGGAGAGTAACCCAATAAGTCTCTTGACTTTACAATTGATGCGTTAGAGTGCTTAACATCGCCATCTCTTTCAGGGCCATAAATTGGTCTTACATTTTTTATCTCACAACCTCCTCGAATCAATCC
>JAJPOQ010000128.1 GCA_021232515.1 Lentisphaeraceae bacterium
GTGACGTTTAACTGCTGAAACTTTATCTTCTGCACTAAGGTAAGGGCGTTTATTCTCTGACATTTTGTTCTCCGTTTGATTTATAAAAACTCAAATTAACAAAATCTCAATTGCGGATTTCTAAATGAGGCAGGACATTATGGACTGAACTTAAAGTCCCATACGTATTTTTAAAGTTTGAAGTTTGTTACTATTTGGATACTTCTTTAGAGCTCGTTCTAATATACTGAGAGCTTTTTTATTTTTGTTTTGATCTAGGAGTATTTGGACTCTATAAAAGTTTAGCGTTTCTGAATCGGTTATTTTTTGAAATTTTCGAATGACTTCTAGGGCTCTCTCATTGCGACTTTGAGCGATTAACGATTCTACCTGCATTTCTATTTCAGGTAGAAGGCCTTTGATGAGTTTTAAGCTTTCTTTAGCATGGTAAAGACGTCTTGAAGAGTGGCGAGCTTGCAATTCGGATTGAGTTGCATAAGAGTTTGCATTTTCATTTTCATCTTGGGCAATTTCAAGTTTTGTTTGACTAACGAATAGGTAACAAGCTGTGACAAAGATCAATAAGGATATACTAAAACCGAGTCTTTGGTGCCTTTTAAAGAGAAGCTGCAGTAGTCGCCATTGACTAGCACTTTCAGCCTGTGTCGCGTAACCATCTAGGTAGTCTAGTATCTCTTTTTGAAGACTTAAAACCGAGTCATATCTTTCAATGGGGTTCAAGGCCATGGCTTTTTGGCAGACAGCACTTAGCGAACCCGTGATCTCTTTTTTTGGAAAATGATGCAGCTTGATATTTGCATCTTTAGCCCTTTTCTCTGGACTTGGAATTTTCCCAGCGATCTTATTTTTGATAAGCGGTTTAAGTTCTATTTCGGAATGAGGGTGTACTAAGGCGATTATACTGTAGAGAATGCCACCAAGAGCATAAATGTCAGCAGATATATCAACTGAAGAACTATCATAAACTTGTTCAGGGGCCATAAAGCCGGGAGTTCCCAAGATTTGGCCTTGTATAGTAGTATTGAAACTAAAGCTGTCATCTTGGCGAATTCGGTCAATGACTTCATCTATTTGCTCTGAAGATAGTGACGCCTCATTGTGGGTATCTATGACTTTGGCAATTCCCCAATCCATAACATAGACTTCACCATAAGGTCCAATCATTATATTTTCTGGCTTTAGGTCTCTGTGAACAACTTTACGACTACTCGAAAAAGATATGGCATCGCAAATTTTTACAAAGATCTGGAGTAGTTTTGAAATAGGGTAAAGGTTCAATGTTTCAGGATCTTGATTGCGAAGCTTTTCTAATACACCTTCAAGAGTGTCACCTTTAACAAGTTTCATCGCATAAAAGGGATTTCCTTGTCCATCTGAAGTAAGGTCGTAGACAGGAAGAATATTTGGGTGATCAAGTTGAGCCGCTATTTGTGCTTCTTCAATAAAGCGATTGATTAGCTCGTCACTTTGCTCATCTGCATTTTGCATGATCTTTAATGCTACTTTACGTCGACAGTTTGAGTCTTTGGCGACAAAGACAGACGCCATTCCTCCTCGAGCAAGAAGTTTTTCTATTTTATACTTCTCATTATTTTTGAGGGGGTTATTCGCCTTTATAGGGACTTCTAGAGAAATTTTGGTCTTCTCCGAATCCTTTATGCTGACTGATTCATTCAGCAAAAGTTGCTCCTTAATGATTTGATAAATCATTATATGAATTTAGCTACAATTTTTAAACAATAATTTAGAAATAACTTTCTATTCTTGGGAGAATTCGAATGTGCAAAGGATTGATTTTTTAGAGCATTATTTGTAGTTTTGATCAGCGTAAATAGTGAACCAATAGGAGTATTTGTGAATTCGTCTAAAGAAAACTTTTCCAGAAGAGGCTTTATACAAGGCCTGACAGCATCAACAATGGCAGGAGCATTCATGTCGTCTGCAAGTGCTCAAGTTAAAGTTCCATCAGTCTTAAATGAAGACGATACTTGTCGAGACTATGGTAAAAATGCTGCTCCGGTAAGGTATCCTGATCCAGATATAAAAGTACTTGATGATCGTTTCAAGAAATATATGCTGGGGAATACTCCTATTCAGCGAATTTATACAGGCAATCTTTGGGCAGAAGGGCCAGCTTGGAATGGTTCTGGTAGGTACCTTGTCTGGAGCGATATACCTAGCGACGAACAGTTACGTTATATTGAGGAAGATGATCATGTTTCTAGACGTTTTCGTTCTCCTTCAGGAAATAGTAATGGTAATACTTTTGATTATCATGGCCGACAGATTTCTTGCCGCCATAAAGAACGTGATGTTATTCGTTATGAGCATGATGGTAGTATTTTAGTCTTAGCCAAAAACTTTAATGGCAAGCAGTTCAATGCGCCAAATGACGTTGTCGTTCATCCTAATGGAGACATCTGGTTTACTGACCCAGGCTATGGATCTTTGATGGATTATGAAGGAATAAATGCCGGTAACGGTTCTACGCAGCCATTTCAGAAGGAAGCAGTTTATCGCATAGACTCTAAGACTGGCAAAGTAAATCAAGTCACAGATGAAATATTTAAGCCAAACGGTCTTTGCTTTTCTCCGGATTATAAAAAGCTCTATGTTGCTGACACTGGCGCATCTCACTACAAAGAAGCTAGCAAAGAAATAAAAGTATGGGACGTAAAGGATGAAAAAAGCTTGAGTGGTGGTAAGAGTTTTGCTTCTATGGAGTTAGATGGTAAAGCTGGCTTTGCTGATGGTATACGAGCTGATGTAGATGGCAATATATGGGCAAGTGCAGGTTGGGTGGGAGAAGGGTATGATGGTGTACATATCTTCGGAGTTGCAGATGGTAAACGAATAGGGCAGATAACTCTTCCTGAAATCTGCTCAAATGTTTGTTTTGGCGGAACTAAAAGAAATCGCCTATTTATGACTGCGAGTCAATCTGTATATGCTGTTTATGTGAACGTTAAAGGAGCTCACATAAGTTAACTATCCATATTGAAGTAGCGGCCGAGGACTGCAAAGATTTCGGCTGCTGAATATGGCTTAGATAGGAACCCATCCATGCCTGACTGGATACACTCATCGCGACTGACTTCATCGGCTTTTGCTGTTACCGCAATGATCGGTAGTTCTTCTGAGCCTTTACCATCTTTGCGGATCTTCCTAGTTATTTCTGTACCGTCCATTTCAGGAAGCATGTAGTCCATGAAAATTAAATCTATTTGTTTTTGGCCCATTATTTCGAAGCATTCTTTATGTTCTGCAGCAATGAATACGTTTGCATTTTTTAAACTTAGAAGTCGACTTAAGAATGCTTGGTTTGTAGGTACATCTTCTACGATTAGTAAATTTGCATCTTGGATATTTTTTTTATCAGAAGTACTTATACTTTCAACTTCAGTGGCGACTGGGACTTCAAAGGAAAATGTACTTCCTTCGTTAGGCATACTTTCAACTCTTATGGTGCCATCCATAGAAAAGGCGATTTTTTGAGCGATGGCAAGGCCTATACCAGAACCTTCATAGCGACGATCTAATCCTGAATCAATCTGATAGAATTTGCCAAATATTTTTTCTAAGTGCTCTTCCTTTATCCCAGGGCCATCGTCACTAATAGTAAAATAAAGCTTACCTTCTTTGTTAGTTGTTCTATTGAAGTTAATGTTAAGCTTTACATGTCCATCTTGGGTGAATTTTATAGCATTGTCGACTATGCAGTCAACAACTTTTAAAACAGATTTTTCATCAAACTTCATTTCCTTGGGTACGTCTGAAGATACATCAACGGTAAAATCCACGTTACTGTCATTCCTCGAAACTGACTGATACTCTATCATTCCGGTAAGGGCTTCTAGTTCTACAGGAGTACAGTAAGCTGAGGCTTTTGGTGTCTCCAGAGTGCTAAAATCAAGGACATCGGTAATCAATCTTGAAAGTCTTTTTGCGGAAATTTCGAGATCTCCTATTATTTCATTTTTGTCCTTAATAAGCTCAGGCATTTTTAAAAGTTCTATCATACCTAGTATTCCACTAAGTGGAGTACGCAGTTCGTGACTCATGACACTTAAGAAGTTTTCCTTTGCTGACTTACTTGCTTTGAGTTCTTCGATTGTTTTTTGCAACAGCACTGTTTTTTCTTCAACAATTTCTTGAAGGTTATTTTTGTGTACAGCTAGTGCTAGATGAGTTTTTATTCGAGATATAAACTCCGTTGGTCTGAAAGGTTTTGAGATAAAGTCGACACAGCCACTTTGAAAGCCTCGTTCAAGAAATTCGTCGTCATTGTGTGAAGTTACAAATAAAACAGGTACATCTGCATATTTAGGTTTGTTGTGAATATGCTTTAAAGTTTCAAAGCCATCCATTTCCGGCATGTTGATATCGAGGAGGATTAAGTCTATTTCGTTTCGATCTAATGCTTTTAGCGCATCTGCACCACACTTTGCCGTTGTAATACGAAGTTTTTCGTGAATTAAGATATCTACTGCGATTCGTAAATTATTAATGTTGTCATCAACGATTAGAACATGCCCTGTCATATGGTCCCCGTAAGTAATTTTCTCAAGTTTATTAGGCTGCACAACTTATTATAACGGATCGGCCTGTACGAAATCAAGAAAATTAATAAAATAAATTGGTAATGTCTCAAGTTCTGTGATAAACGGATAATAATGAAGAAGTGCATTTAGGCCATATTTTATCTTGGACAATAAAAATATGAGGACCTAAATGCAACACGAAATTACAACGTCTCTTTGGTGTAGTCTAT
>JAJPOQ010000138.1 GCA_021232515.1 Lentisphaeraceae bacterium
GGTGACGTTTAACTGCTGAAACTTTATCTTCTGCACTAAGGTAAGGGCGTTTATTCTCTGACATTTTGTTCTCCGTTTGATTTATAAAAACTCAAATTAACAAAATCTCAATTGCGGATTTCTAAATGAGGCAGGACAACATACCAATCAAGAGCACAGACGATGGCGATAATAAGTAAATATAAAAACAATTCAATCAATTTACTTTTCGGTCTATTAAAAATAAAAATACAAAAAATATAGTTCACAAAGGCGGCTACCAAAAAAGACACAGGTGCAGATATATTCATGCTATAATTCTTAATAGCATAAAGATAAGAGAAAATACCAATATTAAAAATAGCTGAAAAGGCACCAATAAACATATACATAAATGCTTGAACTGGTAAGGCTCTACTGCGGAAATTATACTTGAAGATACAATAAATAGCTCGAATCCCGTCCTTAGGACCTATCTTCTTTCCTTCATTATAACTTCTGCCATAGTATGAAATTCCGATCTCAAAAACATTAACCTTTAGAGCAGCAATCTTAGCAACAACTTCAGGTTCAAACCCAAATCGATTTTCTTCTATTTCTATACTTTGAATAATTTCCCTTTTGAAAACTTTATAACATGTTTCCATATCGGTCAAATATAAGTCTGAGCAAACATTTGAGCACAAAGTTAAAAATTTATTCCCTATAGAATGCCAAAAACTTAGAGCTCTATGCTGTTCTGAAGAAAGGAACCTTGAACCTAGGCAAACTTCAGCTCTGCCTGACTTTAGAGGCTCTATTAACTTTAACAAATCTTGTGGGTCATACTCTAAGTCAGCATCCTGAATCGCCACAAAATCTCCAGTCGCATGAATAAAACCTGTTCTTAAAGCTGCCCCTTTACCCATATTCTCTTCATGTTGAGCTAGTTTAATTCTATTGTCTCGTTCTGTGTAGCCTTTAATAATGTCTAAACTTTGATCTTTGGAGTAATCATCAACAATAATAATTTCAAGATTTAAGTCAGATGAAGCAATTTCTAATACTTTATCCAGACATTTCTCTATTGTTTTTTCTTCGTTATAACATGGGATGACAATAGATAAAGTATGCATAATTAGTATATCTTAAAGTTTTGATTTTCCTCAGTATACATTAAATTATTACATTAACTATTAGTAGTAATCGAACTCTTGTGTATTATTCTTTCTTTTGAATTTTTCACAACAACAAATGATTGGACAAATAAATAATGTCAGTTGAAAAATCCTGGAAATTTACAGATTCATCCAATAAAAACATCTTTATATTCATTATAATTATAGTTGGATTTTTGGTTCGAATTCCGTTTTTACATCAGCCGATGGCCTATGATGAATCATTTACCTACATGATCTATGTTAACGATGAGTTCTCTCAATTATTTCATTATACTGCACCTAATAATCATATCTTACATACTTTGTGTGTAAAGTTTGTCACTTCAATTCTGACTGCAGAACCTTGGGTAATACGTATTCCTGCCTTCCTCGCGGGGCTAGGATGTATACCTTTAACTTTTCTTACTTGTAATAAAATGTTTGGTAAAAAGTATGGTTTTTGGGCCGCGACAGGTGCTGCCATTCATCCTTACTTAATATACTACTCTGTTGATGCTAGAGGATATAGCATGATGGTTCTTTTTTGCCTTGGTTCTCTTTTCTATACATTAAAAGTTTTAGAAGAATTAAATTCAAAGAACATTACTTTGCTTGCGCTTTCTAGTTCTTTAGCTCTGTATACTATACCAAGTGCCTTGTTCTTTCTTTTTGGGTTATATGTATGGCTTTTAACCATTGTCTTAAAAAGAAAGGAAAGAATATCTCAGAGCTTAAAGTATTACTTTATTTCAGCAGGCCTAACAAGCCTTTTTACAATATTGCTATACGCCCCAGTCTTCTGGTTTTCTGGAGGCACAGAAATGATAACCAATAACCGCTATGTAAAAGCCATGCCCTGGGAAGACTTTATAGAAAAACTACCTGGCCACCTGAGACAAACATGGTTTTATTTTAATTGGCAAATTCCTTTTGCAATCCAAGTCTTATTTATTGTCTTAATCTGTTTGGGATTTTGGCAGCTCTGGAAAGAAAAGAGCTGGTCAAAAATTATCTTTCTACCAATGATACTCTTATGCTCTTCAATAATATTTTTCTTAAAACAAAAAATTCCGTATGCTAGAACATGGATATTTTTCATTCCGATTTTTCTTATTTTCCTAGATTATAGTTTAACCTTCCAATTAAGTAAGCTTAACAAGAAACACTGTGGATTAATCTCTGTCATTTTAATAAATATAGAACTTGCATTTATATTTCAAGTAGTTAAAACCAATCCATTTTACACACAAAGAGAATTTCCAGAAGTAGATATCGTCGCAAAGTCATTAATAACACAAATGTATAAAGGCGAAAATATTGTAATGCAACGTTCATACTGGATACCTATGAAGTATTATATTTGGTACTACAAAACGTATGAAGGATTAAGCATGAGAATACCCTCAGAAGGCCAAAAGCTTAAAGATTATTATGTAGTAAACATTGATGATAGTGAAGATGTTAAAAAGACAAAAGAAACTCAGTTGATATTTACCTATAAATCTATTCAGGTTTATAAAGGACGACATGTGAATAGAGGTTTTAATTAGATAATAATCTAGCTCTTTAATTCTACCTCACTGATTTCATTTCTCAAAACATACTTTAAAAAACGAGATCACGAGAACATTTGGCCTATTCGTTATCAAAAAAAAGACTATTAGTAGAATTGCAACATTACCACGCAGGCTAGATAAAATTGACTGAGAAGAAGTATAATATATGTAATTCTTCAGGTCACTTGATACTTACTTATTGACTATTTTAACGCCTTTAGGGATGTACCTCATCTGCTCTGGAGGAAATTGATTTTTGCGCAACCAAAGATACTTCAGTTGAGTGATATTCCGCAAAGGACCAAGGTTATTTATAGGAGTGTCTTTTATATCTAGGAAATCATTTTTTAAATCAGTTATTTGCTTTAAATCGTAGACCCCAGAACCGGCTAAAATAAGAGAATTAAACTTCAGAAAGCGCAATATACATTTATTCGACGAAGCCACTGGCTTATAAGTCAACATCTTGACTGACCTATTCGAAATATCGAGCCGCTGTTTGACTGGATCGTAATGAAAGCCGGTCAGATCCCAATCTGGATTCCACACTTTCAAAATAGCCTTAACGACTTCGGCATAATTCTTTTTTACTTTTCGTTTATCCTCATCGTAAGCCAACATTTTTTCTACTAAGTGACTGCGACGCACCCTTGGAAAGTTTTGAATCAATTCAGCTAATCTATGCACTGGCAAAAGCCCGTTGTCAGATATGTAGGGAGCAAATTTCTTACTCAGTGGATAGAGATCGGCATTTGTTTTGTCTTCTGGATCGTAGAGTTCATTTACACTCTCAAAGTCTTGAGTCAGAAAAAGGCAGTAAACAAGATCGATTTTGGCTTTCTTATTATCAGGTTCAATCGTTAATGTTTTTTGAATTTTCTTCAGGGCATTATTCATCGACTTTACCGGTTGACTAAAGATAAAAGTCTTGGTCATGAGTTCTACTTCTTCTGCAAAGACTCGTGACAAGCGCTTCAAAAGTTTATCACTTTCATTCCGCTCTTCTTCATACTGTTTCGCAACAAAGTCGGCGCGTTCTTGATACATCTCAGCAACTTCTCGAGCTTCAACAGCCTCTTTATAACTTTGCCTAGTTTCAACAACAAACGCAGTCACTAAGAATGCGATGATACTTAGTGAAACAAAGGCGACTAAACAAACCTTGAGGTTTCGTTTGATAAATAAGTTGGCCTCTTTCAGGAAGCCAGCATTTTCTGCAACTGTTGAGTAACCTTTCTTGTACTTATTTATATCCGACTGCAAGTTTTCCACCGAGCTATATCTGTCTTCTGGTTTAGATGCCAAAGCGTGAGAAACAACTGCATCTAAACTTTTAGGGATCTCGGATGAACCAAACTCTGAAGCTTGTTTAAACTGACCTTTACGGGTTTTACCGATTATCTCTTCAGTAGTGCTTCCCAAAAATGGCGCGTCATAAGTCAAGATTGAGTACAAAATGCAACCAAGAGAAAAGATGTCCGTCAATTTACTTTTTTCGCCATTTTCATCTGTCTGCTCTGGTGCCATAAAACCAGGCGTACCCTTTATATGGCCAGACATAGTCATGTTGTTCAATAAGTCTTTATTGATAAGTAAGCTGTCAAAAGAATCTTCATCTGAACCAATTATTTTGCCCAAGCCCCAGTCACAGACAAGAACCTCACCAAATTTACCAACTTGAATGTTTTCCGGTTTTAAATCTAGGTGAATAACGTCGCGAGAGTGAGCATAAGAAACGGCATCGCAAACTTTAAGGAAAATGCTGAGTAGTTCACCTAACGGATACTTTTGAGAATACTCTGCATCGCCGGATTTTAGCTTTTCGAGAATTAAAGCCAGAGTATCTCCGACCTTTAAATCCATCGTAAAATAAGGGTTACCAGACTCACTGACACCTATGTCATGAATAGAAATAATATTTGGATGTTCAAGAAGTGCAGTCAAGCGAGCTTCGCGGATAAAAGGCTCTCGCAATTCTTCTGGAGTATCGTCGTGGAGTTCGGCTAAAGCAACATGGCGCCCTGTCGAAACTTCGTAAACTCTACTTATGGTTTTCATGCCGCCCTTCGCCAAAGGGGACTTGTCGGTATAGCGCTCAGCTACATTTAAAACTTCTTCATAAAGTGGAGACGAGGAACTTTCGTCCTGAGAATTGTCGGCATCATACAACCCTGAAAGTTGGCGCGCAAAAGAATCAAGGTCTTTCATTTAAAAACTTTCCAACTCTTCTCTCAAGTGCTGTATTTCTTTGATAAGTCGTTGCTTAACTCTATTTCGAAGTTTTATAACAGAGTTTTCTTTGATACCGATCTTAGCGGCTATATCAACTGTCTTCACGCCATCCATTCCCAACTGAAAGGCTTCTATCGCCCTTTCGGTAAACAATGAACTTATATTTTTCAGGGCCAGTTTAACGATGTAAACTTCCCATTCTTTTTGAATTATTTCTTCGAGTTCAGGCTCGGAAACTATCTTACTAGCCTTATCGACTTCGCTTTCTTCTTGAACACGCTCTTGCTTCTTGCTGATGCGCTTTTCTTTGCGAAAATAATCAATAACTTTGTTGCGAATAAGGTGACTGAGCCAGGTTCTAAAGCGGGCTCTATCGCGGTCATAATTTAACTCTGGGAGAGTTTTCCAGATTTTAACCAAGATGTCTTGAACAAGGTCGGCATGATCGTTGACTCGACAATTCATCTGAAACAAAACCATGCGAATAAATTCGCGATAGTACTGCTCAAAGTCTTCCCAAGCTTTGTGATCGTCTGGATCCTTAGCTCGTTGAAGAAGAGTCTGTCTTGTTTGCCAATTTTCACTCATATATTGAGTCTGTATTCCTGCTTTTTTCGACTTATTTTGTATAAACTACTAACGCCAACCATCAATTATGGCAAAGAATACAGGAATCTAAAATAATTTAAATAGAGCTTTGAGTTAGAAAGTATCGAGTTTTATCAATTTAAAATCTAAAGCTCACCACCAAAAAGAGCCCATGCCGACATTATACCTTTCTTGAAAAGAGCCCCAATAGCGAATCTTCGCGTGGCCATCAACAAAGGTCGCATTTTGATCTAATTTATTGGCACTTCCAAAATGGTTAGTTCTTTCTCCATATGCTGATTGACTGGAAAAAGACGATCCTTTTTTGAATGTCGTATCGACGACAAGAACTGTCTCGGATGGCTCTTCAACAGTAGCTAAACGATCGACCCAATCTTGACCACCCATTAAACTAGCAGATCTCAAAGTACCTTTAGCTCTTAAGTGGGTGTATGCATAAGCTCCGACTCGAAAGTTTGGCGAAATGTCCCAAGCTGACTCATAGTCGTAGCTTGGTTTCGCAGGACATTTGTAAACGTCGTGAGGTAAGCCTATTTCATTAACATTTTTTACTGAAATATCGTGAGGCCAGCCTGGTGACGCCGACTCATCCCAAAATATTCGGTCATTGTGATTCATTGAATTACCAATCATCGCTTTACCGATTTGACTGGTATTTGACAGGCACACCGCTTTAAGTGTTTTCATACGAGCTTTGGATAAAGACGGAATCAGCAGAGATAGCAATATCCCAATAATGGCGATAACCACGAGAAGTTCTATTAAGGTAAACTGCTTCTTATTCGGAAAGACCGTTTTAAAGCTTCTATTTTTCAGAAATTTCATACTTACCACACTATCACAACACATACACACTCCCTGCATCCTTTACTTCTTAAGTCTTGAAGGGCAGTATTTTGGACAGTCAATTGGAATAATTGTGTATGTATGGTGAAAAGTTTCAGTATAAGTAGAAGACTAAAAGCGGCACAGGGACTTATTTGCCTGCCAAACTATTCTTTTTTATTGAGAAGTCTGTTATCTTCATCATTTTATCACCGTTAACTAAAGTGATTTGAGGCTTACCTTTCCAACTTTCAAACTTCACTTCCAGCTTAAATTCTTCTGACTCCGCCTCAAACTCTTTAAAAGCTTTAAATACTTTCTGATGGTCAAAATAAATTTTAATTGAATATCTTTTCTTGTCTGTGGTCTCAAATACATAGCGTATATTTTCTGGTACTGCATGAATATCATAAGTCAATTTTTGAAGATTTAATGGATGCTTGGATTGATAGTTTAAAAACCTGCGTTCTCCATTCAGAGAATTAATAAAAACAGACTCCATTTCCTGCGGTGTTTCAAACTTCAATTTCCACTTATATTGCCGCTCATACTCTTGCCAACGTACTATAGGGCTTTCTAATGGAGTTAATGCTTCTGCCACGTCTTTACTCAAAATCAATTTTATATAGTCTTTCCTAGTTACACTTGGATTATCGAGCACAGTCTTCCAAGGCACATCTATTTCTTTTGCCTTAAAATTAGCTATTGCTCGTGAGTCTGAACTTCCTGCAAGCCAAACAGAAACATGCCCACCTGGAGCAACTCCAGCCATAAACCTATTAAAAATTTCTTTTTTTTGTTCATTTCCAGTATGATCAACATAGCCCTGTTTCATAAGAGTTCTGATTACCTCAAGAGGTAATTCAAACTCACCGCTATAAAACTTGTCTTCGGTAAAAGAGAACCATGTTATCTCTAACTTAGACGGAAGAGGTTTAAATTTTGACCCTACAATATGAGTGGAAACCCTTGTTCCCCATCCATTACTAATAATCTTATTTAAAGGTAATTCTTGAACATAACCATTGGGACATATAAAAGCTCCTGAGATAATCTGCATTGGATAATTTTTAGGTGCACACTCTGTCGCTAACCATTCATACTTTTTAGAAGCGCAACCTGTAAAAAAAATAATAATACCGACAAGGAGTAAAGCTGCTACTGTAACTTTTATCATATGATCCCTACTTTTATAAAATTATGGATAAATTTTCTTCGTAGCCCACTCATTTCCTGAAAGAAGAGTATGGACTGTTCGTTCATGTAAGCGGAAGTCTTTTTTCACCCAAAACTCTACTAGATCTGGCTTCAAACGGAAGCCGCCCCAAAACTCAGGTCTTGGGATCTTACTTAGGCCAAACTTTAAGGTGTACTTCGCAATACGCTTTTCAAAGTCTAGGCTATGCTCGATCTCGCTTGATTGCTTGGAAGCCCAAGCGCCAATTTGGCTTTTACGGGCACGGCTAGCAAAGTATGCATCTGCTTCTTCGTCACTCACTTTTTCAACTGCACCTTCAATTCTCACCTGTCGCGATGTTTCATTCCAAAAGAAGGTTAGTGCGGCAAATGGATTTTCTTCGAGCTGCTGAGCTTTACGGCTGGTGAAGTTTGTATAGAACACAAAACCACGTTCATCAAAAGACTTTAACAAAACAATTCGACTTGAAGGTCGGCCTGATTTTGTCGAAGTTGCCAAGCTCATAGCCGTTGGTTCTGGGTGATCTGCCTTTTGAAACTCTTCAAAGTAAGTTTGAAAGTTTTTTATTATCTCTGTAGTCTTCATGCTCAATCCTTTTTCGCAGAGACAAAATGCTGTCATTGCACCATTTTACAAAGGATTTTAATCGAGAAGTGAACGTAAGTCATCCAAAGAGATTTGTTTAGAGAAATCTGCATCTTCATCGATGATACTATCTGCAAGATACTTTTTCGTCTGTTGCATCTTCAAAACTTTCTCTTCAACGGTATTTCGACAAATAAGTCTTTGAGCGACAACAGTATTTTTTTGGCCAATACGGTACGCTCGGTCAATCGCTTGATTTTCTATCGCAGGGTTCCACCATGGGTCCATGATAAATACATACTCTGCTTTGGTAAGGTTCAAACCAACGCCACCTGCTTTAAGACTGATGAGAAATAGTTTTATGTCATCTTCGGTCTGAAACTTTTCAACTTCTCCAGCTCTATCTTTCGTCTTACCATCTAGATAGCAATAAGACCATTTCTCATGCTCAACTTGTTCTCGTATCTGTCCCAAGAAACTCGTGTATTGCGAGAAAATCAAAACTTTACGACCTTCTGCAACTAACTCTTTAAGTTTTAAAAATAAGACATTTATCTTAGCGGACTCGACTTCTGCCCACTCTTCACTGATAAGCGCAGGGTGACAAGCTGCTTGACGCAGACGAGTTAGAGCTCCTAGATAATCAACTCCGGACTTTTTCCCCGCTTCTGGAGTTTTCTTTTCTTTCTCAAGTAACTCTTGGCGATACCACTTCCAAAGTCTTTCATAGATCTCAGCCTGCTTTTCTTCCATATCGCAATAAAGAACCTGATCGATCTTCGGTGGAAGCTCTTTGGCCACTTGCTGTTTAGTTCTTCTCAAGATGAAAGGCTTAAATATCTCTTTTAAACGATTCAACGTTTCTTTATTTAACTTCACATCTTCGAGTATATCACTCAAACGACCATGGCCGGTCATACCAGGGTTGAGGAATTCGAACTGACTGAGAAGGTCTGAAAGACTATTTTCTACAGGTGTTCCTGACATAGACAACTTCTGTTCCGAAACTATCAAACGCGCTGCTTTTGCTGTCGATGAGTCTCTATTTTTTATCGCCTGAGCTTCATCCAAGATAGAGTAATTAAACTTACATTGACTAAGTTCTTCGATGTCCTGGCGGAGTGTCCCGTAAGTCGTTATAACTAAGTCTATATCTTCAAGGTTTGCCAAACTTCCTCGTCGAGAAGTACCGACATACTGCAAAAGTTTTAGATCAGGAGTGAATTTCTGTGCTTCTTGAGCCCAGTTAAAAACAAGAGAGCTTGGGACGATTAATAATGACGCTTTCTTTTTCTGCTCATTTTTCTCACTCTGAAGCAAAGCCAAAACCTGAACTGTTTTACCTAAGCCCATGTCGTCTGCTAAGATTCCACCAAAAGCATTTCGTCCCAGAAACTTCATCCATGCTAAGCCATGCTGTTGATAATCACGTAGTTTACCTAGGAAGCCCGCAGGCTCGCCGATGCTTTTAACTTTATCGGATTCTTTCAGTTTTCGGCAAAACTCAACAAACTCTTCATTTTCAGACTCTTCCTTATCAAAAAGAAGCTTCTCGATAATCAAAGCCTGACTCTTACGAAATCTTAAATTGTCTCCAATTATTTCACCAAGCTGAGTCAAAACTGTGTAGTACTTCAGCCAATCTTCAGGAAGAACGCCCTCTTGGCCATCACCAAGTTTTACAAAGTTGCTGCCAGTTGCTGCGGCCTTGGCAAGCTCTGCGAGTGGCAATACCTTTTCATCGTAAACGGCTTCACCCTCTAAATCGAACCAGTCACTTCCAGAAGATAATCGTAGCTGAAAAGTTTGAGGAGCGGTATAACTCTTGCCTTCGGCGATGATAATCCAGTTATTTCTGGCTAATGTCTGAACGACTTCAGGTAAACAAACTGGTAGAAACTTCCAACCAAACTCTTCCTTGCTCGAACTCGTATTAAAGCGAAAACCAAGTTCATCCAGTTCTTCTCGAAGCTTCTGTTCTGCATTTGTTTTGCGAGTAAAAATACTACCGGAATAAAAGTTTAAAACTTGCTGTTCGGCATGGCCTTCAGGAATGATTTTACCGCCATAGTCAAAAGATAAATCAGCGTGAAGCTGTTCTTTATCTCTATATTTAAAGGTCGCAGTCCTGACAAATAAGTGACCACGTGGTTCTAAGTCATTTTCATCAAGGTGAAGACGCCCCGGCAAGTTTTGTAGATTCATCCCACTTGGAATGAGCCTTTTCTCCAAAAACTCTTCGGCATCCCATGCTGGTACTAAACCACCCTGTTCATCTAAGTAACTGACTAAATCGCTCAACTTATTGTTATTGCCAATAACAAGTGACTGACGTCCCACTGCAAAAGTCGGCATAAAAACTAAAAGTTCTTCGGCGAAGTCATCTTTTGTCGCCAATCTTGCTAGGTAGTTGCCATCCTCATTTTGAGTAATATCGCAGTATATTTCACTTTCAAAGTAAGACTTAATTTTCTTAAATTGTTTCTGATTCGTTGTTCGGCGAGTATAAAAACGCCCATACTCATAAAGGCTCATTAAACGCTTATCTAACTCTTGATGATAGCGAATTTGTAGAAAACCAGAAACGACTGATGCTGTCCCTCGAAAACTATTTAAAAGTTCACCGTCAATCGAGCTTAATCCAGATTGGCTCGATAAAGGATCAAAAGGTTTAATCTTGCTTTTGTCTCCAGTTGGATGCCAAAATATCTCAAAAACAAGCTTTTCAAAATGGGTCGATTGTGAAGCATTTAAAACGAAAATAAGTTCTCTTTCGGTAGAGATCTCTTCTACGACTTCTGCTTTTGGTAACTGGAAACTAGGATTTTTAAGACCGGCCGCTTCAAGATTTATTTTGGGTACAGTTTTCTCTGCTGCAGCTGTTCCAGCAAAACGAACTCCTCTACCAGCACCTTTTTTAAATACCTCTTGATCTTCAGCCCAAAGAATAGCAGCCCAGAGATGAGCACAAGGTTTATTTTTCGATTTCTGACAACTACAATAAGTCGAAACCGTGGTCGATTTCAGGTTGAATTCGAATTCAAAGCATTCTTGATCGTTCCAAACTTCTCCAGCAAAAAAGTCATCCCGGCTATCATAAGGGTTCAAAGTTTTCTGTGCATAGAGCTGCTCACCTTCTTTGCAAAGTGAAGAACCAAAAACTTTATTGTATCGACTGACTAAACCCACTAATTATTACCGGCAGGCTGCCGGTGCTCCCATGATTTTATTGGATAAAGGCTAACGATCTCAACTGAAAAATACTTCATTTTTTTACAACTAAAGATTCAGGGACTTCTAGATTATCTCTGTTACGCTTCAAGAACTTATGTGAGTAATGTCTTCTGTCGTTTATGAAAAGAGTTAGAAGAGTAGTAAAGTCTTCGAGTGGCGACAAGTCTCCATCCAAAATGTTAATTTGAGGAAGCATCACATGTAGAACATTTTTATTTTTAGATATAGGCTTAATACTGTCAATTGTGCAATCAGCAATAACTATATGTTCCAATAATGTCGTATGGTTTAAGAAGTCTATAGACTTTAAATGTTTACAGCCATCAATAAGAATGTACTTCAACTTATTAAGAGATGATATTGATCTAAAATCTTTGAGTTTACGGCAATTTTCAAGTGTTAAACTTTCTAAATCCGGCATGCATTCAAGAAAGCTGATTGAGTCTATATTTGAATTTGAGATAGATAAACTTTTTACTCTTGTAAGCTTTTCAAAATTATAGTCATTTTGCATCTTTAGTCTACCTAAGCTAAAAGACTCCAATGAAGTCACATCAAAGATACTTTCAATATCCTCTGTAAATCCCAAAAAACACGTTTTTAGGCGCTTAAGTTCGGAAAAGTCTATATAGTCGTTTGGTTCATAAGAAATGTGTAAATCTTCTAAATTTTCTAACTCTTCAATAGAATCAAGATTATCTGCGTCTCCATCAATCACAGTAAGCTTTTTTAGGTACTTTAATTTACTTAAGAAAGAGTAATCATGCTCTGTCCATCCTTTCGCGTAATTTAAGTTTAAGTGTTCAATTTTATGATTTCTTAAAAACTCTACAAACTCATCACGCCAATCTCCAACCACTGTTGCACATTCAAATCCAGGATCATCTACCTCATTGTATGGATTAACTGAGTGTACCAAGCCCTCTGGCCAATCAAGCATAACTACCTCTAAAAATATTAAATAAGAAACGATGTCAAAACATAACTAACTTAAGATTGACTGTACCCCATGTAAAGCTCTCTATTAGTCCTTATTTGTTTCAAAAAGACACTAATTTCAATTCAAAACTCTATGTAGAGATTAACTCTTATGGCACTTCAGGAAAGTGCGTGGGATAATTTAAGTCCGGCAAAATAAAAGAGAATATTCCTTCGATAGTTTTTGAATGCGTTAAATCCTCTAGCTTTTGCTTTTAGTAATTGTATTTTCCCATTGATATTTTCAGCTAA
>JAJPOQ010000003.1 GCA_021232515.1 Lentisphaeraceae bacterium
TGAGATGAAAGACTTTTTTTGTACATTAGATGCAAAGCTATTAAAGGTTATTAGAAATTTTCGCTGCACCTAATATAGCACAAAATAATCATAAGTAACTTTTAATTAAATATTTATGCAATAATCAGCAAGCCTTACTTATAAAGTTTTGATACTATCATAGTTGATGATGATATGGTCACTCCTATATGAGTTCTCAACCTTAATATTATGGAACTCCTCTACTCATAGTAGCCTAAAAACAACACTCTCTTAAATACTTTAAAAAATGTCTCTCAAGAGAATTTATGCAGCATACCATCTAGCCACCATTTAAATAAGTACAAAAAAGACTTATTTATTGTAGGTACACTATTTACATCCCCAATAGAGGTATATATGTTAAAATGAATTCAATTTAATAACAAGGAAAAGACATGTCATTTACACAAGATAAACTTTCATATGATTTTAATGAACTTGCCCCACATTTTGAAGCTAGTGTACTGGAAATACATTACACAAAGCATCATGCCGGTTATATCTCAAAACTAAACGCTGCTTTGGAAGGAACTCCACAGATTGATCTAGAATTGGAGAATCTAGTTAAGGACCTTTCTGTTGTGCCTGAGGCCAAAAGAGCTGCAGTAAAAAAACTTGCAGGACAACACTACAATCATGACCTTTACTGGAAGTCACTGTCACCTCAAGGTGGTGGCCTGCCAAGCGGAGACCTTGCAGCCGCAATAGAGAAGGACTTTGGTTCATTTGAAAAATTTAAAGAAGCTTTCAATAATGCTGCTGCTACGCAATTTGGTAGTGGCTGGGCTTGGCTTAGCCTTAATAATGGTAAGCTTGAAGTCACTTCTAGTGGAAACGAAGATACTCCTTTGATGGACGGAGCTTCTCCACTCCTAA
The DNA here is from genome assembly GCA_021232515.1 of Lentisphaeraceae bacterium. GTDB lineage: Bacteria > Verrucomicrobiota > Lentisphaeria > Lentisphaerales > Lentisphaeraceae > JAKVBD01. The sequence goes on from JAJPOQ010000003.1 coordinate 898, forward strand.
CATTAGATGTATGGGAACATGCCTATTACTTACAATTCCAAAACCGCAGACCAGACTTCATCAATGCATTTTGGAATGTTGTCAATTGGGAACATGCGAGCCTATTATTTGATAAGGCTACTAAATAAAAATTATTCTGGCTTCAGCTCACTATCTCGCAATAGCGTTATTTGGGCTGGAGTCAAGGCTCTATCAAATATATAAAGCTCATCTATCGCAGCTCTCATATACCATTTATCATGATTGATGTATTTTCCTATAAACGCAGGCTTGGATTTTTCTCCTGAAGTCGCAGTATTGATTTTAATTGCTTGATAACCACTCACTCCTTCCAGTTTACCATCAACATAGTGCTTAACATGTGTCGCCACATCTGCATCATCCCCACCGATAAATACACTACTTATATGGTGCCAACGGCCATCTCGTAGATCTGTAACTCCAACTACATAGCCTTTAGAGAATTCCGTGCGAATAGCGCCTTTAACACCATTATTGCCAATAAGGTTTATGCCCAACTGCCACTTTTCTGTTGGGGCAATCTTCCCCCAAGCAACCATTGCATAGTGCTCACCTTTATTAAGGTCGGGAGGCAATTTCAACCAAAAAGAAATAGTTCGTGGGCTTGCGCCACCAATCCCTTTAAATTCTGATTGGAGATACTCTTTCTTGCCACTAAAGACTAATCCATTACCATATTTTCCTGAAGACAAGGTTGGTACTTTTTCTCCAAAGGTTAAATCGTAAAATGCACCGAAACCTCCATTACCCTGATCTTTATAACCTTGACCACTTTCATTTTCAAATGGCCAATATATGAAAGCACTTTTTAAAGGAATTTTACTTCTATCCACCCTTACAACGGCACTAGCTGCCTTACTAAGCTTTTCACTTATTCTGCCTTTTATTGCCACTGAAGCACCTTTCCCCTCATCAACCAACAGACTAGAGCTTTCGCTAATAACCTCAACCTGACCAGTAAAAACATGAATATCAATTCTCTCATCTTCTGCAATCACTGAAAACTCCGTACCCAAATCAACAATCGATGCCTTAGCCGTATTGACCACAAAACCCTTAGCTTCTTTGGGCACATATGCTGAGAGAATTCCTGATTTTAGAAAGGCTCGGTTTTCATCTTCTACCAAAAGCTTAGTCTTATCTTGAAGTAAAACTCTAGCTCCTGAATCAAAAGACAGCTCAAGCTCACCTGACTCTAAATACACTTCTCCAGGCTTAATCCATTGCCCTTCTTTCAGATTAGACACGCCATTCAGCTTGGTAATTCGAGCAACAGCCTTACCTGAATCTTTTTGAACCGTAAATTCTTTAACTCGGATTACCTCAAAGAAAAATAATGAGCCAAGCGACAAAAATATAAGAGCTGCAAAAGCCAACAAATGCTTTGGACGTAAAGTAGAACGAAAATAGATTTCTTCCTTAACGGGAATTGGCTTCTCTCTTAAGGACTGTATTAAGTGTTGCTCACTTTTTTGAACCAAACTAGTTAATGCTTCATCAACCACAAACTCTTCATTTGAGGTTTGCTTTAAATGGTGAGCAATCGTTGTTGTTTCTTTGATGTATCTATAAAACTCCTCTCGCCCACCTTCTGTTTCAAGCAACTTCTTAAATTCTATGAGTGCTTCAGAAGAAAGTTGATGATCTAAATAGCGATTAAATAACTCTTCTTTAGTCATCTCAAAGCTCCATTAACCGATATTTTGGAATCTGCACACTTGCGAAGCTTTTGTCTTATTCGAGTCAGGGAAATATAAATAGCGTTTTCTGAGCGTTTTTGATCTGCCGCGAGTTCAATACAACTCTTGCCTTCGACATAAAAACCTTTAATCAATGCTTTCGGCACACTCCCCAAAGAGTCAATGCACTCTCGAAGAGCCCTACTCATTGTTTTTTTTCTCTCAAGAGACTCTTTCAGCTCATTCTCATCAAAAGCCCTATCCACTAATGCTAAAAGAGAGGAGTCTTCGCAGTAAAACTCTTTTGATCTTGAACGAATAATATCAACGGCCCTATTTCTGACAATTCTTTTCAACCACGGGTATAAAGACTTGCTCTGATCAAAACTTTGCCACTTCACCGAAACAGTCACAAATAAATCTTGAACTACGTCCTCTGCAAGACTCCAATCCTGCAATACGACATAGGCATATGCAGTTAATTGGTCTTGAAACCCAAATGCTTCTTTCAAAATTTTAGTCTGATCTTCCATTATACCAACAGTCTCATTTTTATATTATACGAAAGAAAGTAGTAACCCTTTCAATATAAACAAAAAAAAAAGCCGTATCAAAAAAGATACGGCTTATAAAGGCATGTTTTCTAAAGCTTAGAAAGTAAGGTTCAAATTCACACCGAAGACAAAGTCATCATCTGCCATATTTTGATTATCTGCATCTTCAAGTAAACCATAGTAAACAACTGATGGAGTTAAAGTGATATTCTCTAAAAGTGGAAAATTTACTGCAGTACTAAGAGAATAATTGGTAAAACCGGACTCAGCTCCTGCGTAATAGAAACTGGCTTGATCATCATCTGCATAACCTAGGCTTGCACCAAAATCAAGAGTTGCATCTAGAACATCAAGGTCAATAGAATGACCGATTGATAAATCGATGTAAAAGCCATCAACTTCATTTAAGTCATAGAAAACAGTCAGTTTTGGGTTAAGAACCATGTCTACAGCAGCAGAAATAAAAATTTCTTGAGTAGAACCCATATTTACTTCTGAAAAATCATGATAAATAAATCCAGCACCAAGGGTCAGTGCATCAAAGGTTCTTTCCCAGTAAAGAGTGTAGTCCACTTCACTAAAATCACCTGATTCATTATTTTCAGAATCTAGATCAAAATTATACCAAACCTTAACACCTACAGTACCTAGATCACCAGCTTCATATGAAACATCAAGAGCACCTTGATTTACACCTTCTTCATTTAAGCGAATACCACGCCAAATATACTTATCAGAGAATGACTGATCTAGAGAAACAGACCAAGCTTTTTCATCTTCTTGAGCATAAGAAGTGAGTGCGAAAGCACAAACGAATAATAGGACAATTGCTTTTTTCATGTATAATTCCTTTTTGGTTATTACCTAACGGAATAAAAAATTAACTCACTATTTGCCAATTTCTACATATATAAGTTAAATTATAGCAATGATAGTACAATTTTATACACTTATCGTGTAATAGAAAAACTACATGATACATAGTTCCACTTGTGAGCAAGCTCAAGCCTAGCAATTATCGTATACGGATGGAAGCTTTTTTCTTCTTATCGAAATTGATTAAGGTTTTGGGTCCTTTAGAAGTTTTCTTGCGAGGAATGTCTGCACTAGCTTTATTCAAAGAAACAGTTTGAGTATCTTCCATGCTTCGGTCAACTAAATCTTCCGTACCAGGATAAGGAGATGCACCAATAAGAAGGCCACCTTTAGCGAGGTAGAGCATATCTGATAATGGCTCAAAGCCTCTACTCACAGACTCTTGAAACTTGCGTTTCAAAAACTCTAACATCAACATTGGTTTCGCACAGGCAATAATCGTATTTCTATTGGGAATACCGATGGCCACAGTTGGCGACTCAAAATAATGTTGGAGATCTTTGAGGATATCTGAACGTAGGATATTACCAGCAGTTAAATCACTCCCAGTCTTTGTCAAAATAGTAACGTTTTGTCCCTGACTTTCAGTAATAATTGGTACCCAGTCAGATTCTTCCTGCTGTTCTAAGTAAAGCATATTATTCATCGCTTCACTTTCAACTAACTCAACAGTATAACCAGACTGCTCGGCTTCTAGACTAGTTAAGTACTGGTACTTACCATTTTCGCCTTTCATACCATAACAAACTACAGCCCTGTGTAAATGGTTTGTCATCAGAAGGTCTCGATGCAGCAATAGATCTTTGCCTTTCCAATTATTTCGCCCTAAACAAGGAACAATTAAACTCATTCATTCACATCCATACATTTTTCACAAGAAACCCAATTTACTGATATTTGAACAAACAGTCAAGTAAATTATTAAGAGTTCATCAACAATCGAGAACTTAAGCACAACTCCAGAGTATCAAAACCGAAAATATTTACACATAAAGCAGTTAAATACATATCATTTTCAACAAACAAACACTTTTTAACATTTTTGACACCTGTCACTTTTGATAATTTCATAAATAGCTCCTCAAAATTGACAAACCTATCCTAAGAAGTATCTATATAATCTAAAGTAAATTAATATTTTTGAATCAAAATGGCCAGAAAGCTACGTAACCGACGTCCCAAAAAGTCTCTTATCATACCTATTCTCATAGGTTGTTCGTTCATTTTGTTTTTCCTAATACTCTATGTAGTTGGCTCTATCGTAAATAATCAAAGCCGCGAACTAAATGAAGATACAACTAAAGATGAACCTTCTGGCCCCTCTTACAAAATAAAATATGTCAAAGACAAAACTAAACCCAAGCGAATTATTGTAAGAAGCCCCAAACCTGAAACTGTTGCATCTGAAACCAAACCTACAAAAGCTGAGACCACAACCCAAAAACCGGAAATAGCAGAACAGCCCATAACTATTTCGAAAATATCACCTGAACAAAAATCAAAAACTCATTTATTGCAAATTTGGGATGCGCTGAAGGCTTATGCTGACTCTCACAATGGCCGATTACCAGTTGATATATTTCAGTTATCCTTAACTCAAGATCTGCTAAAAAGCCCTCGTGATAATCAGAACTATATATTCGTTAAACAACAACGAGGTGAAAACTTTTCTGACGTTCAAAAGAAAGTGATCTTCAAAGAAGCATCTTCAACCAATGGTTCCTACTTATGTCTTTATGGGAATGGCGCCGTATTAGAAAATAAGAATTAATGACTAGTCTTCGTTTCTTTCAATAATTCTTCTTGACGATGTTTTAGAGTATCTAATATACCTGCTCTCTCCTGTGACAAATCATTTTCTTCTGAAGGATCTGTTTTTAAGTTGAAAAGCTGAAGTTTCCCCTGCTTATCATCCAGTAACTTCCACTCACCGACTCTCAATGCCGAAGAACCATGTAACTCAAAGAGCATTTCTCGTTCGACTAAATCCTTTCCAGACTTCAGTTTATCTACTAGGCTTTGGCCATCACAATTATATTTTGAGTAATCAACTCCTGCTAATTCACAAAATGTCGGGAAGAGATCTAATGCTCCTGTAAACGATGCAGATACTTGGCCAGGCTTTACCATTTGAGGAAAGCTCAATACACAAGGAACGCGAATACCGCCTTCATAAAGTGTAGCTTTTTGTCCTCTATAAGGCTTATTCGAACCACCATATTTATAGTCTCCCCCATTATCAGACATAAAAATGACAAGAGTATTCTCTCTCAATCCATTATCCTCTAAGGATTCTAAAACTTTACCTACACCATCATCTAGCGACTTTACCATTGCGGCAAATTGTCGGCGAATCGGATCTTTTATATGCTGAAAATCTTTTAAGTCGGTATCTTTCGCCTGCATAAAATTAATAACCTGTTGACGCCCTACGTCCCAACCCTTGCCAAAGTGAGGTGCGTTGTATGATAGATATAGAAAGAATGGGTTTTTTCGATTCTCTGAAATATAACTAACCGCTTCATCTGTTATAACATCTGTTGCATAGCCAACGGTATCGTTATGCTCAAAGTCCTTATACCAGTCTTGCTGAATTCCGTACCTCATAGTGAAGTAGTCGATACAACCACCCGTATGTCCAATAAACTTTTGAAAACCATGACTGCCAGGTAAAGCCTCTTTCCCACCGTGACCTAAGTGCCACTTTCCTATAAGAGCTGTGTCGTAACCACTTTCGCCTAAAACTGAAGCTATCGTTGTTTCAGATTTCTTGATGCCTCTTTTCTTATCCTTCTCTTCCAAAAACATAAGTGGCCCTAAAAGCCTATCTTTAGAACGACTTGGATACTTACCTGTTAATAAAGAAAATCTCGACGGAGTACAGATAGAAGACCCTGCATACCAACTTGTGAATCGAACACCATCTTTTGCAATAGAGTCAATATTTGGAGTCGCGATTTCACTTCCAAAACAGCTCAAGTCATTCATGCCCTGATCATCTGTAAAAATCAGCAGGATATTGGGCCTTTTAGCGACGTCTTCTTTATATATTTGGCATGAAGTGAATAGAAAAAACGATAATAAAATTAGACATTTATACATTGAGAGCTTCCCACATTTTACACATATTGTTTAAGGTACTACTCCACAAACAAGGCAAAGTTGAGATAAAAGAAATGAAATCTCTATTTTTTATAATACTTATCGAAAAATTGACCAAGACGGTCAATGTGCTGGCCAAGTTTTTCAAGTAGCTCTTTCAAACCCGTACTACTTCCTGCGCCTGAAAGGTCCTCTACAAGGCGACAAGTTTCTTGAATCGCCTTCGCACCTATATTTCCTGAACCACCTTTAATCGTGTGACTTAGGTAATTGACCTTCTTCAAATCTTGATTCTCCAATGAGATCAAAAGTTCCTCATAACGACTTCTAGCATCTGTTAAAAAAGTATTTATTAAACTTTGCTCAAGATCATAGTTCTCAATACCAAGTAAATCGCGAATGATCCCCACATCCATAAATTCAGGATCATCAACATATTCACCATTCTCAATCTCGTTTAAGTCAACGTCTTCTGAAGCTTCCACCTCAAGCTCTTCTTCTGGCATATCTTCTTTGAATAAAACATCTCGATGAATAGTCTGTGTATCTAAAGAAAACTTATAATCATCCGTTCCTTCTGGCTCTTCATAGCTTTCAAGTAACCATTTCTCCAGAGCACGAATCAAGTCTTGTATGATAATTGGCTTAGTAAGGTACCCGTCCATACCTGCAGCAAAACACGTTTTCGCCGCATCTTCAGCAACATTTGCAGATAAGGCCATAACAGGAATTGGCTTCGAAGAACCTCTATTTAATTCAATTTCACGAATACGTTTAGTCGCTTCGTACCCATCCATCTCTGGCATATGACAATCCATAAATACTATGTCAAACATTTCATTTTTGAACATTTCCAAGGCTTCTTTACCACTATTCGCCATATGAACTTGTAGATTCATTTTCTCTAGACGAAGCTTAGCTACCTGTAGGTTAGTATTGTCATCATCAACCAATAAGGCCTTCCAAATTTTACTCTGAGGAAGAAAGAAGCTTTCTATATCTACTTTGCGTTTTGTACCTCTCGCCAATAGAACATCCATAAACCTTTCATACTTTACAGGCTTCAACATAACGTCATCAAAACTTGGCTCTATTTGAGATATCTTTTCGATCTTTGCTGCTGGTTTTAAAAGGAATACTTTTTGACATTTCTCTTTGGCAAAGTCAACAAACTCGTTGATTTCCTCTACACAATCTGGCAATAAACCAAAATCTAGAATTAAAAAATCATAACGAGCATCGGCACTAGCTAACTCTCGGCTCAAAGAAGTAAAACTATTCTTCAAAGATACTTGTACACTCGTCCATGACAGATAGTCATTTACCACATTCATTTGTATTAAGTGTCGACAGCCAACCAGAGCATTTTTACCTTTTAACTCTTTTTCAAATACTGCCGATGGATCTTCTGTGCCGATATCCATTCTTAAGCTAAACTTAAAAACAGACCCTTTACCGACAACAGAACTAACTCCTATTTCTCCACCCATCATCTCACACAAACGTTGAGATATAGCTAATCCTAAACCTGTACCCCCATACTTACGGGATGTTGAGGAATCGACTTGTGAAAAAGATTGAAATAATTTATTTAATTTTTCTTCTGGAATACCAATTCCAGTATCTTCAACACTAAACATCACTTCAACTTGGTCCTGCGAATCCATCAATACTTTGATTTTAAAAAGGACATGACCTTTTTCGGTAAATTTTATTGCATTTGAACCTAAATTTAAGAGGATCTGCCTCAAGCGCATGCCATCGCCAAGGACTCCTTGTGGAATTTGGCAGTCTATATATGAAATAAGCTCAACGCCTTTTTCTCCTGCTCTATTAGATAATACATCCACAACCTCTTCAACGGTCTCTCGTACATCAAACGGGATATACTCAAGCTCGAGCTTGCCGGCTTCAATTTTAGAGAAGTCGAGTATGTCATTTATAATTGTCAGGAGAGCCTTCCCTGAATTATTTATCACGCTGGCGTATTTATACTGCTCATCATTTAAATTTGCTTCCAAAAGCAACTCGCACATACCTAAAACACCGTTCATAGGCGTACGAATCTCGTGACTCATAGTCGCCAAAAATTCACTTTTGGCTTTAGTCGCTTCATTTGCCTTCACTAGAGCTTCTTGTAGCTTCATCGTACGAGCTTCGACTTTATTTTCCAGCTCTTGATTTGACTGCTTTAACTGTTGAGTCAAGCTAGTATTGTCCAGTGCCAAAGACGTACTAGACAATGAGATATTTAATAAAGTTAAATCTAGTTGATGCATGTCAACTATGTCTTCTTTTGGCTGACCAACGAACAAGCCATTTATGCCTGTATTTGATTCCAAGGGATGGATAATTAATTGAGCGCCACTTTTAAACTTGTCAGTTTCCGGCTTGGCATTCACAGACTTATCACTATTTAAAGCCCAGGCTAACATCCCTGCTGCTAACTGTTTCTCAAACTCTTCTTGGACTGCCTCTTTCAGCTCTAACGGCTCGATAAAACTTAAGTCGAAAGTCATACTTTCATTAATCGAAAAAAACGCTAAAAAATCAAATTCAGTAATCTTCTTTAATCGATCAGACGCTATTTCAAAAACATTGTGAACCTCTTCAGCAGCCAAGACTTCTTTCTGGAACTCTGTTATGTCATCCATAGAAGCCATCGCTCCAAGAATTCGAGAGTTTAACCCCTCTAGCTCAAGAACCTTTTGTTCTAATTCTTTAATCTTGTCTGACATCATTAATCCTGGAAGAAAATTTTAATTAAGTCTGGATACTGGACTTTCACTTGTTTTGCGATAGCCCCCATCTTATCTAGTGGCACGCCCAAAACCTCCCAAGCTTGTTGAGAAACCATAGGGACAAAAGCATCTGTACTATTTCCAAGTTGCATAGCATGAGCCATAGCATCGGCAATATGGATACAACTGGCCTCTTCTTTAAATCTTGGTGCCATCATCGGTGAGTGATGAAATACTGCTGCTTCTTTTAAAACGGGTGGCAAGTTCCACTTCACAAACAACGCTTCTGCAACATCCATATGAGTAAAGCCCAGTACTTTCCGCTCACTCTTATAGACTAAAAGCTCTTTTTCTTGACACTTAGCTATAAGTGCTTTTATTGGGAGTTTCTCAGTAAATTCAAAAAGGATTAATCGGCCTATATCATGAAGTAAGCCAGCTGTAAACATCGCTTCTTGGTCACTCTTTGCCATATGAGCCGCAAGTGCTTTTGCTGAGATTGCCGCGGCGATACTGTGCTTCCAAAAGCCTTCCATATCTATATGGTCTTGAGCCTGGCCTTTTTTAAACATATCTATCACTGAAGACGCTAGCACTAAGTCTCGGGTTTGCTTAAACCCTATGATGGTCACAGCTTTTGTAACTGTGTCTATATAATTCGGGAAGCCATAGAGTGCCGAGTTGACCAAACGCAAAATCATTGAGGTTATAACTTGGTCGTTTGAAATAGCCGCCCCCAGCTTACTTGCGGGACAATTGGGATCATTCACCAATTCATTTACTTTTGCATAAACCGTTGGTAAAGTACCCAGCTTTTTAACTTGATCAACTAATTGGCGAGCTGCTGAGTTCATGAGTTTTTACCTGGATATAAAGTCGCCAATTCAAATAATTTACGCGCAATGGGCTGAGCAAGGTCATTATGCTTAAAAATAAGATTGAGTTCTGCTTCAAGAGCTGCACGCTCTTCCTCAGTCATATCACCTACTTCATCTACGCCACTTTCACCCTCAATATTTACTTCTGTTATGCCCCAGGTTGTGAAAGTCATCAAGTGAGCTTCAGTGATCGTCACACCCTCAGGCAGTAACATCATGCGCTTAGACGTAACAACTTTTTCAGCTAAAACCATTCCTGGCTTAACTTGATCAACACTTATAAGTCCCATTCACAATCCTAAATTTTATAGAGCAATAAAAGTTTCCGCAAAAACTAGGCCCATTCACAACAGTTAATTCCGTTATTGTACAAAATTTTAAGATGGTTTAGATGTCTTTAGAGCCTAAAAACAACAATTCAAAAGCTCTTCATGGACAAAAAGTCGAAAATTAGATAACAAATAACAACAAAAGCCTACAAGTATTTTTCTCAATGATTTGCACAAGGCAAACCACTTCCTGAAGGCTCATGTTGGTTTTTTCGACAATTAAACTCTGAAACTATCTGTCGCTTCGACTAAAGCTGAGACGATCCCCAACTCTGCTGCAGAGTGACCTGCATCTGGGATAATTGTCAGTTCTGACTTAGGTAAAAGTTTAGCTAGTTCCCAAGCTGACTTTGTCGGGCAAACTACATCATACCTACCCTGAACGATGACTGTCGGGATATGCTTAATTTTATCAACATTTTCCAAAATCCACGAATCAGTTTCGAAAAAGCCACCATTGATAAAATAGTGACACTCGATACGTGCAAACGATAAGGCAAAATGCGCGTCTGAAGTCTTTTCAATTAAAGCTGGATCTGTTATTAACCTAGAAGTGGAACCTTCCCAAACACTCCAAGCTTTGGCACTTTGAAGCTTTTCTTCTTCATTGTCACCAGTCAGTCTCTTGTAATAAGCTTTAATAAAATTATCCCTTTCCGCTTCTGGAATGTTGTCTCTATAAGATTCCCAAACATCTGGGAAGATATAGCTAGCACCTTCTTGATAAAACCAACGAAGTTCACTAGGACGCAGCATAAATATGCCTCGTAGAACTAACTCAGTGACTCGATCTGGATGCGAGATTGCATAGGTAAGCCCTAAAGTACTACCCCAAGATCCACCAAAAACTTGCCATTTTTCAATTCCTAGAGTCGTGCGGATCTTTTCCATATCGTCCACAAGGTGCCAAGTCGTGTTATTTTCCAAACAGGCATGTGGCTTACTTTTACCGCAACCTCTTTGGTCAAAAAGTATGATTCTATAAACTTCAGGATCAAAGTAGCGACGATAGTCTGAACTGCAGCCACCTCCAGGTCCCCCGTGAACAAAGATTACAGGTTTGCCATTTTTATTCCCTGATTCTTCATAAAAAATTTCATGAATGGAATCGACTTTAATGAAATCTTGATTATAAGGTTCTGTAGATGGATATAACTCACGCATGCTTTAAGGCCTATTGAAATTTTCTCACTTGGCTATTTATAAGTTTAGCTATATAAATATCCACACTGAAATAAAAAAAACTTGACGCAAGGACACACTAAATGGAAATAGATGCAGGTAGTTTCGAACATCGCTTCGGTGGCATACAAAGACTGTATGGAAATAACGAAGCTGAAATACTTCGAAATGCCCACATTTGCATCATTGGTATTGGTGGCGTCGGCTGCTGGATTGCCGAGTCTATGGCTCGTTGCGGTGTTGGCGAAATAACACTTATCGATTGGGACGATGTCTGCCTAAGTAACTCGAACAGACAACTCCATGCTATGAATGGCACCGTCGGCAAGAGTAAAGTAGATGTCATGGCAGACCGTATCGCTCTTATTAACCCTGCCTGTAAAGTCAATGCAAGACGTGAGTTCTTCAACGAAGAGAATCACGAAGAGATCCTTTCAACAAAGTTCGATTATGTTTTTGACGCGATCGACAGTTTTAGTGCCAAGTGTTTGCTAATCAGTGCCTGCAAAGAAAGAAAAATTCCGATTATAGTTAGTGGTGGCGCTGGTGGTAGAATGGATCCATCTCAGATACAAATTGCCGATATGAGTAAGTCTCATGGTGACCCTCTTCTCGCGAAGGTCAGAGCCAAACTTCGCAAAGACTACCGCTTCCCAAGAAACTTAAAAAAGAAGTTTAAAGTTGCCTGTGCTTTTTCCCCCGAACAACCGCTCTACCCACAAGGCGATGGTTGTGTGGCCAATAAGAAACCTGAAGGACAAAACCTGAAACTTGACTGCTTTAGTGGATTTGGGACGGCGACATTCATCACCGGAACTTTTGGATTTGCTATGGCTGGATATGCAGTCAAAGAAATAGTTGGTAAAAAATAGTGTCCAAACTCTGGGATAAGCTGAGTAAAAACATAGTTGATACTCATTGCCATATCCTAGACTATCCAACTCCTTTTAAACTCGCAGAAGAACTCGATCAAAAAAACATCTCAGTTCATGCAGTTACTACTGAACTAGACGAATTTCAAGAATTAGAACTCCTCCTAAAGAGCTTTCCGACTCTATATCCATCCTTGGGATTATTTCCGCTAAAAGTACCGCAGGAAATTCATCGACTAGACGAGTACCTCGAGCTGATACCAAACTTAACCTACATTGGCGAGATAGGTCTAGACTTTACTGTCAGTGAAGAAGAACAAACTCTTCAAATAACTATCTTTAAAGAAATTCTGAATGAATGCGCTAAAACAAATGATAAAATACTAAGCCTCCATTCTCGTCGTGCAGGAAAAGAAACTTTAGAACTAGTCAAAAACCTTTATCAAGGTCCAGCAATCATGCACTGGTATAGTGGTCCAATTGAAGATGCTTTGAACGCTCCAAGAAATATCTATTTCTCAGTCAATACTGCCATGATAAAATCTAGAAATGGCAAAGAACTCTTAAAAGCTTTAAAACCAGAACAAATTCTAACTGAAACAGATGGCCCCTATGTCAAAATTGGTGAAACGCCAAGCCGGCCTGAAGATATACGAGTTGTCATAGAGTCACTCGCCAACAAGTGGGATAAAACCGTCGAAGACACTGTAGCCCTACTTAATGGAAACCATCAAAGCATGATGAAGTCTATTTCCGCTTCTTAAAAACTTTGCGTTTTTCAAGAGTTAACTCACCATCTCGACTCAAAGCAAAACAATCAAAATCCTGAGCGAGATAAAGTTCGCCATCATAATTATCTGCTGCTTCTTTTCTCAAAACACTTACAGAGTTAGCGTCGCTTTCATCAACACGTAAACTAAATCTTGGACTGACATGTGTCAGGATAAGGTTACTCACTGATTTTTCAGAAGCTGTTTTAGCAACTGAAGCTGCTGTTGAGTGACGAGCACTCCAAGTAAGGTTTTCTTGAACCTCAATTGTATGAGTTGCTTCGTGCACAAAAAGGTCTGCATCTTGTAACTTTTCACTGAAAAGACCCGGAGAATCATTATCTCCACCGATAACAACTTTACGACCTTTTTTTGCTGGGCCAATAAAGTCTTGACCATCAATGACTGAGCCATCTTCTAAAGTGATTCTTTCTCCACGACTTAACTTACCAAAAACTGGTCCAGGTTTGATTCCAAGTTCTTTAGCCTTCACTACATCAAAAGATCCAACACGATCTTTTTCTTCAAGTACATAACCAAAAGAAGGTACATCATGAGAAAGCTTTACTGAAGTAATGGTCTCATTATCATCTTCATAAACAACACCACCTTCCATAAACTCCACAAAGTCGATTTTGTACTTAAGTTTTGTGTATGAAAGCTTGAGAATAGTTTCGATAAACTTCTGAATCCCTTTAGGACCATAAATAGTTACTTTGCCTTCAGAGCCACTCATCAAACCTCTTGAGGTCAGTATTCCCGGTAAACCATAGCAATGGTCGCCGTGCATGTGAGTTACGAAGATTTTATCTAAACGAGGAAGCGACAAACTAGTTCTAAGAATCTGCTGTTGTGTTCCATCTCCAGCATCAAAAAGATACCAAGAGCTTTTCTGTTCAAATGTTAGGCCAAGGGCTGTAACATTTCGTTCTATTGTCGGGCTTCCAGCTGAGGTCCCAAGAAAGTGCAGTTTCAATTCGTTTTTCGCCAAATGTTTAAGTTAAACTGTTTGTAAATAGGTTGTAGGTAGATATCATATCCTAACCATTAAACTTTGCAATGACTTACAGTCTCTTGCGAAGACATTCAGACGGAGTTTCAAATGAAGTTCGCCTCTAAGACTGAAGCTGGCGCAAAAGGCTTCAATCAGGACGCACTAGCAGTACCACCAGAAGGTACCGATACAGATAAACTAGGTTATTGCCTAGCCGTTGCTGACGGTATTACTGTGTGTCCAAACGGTGGTGAAGTAGCAGAGCATGCAGTCAAGATTGTTGACCTCTACTACAATTGGGCTGAAAAAGCCGATTCTCCTGAAAATGCTCTCGATCAAGCTCTCCAAGAACTCTGGGATAGTTTTTTTGAAAAAGTCGAAAAAGAAAATCTCGATGATTACCTAGTCAGTGGTGCAACTCTGACAATCGCCTTGATCGAAAATGAAAAACTTCACGTTCGTCACTTAGGTGATAGTACTTGTGACATCTTCTTACCTGATGGTGCCGCTATACGCATGACTGACGAGCACAATACTCCTGATGGCTGTTTGATTAATTACTTCGGTGGTGAAATGCAAACTCCTGCCCAAATTGAAACATCTGAGTTTCCAAAAGGCTCTAAAGTTGTTTTGTCATCAGACGGTGTTAGCTACTTCATCCAAACTGAGTTTATGAAAAAGCTTGGCGACGAATTCTCTTGGAAGTCAAAGGAACTCATAGACGAAATGTTTGCCTTATCTTCTCAAGCTGGGTCTGTAGACGACAAGACAGTAATAATCGGACAATAAACTAAAATGAGTCTAGAGTTTGTTCCAAACAGACGCTCTCACGGAAGTTATAAGTGGAAGAAGTACCCCGAAGACACTCTGCCTCTTTGGGTAGCCGACATGGACTTTAAAGTTGCCAACTGCATCTCAGAAGCCCTCCAAAAAGCTCACGAACATGCGCTCTATGGTTACACCTTACCCAAAAAAGAACTTATTGGCACTGTCATCAACCGACTTAAGGATAAGTACGACTGGCAAGTAGAGGCAAGCTCAATTGTCTGGCTTCCTGGAGTAGTTCCAGCTTTAAACATTGCCTGCCGAGCATTTGTCTCTAAAGGTGAGAACGTCATCACTTCAACTCCCATCTACCCTCCTTTTCTAGAAGCTCCAAAGTTTTCAGAAAAGACTCTTTATACTGCAGACTTGAAAGAGAATGACGGCAATTATGAAATGGACTTTGACGCTCTTAAAAAGAAAATTACTGACCGAACGTCTTTGTATCTTCTTTGCAATCCTCATAATCCTGTTGGAAAAGCATTTTCAAAAGAAGAACTCCTCAAGTTGGCTGAAATATGTTTAGATAAAAATGCCATCATATGTTCAGATGAAATACATGCAGACTTGCTTCTAGATGAAAATACTCTACACACTCCTATCGCAACTCTCAGCCAAGAGATCGCCGATAGATCAGTTACACTCATGTCACCTAGTAAGACCTTTAATACTCCAGGCTTAGGTTTTGCTTTCGCCGTCATTCCAAACTACAAAGTTCGCAAAAGATTTCTTCGAGCTATGAAAGGCATAGTTCCCTATCCACTACAATTGGGAATGATCGCTGGGCATGCAGCCTATGAAGCCGGAGAACCTTGGCTAAATGAATTACTAGACCAGCTTCGTAAAAACCAAGAATTGATCAAAAATTTCATTTCTGAGCATATGCCAAAAATAAAATATAAGCCAGCTGCCGCGACCTACTTAGCTTGGTTGGATATAAGAGGTCTAAAGCTTGAAAACCCTTATCACTTTTTCTTAAAAAATGGCGTCGCACTTTCAAATGGCAAAGACTTTGGTTGGCCTGGTTTCCTTCGTCTAAACTTTGCAACTAGTGAAGAAGTTTTATTGCAAGCATTGGAAAGACTTCACAAAGCCTACAAATCTATAAATTGATTTTAAAATCTATGCGCTATATTAAGTCAAACACTTTTATCTTAGGGCTCACACATGTTTAAAAAATTTATTCTTCTTTTCATATTCTTCATCCAAGTTTTCACTTTGGCCGCGGATATACCACAACTCATAAAAGATCTTGGTGCAGATAGTTTCAGAACTAGGAAAACAGCCGAGAAAGAACTTTGGAAGTTAGTTCCAGAGTCAGTTCCAGCTCTCGAAAAAGCTGCCGCGAGTAATGACCCCGAAGTCTCCTTTAGAGCAAAACGTATATTAGAAAAAGTCTCTCAAGGCCTCCTTCCTGAACTTCCGGAAGAACTAAAAAAGCAAATCACCGAATTCTGGAAAAAAAGCGACTCTGAAAAAGAACTATTTCTCGAAAATCTTTATTTAGATGAGAAACAAGAAAGTTTCCCTATCATTCGCAAGCTCGCATTTTTATCTCAGTCCAAAGGCATAACAGCTCCACTCAAAAAACTTTTTGAAAATCAAAACTTTTTAAATGATCTTGCTTCCAGTTCAGACCATACCCAAAGTCATGAGATATACCGTATTTATGCAGAAAGTGGCTACCCCGCGCTCTTCCTACTCTCTTCTTTCATTCACAATAAAACTAAAGAAGAACTCAAACTTTACGAAGAGAGATTACTTAAAAAGCCTAACCCGACAACTCAAAAAATGTTTATCTCACTTCTTCACTCCGACGGCCAAGTTGATAAAGCTACAAAATTCATAAAAAGGAAAAAACTCAATAAGCAATACGAAGCAATACGCTTAATGGAGAACTTCGAATGGCCAAATGCCGAGGAGCCAATCGATGATATAAAAATCATTAAGCAGAGAGCGGCTAAGATTTTATCTCAAAAATATTCCGACCCAAAAGATTACCAAAAACAACTTAAAGTACTATCAGAAGAATATGCCGAATCAAATCCTAAAGTACTTATAGAGTCCCTACTCAAAATGGGCGAAATGCCTCTAGCGATGAAAATTGCAAAGCAGTACTTACCTTCTGAAGCTTTAGCCCTCATGACATTTACTGGAGACTTTCAGGCAGCTAAAGAATTATTTGATAAAAATAAATCTAACAAAGACTTCCAAGTCACCATGGGCTATTTCTACAGTATGTTTTACACAAATGAAAAAATGCCACAAATCATTCAGGATCAAGACTTCACTCTTGTCGACAACATGGATATGCGTGAATACTTCACTTACTACTCTCGCTCAATTCCAAACACTCAACTCCTTGAAGAAGCTGAAAAGCTTATATCTGCCAATGCTCATATAAGCCATATCAAAAGTGCCCTCAATCAAGCCTATAAGATCTCAGCTCACCTCATCTGGCAGGCTCTTGGAGAGACCGACAAAGAAGCTTTCAAAAACTTCAAAAGGCTCATCAAAAAAGAGTTTTCTAAGAAGGAGCGTATCAAACTTTTTAGTCTTCTTGCAAAAAACTCTTTCTCTTATCAAACAATGGCAAAGATTTCGCATTTATATGGTGATGAAGAACAGGTTTTAAAATATAGTAAGCTAGCTCTCAACAGTGGCGTTCAGTTATCTAAAAGAACTATCCAAGCTTATAATCATAAAGATTGGCAAACAGTCGATTCACTCACCGAAAAAATCGACCCATCCGACTATTACCATAAACAACTCTATTGCTTAAAAAGCCTCGCTTCGTTGAAATTGAAGAAAAATAATGAATCCATTTTATACTTCAAAAAAGCACTACTTGCTTCACGGTTTTCTTTATACGAGGTTTCTAACTTAGTTAGCACTCTGGTCGAAATAAATGAGCTGGACTTAGCTAAAAAGCTTTTAGCAACAATCTCAGCAATAAACTATCTCAAACCTCAGAGATATAACATCTCAATTATTCTTCGCTCTAAAGTGAAGTACTTAAAGAAAATGGAAAAACATGAAGAAGCTCTTAAAGCTCAAACAATAGTTACCTGTAGTACTATAATCAACTCCTACTACCCTGTTCCAAGATACGCAGTAAACGTCGGTTTCGAACAAATAAAGCATGAGCTAGATCTTCATATAGCTAAAAATGCTACTGAAAAGGTAGCCTCCACAGTTAAAACTATGATTGACCTCAATCATCATAAAATGGATGATATAGGCAAAGGCCTGAGCTACTTAAAAAAGAACGCTGACCCTAAAGTTTACAGCGAAACTCATGCACTACTTATGAAACCAATGAAAGCTGCGATTAAAGAATTTAAGGGTGCATCAAGACCTTATAATTCATTTGCTTGGACTTCAGCAGTTTGTTCAACAAACTTGAAGGAAGCTAAAGAGTCTATCTTGAAAGGTTTGGCAATAGATAAAGAAAACGAGCACTACTGGGACACTCTAGCAGACATAAGCTTACAACTTGGTGAGTATGAAGAGTGTAAAGCCGCTGCAGACAAAGCTATACGCTTTTCTTATGGTAACTTTATGTTCATCGAGAGAAAGCAAGAGTTCTTAGATAAAATGAAAAAGAATTAAAGCTTTTGAATCGCTTTCGTTCCCCAAAGAAGTAGCTCTCTAGAGAAGCTATTTCTCACAGCCTTTGTTTTACAACCCGTAACGATTGAGACGAAGTAACGACCATCCTTTTTACATGTTGTTATAAGACACCAACCTGCATTGAAAGTGAAGCCAGTTTTAAGGCCATTTACGCCGCGCATCTGAATCAAAGGGTTCGTATTTGGAACTCGTATTCCACGCTTATGCCCAGGAGGCAAAATCATCGAACGTTTCGAGGTCCATTTAAGAATCTCAGGATAGTGCTCGATAACCTCAAAAACTAACAAAGAAAGGTCTGCTATAGTTGAGGTGTTATCAGGAATCTCTGGCTTGGAGTATTTCCCTGGTAAACCATGTGGGTTAAAAAACATCGAGTGTTTCATATTTAGCATTCTTGCTCTGGTATTCATCATCGCAATAAATCTTCTAGAGTCACCGTCACCAAGAAACTCAGCGAGCAACTGACAAGAGTCATTTGCACTTTTTAACATTGCAGACTGCATAAGTTCGATAATCGGAACTTCACTATGTGGGTGCTTCCGCAAAAAAGAACTCGATGGCGTTGACCGAGCTGTCGACGAAATTTTCACCTTCGTATTGAAGTCTATATCGTCTCTACTTTTAACTTCATCTAAGGCTGTGATAATGGTTAAAACTTTTGTTAAAGACGCAATCGAAATAACATCTGTAACTTTTTTACCCCAAAGGATTTTTTGTGATTCTATATCGAGTAAAAGGCCGGCGTTTACGTGACGATCTGAAGGAGGTCTTAAGCCTTTGATTTGACGAAAGTTTACATTCTCAACTAAAACTAGAGGCTTCTCTGGTTCTTCTTCAACAATTGGTGGAGGTGCCAACTCTTCAGTAAGTTCAGGGTGCTTATCTGCTAAGTCTTTTCTACTTTCTTCGACTAACTGAAACCTTTCTAACTCACGGGCAACTAAAGCATATTCGCCACAAAAATAGATGATAGAACTGACCAATAATAAACAGAGAGAAACTTTGAACATCGTCTTATGCATTAGGATTGCTTAGGCTTCCTTTTTCTTAGGTTCTTAGGCCTCTTATTCACCAAGGTGTCGTCGTTTATCCAAGGCTCTGTTATTTCCTTGTCCCACTCCAAACTTTCTGCAAGTGTGTTAAACAACAACCATGCATAGTGAAACTCTGGATGGCGTCTTGTTTTATTGCGACCTTTTAAAATTTTAAAACGTCTTTGTAGCAACAATACATCTCTAACTCTAGCAGAAACCAAGCGAGTTACGTGATAAGGCTGTAAAAACTCTTCTACTGCCTCACGAACTTTAAGATCTATGCCGTCAAAAGGCTCCCAACCATCGCCAAACTTAGACTCTGGGCAAAGCTTTTTCTCAACAAAACGATAACAGAGTGTAGCGAGTGAATAAGCTCTAGAAAGTGAACTTCCCACTTTAACTTTTTCGTCTCTAGTACGAATAAGCTCAAGGAACGCTGGGGCGTCTTCGCCACTTAGCATTTCGGCCATTTCTGGTAATAAGTACTGCAGTAAACCTTCATCGTGACAAGCTTTAAAAGTCGAAGCTGCACAAGGTTTGTAAGTAATTTTTAAAATTTCTTCATATAAGCGGCGCTGAGAAACTAAGCACATCTTAGGACCAAGGTCCTGAATAGCTTTTGCAACCGACTTCTCAAGCTTAAATCCATACTGACCAACAAGCTTGAGTGCTCGTAACATACGGACTGGATCTTCTTCAAAGCGGATACTTGGAGCGCCAAGTGAACGGACTACGCCATTTTTTATATCTTCCTGACCACCGCAATAATCGAGTATTTCATTGTTATTTACAGGATCCATGAACAAGGCATTTGCCGTAAAGTCTCTGCGAAATGCATCTTCTTCAGGAGTTCCCCATTCATTATCACGCCAAACCATCAGTCCTTCATCATCAAAACGACCTTTGCGTTCTTCTTCAGTAGGCATGCGTCGAAAGGTGCTTATTTCATAAATATTGCGACCTTTGTAGATGTGTACGATTTTAAATCTACGACCAATGATACGAGCTGCACGACCAAAGATTCTTTTAACATCTTCAGGAGTTGCTGTGGTCGAGATATCGTAGTCTTTGGGCTCTATGTCCAGGAGTAAATCGCGGACAGCACCACCCACAAGATAAGTCGTATGACCTTCTTCTTGTAGAGTCTCTATTATGGAGAGAGCGCCTTTATCGACTGAGAGCTTAGTGGACATTAACCAACATTTATTTTATTAATATTGCAACAAGCAACAATTGTGTTTTTCATGAGCATACCGATTGTCATCGGGCCTACACCACCTGGAACAGGAGTGATCCACGATGCTTTTGGCTCAACTGAACCAAAATCTACATCCCCAACTAGCCTAAAGCCAGACTTTTTAGATGCATCTTCAACTCTATTGATGCCGACGTCTAAAACAACAGCACCTTCTTTCACCATATCACCAGTTACAAAGTTTGGCTTACCTATTGCTGCAACAACTATGTCAGCGTGCTTAACAAGCTCTGTCATATTCTGTGTTCTAGAGTGACAAATGGTCACTGTTGCATTGGCGCCTTTAGCTTTTTGAACTAATAAAGCCGCCATAGGTTTACCAACAATATTGGAACGACCAATGATAACAGCATGTTTACCAGTTGGGTCGATACCGCTTTTCTCCATGAGAACCATACAACCATGAGGTGTACACGGTTTAAAGCCATTTTCATCGCCAATCAACATGCGACCAACGTTATACGGATGAAAGCAATCAACATCTTTTTCCACTGAGATACTAAGAATTATCTCTTCTTCATCGATATGTGCCGGAGGTGGAGACTGAACTAAAATACCGTGGATAGCAGAGTCGTTATTCAATTCATTAATAAGCTTTAAAACTTCATCTTGAGTCGTTTCTGCAGGAAGCTGAATTTTGCGGCTTAGTATACCAAGCTCATTCGCTTTCTTTTCTTTTGCGTTTACATAAACATGAGAAGCTGGATCATCACCGATGATAACAACTGCTAAACCAGGTTGCAGACCGTGATCATTTTTGAGTACTTCAACTTTCTTCTTAAGTTCTTCTGTAACTTCGACAGAAATCTTACGACCATCAATTATTTGTGCAGCCATACCAGTCCTTAAAATCTTTAGTGAGTCATTTTAGTGTTAAAAGTAACGGAATGTCCTATTACGTCAACGTAATATCAATAAAAATCGGTTTAGTTACCAACACCTTCTAAATGAACTCATTAACTGCAATTTAATCAAGGGCCCATTGGTCTGCCTATTTGACCAACTATTGTCATAATGTTCAAAAGCGTCAGCAACAATTAGTTACAAGCAGTTATATTGTTATACCACACAACACATCGGAGGTGTATCATGAACCTAAAAAAAACTTTAGGCATTTCCCAAGAAACAGACTCTGCAGCTTCAAGACAAGAAGCACTGAGATATATAAATCTTAAGCTTTCAGCACTTGGCTGTCCATGGTATAAAAAAGGTGAGTTCAACGACCTCGGCGTCGCAGAGGACTTAGTTCAAAATTACCGTGAAAGAAACAGACTCTTCGAAAATGTATACTCCCCCGCCGATGGCAGGATTCAGAATTTCCTAAATGAATACTTTGATGGAATAAAGGGTGAAAAGCCACATCTTCCATACTCTACTTTTATTCTCGACCACTATGGTCTTGCTCGTGAGATGTCTATCCCACCGGATAAAGACGACTTTCAGACTGACATAATCAATAGTTACCGAGTTTCTCAAGGTGTTTTGCACAATCCAAAAAATGACCGCAGAACAACGAAAGGTGTTTTTCATGTAGCGGAAGGTGGACTACCTATTCCTTACGATAAGAAGTCTGTTCCAAAGCAAACTTTTGCTTACCTGTTCAACAAAGCTTTTTATGATGTACCTTCAGAACTTATGCAGCTGCCATTCACAGCATCTCAAAATGAACATGCCGAACTTTTCGTTTCACTCCTTTTAAGACCAAAAGTTTGCCCAGAAGTTAAAGGTGTTTCCTCAAGTAAATCTTTGGAAATACGTTTCTTTGCGCCAGGAAACTTAGTGAGTAACCTCGACTTCGTTGAATCTATTTTCGGGAATGCGGGTAATCCCAACCTATTGGCAAATGATGCTGGCTTAGACCCTGAACACTGGACTGGCCATAGTGGTTGTGTCATTCTGGCTCCTCATTTACTTAAGATAACGAAGAAAGAAGCAGGTTTGCCGAATATTTCTGAAGCTACAGAAAGACAAAAGCGCGATGGCATGTGCTGGGAAAAAGATGACGAACTTTATAACGATGGCCAACCATACAAGATCTGTGCTCGCGATGAATCCGGTGTTATAGTCACCATCATCACAGACAACTACTTTGGCTACTGCAAGAAAGAAGTCAAAACTCAGATAGGTTACTCAGCCAACTTATTTGGACTGGCTGAAGAAGAACATGCTGGTGGAGCTCTAGCATTTCCTTGTTACCAAGAAGGTGAAACATTTTCTTTAAGTCGCTTCCAAGTCAATACTCGCCACACTATGGATTCTTTGAAAAAATGTCTTGGAGATAGCGTCGAAATAACCAAAGATGGATACGGTATAGACAATAACTATGCTGACATCGTCTACCTTCCTGAAGATGCTCATGTGAATCTTCCTGAGCAAGAAGCTAGTTGGAAAGTTAACGGTATGAACAAGTCTCTCCGTATACTGCCCGAGAAAACTTATGTTTTCCCAACTGGTTATAAAGTTCACATAGAAAAACACCCAAATGCTCCAAGCTGGAGATTAGTAGGAACACGAGCTGAAGGAACCCTTTGCCACAAACCATGTACCGTATCTGGTGGCGGGAAATCTGAAATTTCTAAATCGATTTGGGACGCTATACACTACGGCTCCATATTTGTCTCTGACTTTCAAAAAGACATGGATAAAGCACAAGAGCTTATAGAAAAAGACTATGGTAACAGATTAGCAAACCCTCCTGAAAATAAGACTGACAGTCGCGCTTTACTAAGTAGCGAGAGAAGCCTTGGTTCCGTCATCAAAATGCTGACTCCATCATCGGCATTCACAGATGAATATAATAATTGGCTAGCCTCGGTTCCAAACAGAATCAAAGCTCTGGTCTTTGCCATCAAACGCTTTTATAAAGAAGAATGGGGCTCTGACTGGCAACAATACTTCAGTGTCAATTCGATCAACGGTGAGCCAGGTTATGAAGTTCACTTTAACAACCGTAAACTTGTTGGTTTATACCTTCGTGTAGGTATCGGTGAACAAAGTAACTGGCGTACATTTAAACTGAGACAAGACTATATCCCATCTAGTAAAATTCAGTGGGAAGACGACATCTCTGCTTCTGTAATCGTCAATGCGGATCTATTAGAAGATCTAAATCCCGAGTATGACAATCACAGCGTAAAAATTGTCGAAAACTGTGAATACCGCTTCTTCCAAAGACCAGATGATGCAATTGTTCGAGGCTACGACAAACAAGCCGAAGAGGACTTGGCTTCTCCAAATACCTTTATTTCTAACTTTGAACCACTGGACGAAGAAAAGGTTAAAGATCTTCACGAAAGAGCTGTGAGTTTTGTTGAGTACACCGAGCCTATGCAAAAGCTCATTGCCAATGCTGCAGAAGGTAACTCTGAGAAGTATACCGTCGTTTCAGACCACCCTCGTATGGTTAATGGAAAACCGTCAAAGAATCCAAGGTATCTCCAAGTTAGACAGGACTTACTAAGTCAGAAAGATATGTACTTGGCTGAAACAGGTGTTCGCTTGTGGAGAACCATACCTGAAAACAATCCAGTACACTTTCCGGTAAATGCAGTTCTCCCTGGACGTCGAAACAACCCTGCAGAGCCTGGCATAAGACCTTTAGCGGTCTATAACCCAGTACACTACCAAGAACTTCCTGAGCTTTTCATGGAGTTCACAAGTAGCCTAACAGGTAAGTCGCCATCTACAACTGGCGCTGGTTCTGAAGGAGCATTAACCAAAGGCCCGTTCAATGCACTTCCTGCAACGTCCGATCTAAACAATGCTTTACTTTCATTTATCCTTACAGGCTATGCGGGCTTCTCAACAGCTGCTGGTTATATCGGTAAAAAATACAAAGTTGAACACGATATAAGCTTATTAGTTCCTGAGCTTTGGTGCCGTATGGGTAACGATGAAAGAGATACAAAGTTCTTACAGGAAAATCACTTCCTAGAGAAAATTGAAGACTTTGATTTCAATGGCAAAAAAGTGCTTGCTTCTAGACTTGGTTTCCGCATCACACGTGAATTCTGCAATAGATTTATGGGCCGTATTTTTGACAATCCGGCAGCAGTCTTCCCTGAAGATATGCTCAAACCTGAGCTACAATCTATGGAAGAGTATGTTGACGGCATAAACAACATCGTCGAGGCTCAGCAAAAAGTAGCCAAAACTTATTTGCTCGACGGCAGTATCGAAGCGGCTATACCTCCGCTCAAAGCTATTCTTTATATCATGGCAGAAGGAAGCTACGAAGGAAAAGATCTTTCTTCTCCGGAAATAAGAAGCTTGTTCGAGTATAAAAACGTCATCAACAGTGATTGGTACAAAGAAAGGCTTAAGCGAAAAGTAGAGTTAGATAAAGCTAAACTTGCCAAAGATGAAAAGTATCTACAAAACATGCAAGACAGCATGGTTGATGATCCTATGAATAAAGCCACAAAAGAAAGTATCTCAGCGAAACAAAACTGGATTAAACAAGAACTCAAAAAGGTAAACGCTGAAGATTCCTGGAAGACTTTTGAAGGAACTTTAGGCGCTGATATCCTTTACACTACCTAGAAGAATTGGGGCTTGAAAAAGCCCCACATTTTTTAAATCTCAGTCGTAAGGGCAGAAAGTACACCCGCATCTTTGTGAGTTGAGACATAAACTGCCGTGTATTTCCCTTTATTCGCCAGCTTCATTGCCGAGCCGTGACTTTTCTTTTTTTCATTTTGTAAAAATAAGTCAGACTTACCATTCTCAGGAACTAAGTAAACTTTCCCCGGCTTACCACAGCAATTGAAATAAATAGAAACAACATCATCGCCAGCCACTTTTTCTATAGCTGCACCAACTAAAGATATCTTTCTACCATGATGAGTATCTGGAAAATCAGCGATTTTCACTGGGACTCCATGCTTTGCAATAAAGTCATTTATCAAAGCCTTATCAACCTTAACTTGAGACTGGTCTGCGAGCTCAACAACTGATTGAGGAATCCAACTGGGGTACTTCGCCCACTCTATCGAAAAGAATAGTGTTATGGCAGCCGCCGTTGCAAAAGTCAGATAAAGCCATGTTTTTGAGTAAGAACTTTTCTGGAGATTTTCTTCAGCTGATATTTCACTAGAGATCTGGCTCCACAAGTCTGACGAACAACCTGGAGCTGAATTAAGTTTATTCCCTAAACCGCGCTCAATTTTCTTTTCACTTACTAGCTGCTGAAGCTCTTCTTTAGAAAGCTGACTTTCAAGCTCTTCTACTTCTGAAACCGACAACTCCCCATCGATATAAGCAAATAAAAATTTATCCTCTACTTTTTTCATACTGTTTTCCTCCCTTGTTCAAAAGCGATAACTTCTGGCTTTTTCAAGTGACCGCTTTCATGTGCATAGTCAGTCAATTCCTTTCTAAGCTTGGCGCGGCCTCTGGATAAATGAGTCATGACCGTTCCAAAAGGAATCTCGAGTATTTCCGCTATCTCTTTATAAGAAAAATGTTGCATCGTTTTTAACAGTAAACACGAACGTTCCATCGTTGATAGCTTCTTCATGGCAACTAAGACTTCATCCCCACACATTTCCAAAAACTCGTCGGGGTCTCTAGTAGCTTTTTTGTACGATTCGTTTTTTATCGCATCAACAAAATAGTTTTGATAATCATCTATATTTTCACCACGACGACTAATTTCGCGATTTGCAACAAAGCATTTATTTGTCAGTATCCTGTACATCCAAGCTCGAAAGTTACTGCCTTCTTTAAAGTTGGATTTTGACTTGTATGCAGCCAATACAGCAGAAGAAAAAACATCATCGGCAACAGAAGTATCCCATATATTTCTATAGACATAGCGGTAAAACTCGTCTTTCCGTTCTTCTATTTCTTTTAAAAATGTATCCATTCTTCTTCCTGACTTTTTCACTCTATTCATCCAAAACATAAATCGATGTCAGTCATCATAAAAAATCTTATAAATCGTTCGGCCTCATTGCTCTTATCAACAGAAAATTCTAAAATATTAATAAATGGGCAACCAATAGGAAGTTAACATGCGCCAAAAAACATTCATAACTTTATTGTTAGCTATAACTTTTATTCTGTTATCTCTTTCTGCAATCCAAGACAAACCTTCACCCAAAGTCATAAATGGCTTTACTGTTTTAAAAATCACCGATAAAACTGCACGAATCAAAGTTAAAGATGGCAAATACACAAAAATTTCTGAAGGTAGTCACTACCCTTTCCCATCTATAATTCGCTCAAACAAATCCCAAGTCTTTATTAAATTTTCAGAACAAAACACCGCTAGGTTACTACCTAAAACTATATTGAAGCTCTCTAGCGAAAAAGTAAAACACCCTAAACTAAAACTTCTCGATGGTAAAGTAGCCCTCGAACTTGATCGTTTTCCAAAAGATCACAAAATAGAAGTCTCGACTCCAACAGCTGTTTGTGGCGCGATAGGCACTCGATTTGAAGTTTCATACTCTGAACAAAACGACAAAGACAGTATGAATCAAACATTCAAATGTACCAAAGGAGAAGTCTTTGTAAACTCTGAAACATTTAAAATAAAAGGCGTCAAACAAGGCCAAGAAATAAAAACTCAAACTTACAGCGGCTTATCAAACAGCTACTGCAAAGTAAACCTTGAAGGCAACAACACATTTAAGATTTCACTGCCTGACGACTCTCAATATACGGCGAAGTCCACCAGCTTTGAAATCGCGAAACCATTAAGTGGAGACATCGCCATCATCAAAACCTCTGATAAAAACTTAAAAACTCTCGGCTTTTTCGAAGAAGTCTCAACTCCTATACAACCAGGAACTTCCTATGTTAAAGTGGGTGACTCTTATGTTAGACATGCTGACACGGAGTCCTACCTCGCAGCTGTAAAAAACGAAGGAGTTCTAGATGCGAAAGTTAAAGAGTTGGACCTAAAGCTTGAGTTTATTGATGATGAAAATGAACAATCACTGACTGAACAAAAAGAAAGCTTAATTAAAGAAAGAAAGCTTGCTGCCGATAAAGCTAGTAAAATCTTTAAAAGAATACGGCAAGACAATCAAATTCGCAGTGTGATTCAAAAAGTTCGCCAAAACATAAATCGCCAGCAGATAAGACGTGTCCGCTAGTATTCCACTAATTTTGGGGTAACGGGCATGAAAATTCTAACTTGGCTATTTTTTATATCTCTTTGTTTTAGCCTATCAGCAAATGACAAGAAACTTCTTACTTTAGAGCAAGACTCATCAAGTATATTCAAGCCTAAGTTTATGGCTCATAGCATAAGCTTTTTACATGGGAATGACTACAAATTTGGAGAACGCGATAAATCTATCTTCACCCTTGAACATTTTAGCGCTTGGGAATGGGGTGACGTATTTAGTTTTGCTGATTACATAATTGAGGATCATGGAGAAAACAAAACTTACTGGGAGATTCAACCACGATTTAGTCTTTCATATTTAACTGGCAAAAAATTGACTTTAGGAATTATCAAAGACGTTTTAATTGCCACAGAGTACAATGCAAGTGATAAGGGTTTTAAAGCTTACTTAGCCGGAATAGGCTTTAAGCTTGACTTAAGTAAGCTTGGCTTTAAGCACTTTAACCTAAACCTCTACTACAGAAACGAAATCGGCCATAATGGCGACACATACCAAATAACTGTAAACTGGAATTATCCTATTCACATAAACAATTATAAATTTAATGTTGGCGGTTTTGCTGATTTCGCTGGACGAGAGAGCACTAAAGCTGAAAATTTACTTTTCGTACCACAAATAGTCATGGATGTCGGCGACTTATTCAACAAACCAAATCAACTTTATATGGGTGTAGAATACTCAAACTGGAACAATAAGTTTGGCGTTAAAGGAGTGAATGAGGAACTCTTTCAGTTCCTCATAAAGTATCATTTTTAGTCGTCGTTTCGACCACCAATAAGACCTGAACGCCACAAATAATATAGTAGAGTCATTATAGCAGAAACAGCACCCGCTAAATAAGTCAGAAAAGCCGCATTCAGAACTTTACCTGCATGGTAACTTTCTTCTTGAGTTACAAGACCTGCACTCACCATCGCTTTTTTAGCTCTTGCACTAGCATCCCACTCAACAGGTAAAGTGATAACAGCAAATAAAACTGAAACTGCTAATAATCCACAACCAACCAATAGTACCGTCGGTGAATTAATCATAAACTGCAAAACTAAACCAATCATTAAAACAATTGAACTCAAGTTACTAGTAATAGTGACCATAGGCACCAGACTCGACCTAAAATTCAAAAATGCATAATTTTGAGCATGTTGTAATGCATGACCCGCTTCATGGCAAGCAACCCCAACAGCTGACAAAGACCTTGAACTGTAAACATCTTCAGAGAGTCTTAACGTTCTATCTCGCGGATCATAGTGGTCTGTGAGAGAACCCGCTACAGGCTCGATTCGACAATCGTAAACGCCACTTTTTTCTAACATTATACGAGCTGCTTCAGCACCAGTAACGCCTTTACTCCCGATAATACGAGAATATTTCTTGAACGTAGACTTTGTCAAAAAAGACGCCAGTAAAGCCAAGCCCATAGTAGGTAGCATTACAAACAATATATATGTCATGTCAAAGTACATTAGTTGTGTTCCTTAAAAATTTTCTTACTAAGTAAACGTTCAATAACCGATAGTTTACGAACGTTAAATTTATTTTTATCAAAATATTATCTGATAAATTCAAAATGTAATTACAAAGATGACGAATTCTCCAAATCATTGATTGCTTTTTGCTTCGTTTCTGAGATATTTAAAACACTACTTATATAACTCACAAACCCTGGAAACTAATTCTGTGAAATGTACTGCAAAAGTTTTTTTATTGACCAGTGAGTGGTCTGATAATGACGGTCAAACAATCTTAAAATACTACGGAAGGTCCCCAAAACTTGGACCTGTTGAAATAATAATTAATAATTTCAAATCGACCTTCATGGTTCCAACAGGAACTGAACTTCCCGAATTAAACTGCAAGTACACCAGAAAGTCGCCAAATCTACAAAGCTTCAATGGCGAGAAAGTTGATACGCTTTCATTTTCATCATTTAACGATGCACGCATGGCATCTGATAAACTTAAGCTTGCTGGCATTGCCACTTTCGAAGCTGAAATGAAACCTGACGAACGTTTTCTCATGGAAAACTTTATCTTCGGACAAGTTGCAGTACACGGTGAAGCCGAACGCAAAGGCAAACTTATACGCTTTGTTAACCCAAGTGTAAAACCTTGTGAAGTGAATACTAAATTTAGAATCGCCTCGTTCGATATAGAATGTAGTGTCCCTGCGTCTACTGAACGTCTTACGACTGAAGACATGGCCAAAAAAGGCACTCTCTTTTCAATCGCATGCCACATGTCCGGTGCAGGAATCGAAAAAGAAATCTGCTTTATGCTTGGCGAAGAACGAGAAACTAGACCTGATAATTTAGAGATATACCCTACAGAGCAAGGTGTCTTGAATGCTTTTATGGAGTGGTTTAAGCAAGAAGACCCTGACATAGTCATAGGCTGGCACGTTATCGGCTTCGATCTCATGTATTTAGAAGCTAAGTGTGAGTCTTTTTATATGGACTTAGACATAAGCCGAAATGGTAAAAAGCCTTACTTCAACTCGCCTCAAGGCGGTGGAAACTATGCCACTATTTCAGGACGAGTCGTACTAGATGGCCCTCCTTGTATGAGAGATGCAAACTTTACATTCGATGACTTTAAACTTGAGACTGTTGCACAAGAGCTTCTCAATGAAGGCAAAATCATCACTGCTAGTAAAGAAGAAAAAGTAGCCGAGATAGTCGATTTCTTCTACAACGACAAAGACATGTTAAGTAAGTATAACATCCAAGACTGCGTCCTTGTTACAAAAGTTTTCAATCACGTCGATATGATTGAATTCATGACCAGTCGAGTCAAAACTTCAGGCCTACTACTGCCAAGTATCGGTATAAGTAGCGCCGCCTTCGATCATATATATATACCAAGACTTCACCGATTAGGTTACTGTGCACCAGCATTTCCGGATAATGGCCGAAGTAGCTCATCACAAGACTCTAGTCAAATAAGCTTCACCTCTGGGGTCTATGAAAATGTTTGTGTATTTGAAATTGATTCCCTACAAGACAGTCTAATTAGCTCTTTCCTAATCGACCCAATTGGCAGATTAATCAGCAATGGAGAAACTAAAAGTACTCCTAGCTTGATGACATTTTCAACTAAAACAAATGCGCTTCCTGAGTGGATGAATTCACTAAAAGCGGCCTGTTTAGCTACTGATACTCCCTACTCGAAAGCGGCCAAAGTAACTGCGGATAGTCTCATCTATTCTCTAAGGTCAGGTAATAACCGCTTTTATAGCTACGACCTTATTGCTGCGTTAGACGACTGCGTTCGTTGGTTCATCATCAACGCAAAGAAGATCTTAGAACAAGAAGCCTACGTTGTCTGTGGCGCTAGTATGCATAACTTCTACATACAAATGAAGTCACAAGAAGCATCCTCTGCTCTCCAACACGCAGAACTCCTTTCTGAAAGATTGATGGCGGCCATCTCAGCAAAAGCAAAAGAAGATTTTGACGTTGATTTAAATGTCTCAATTAACTGTAAAAGCAGTTATGAAAAATTTGTTATTCCGGCAAAAACAACATTTACCAAACAAAATGTTGCAGATATACGCTTCTGCGCTAACTCAGGTGAAGAAACAACAACGACAGGATTAAGAATCTCTGGTAGTGACTGGACCGCAGTAACTCCTATTTTCCAAGAAAAAATGTATGCTGCAGAATTCAGTGGGCAAAATATCGAAGAATGGATGAAAGGTTTTGTCGAAGAACTAAAAAGTGGTGCTTACGATGAACACTTAGTATTCACTCGAAAGTTAATAAAGTCTGTTGATGAATATACCGGTTCACTTCCTCCACATGTGAAAGCGGCTAAGCTTTTATCTAACCCAGGTAAAACTGTAAGTTACTATTTCACAACACGAGGCCCAGTACCAGTTGAACTAAATCCAAATGATATTGACTATCAGTATTATCTAGATAAACAACTTGGTCCTATAGCCGATAGTCTGCTAGAACTTAAAAATCTACAGTTTGAAAGCCTCTTTAAGGCACAACAATTAAGTCTTTTTGACTTCTAAAATCTTGTATTCAATTATTTTAGAAATATTCTAAAGACATGAATAAAGATAAACATTTAACTTCCGATGAGATATCTGGCATGCTAAAGTCTGCTGGACTAAGTGCAACTTCACAAAGAATAGGCTTATGCCGCTATGTTTTGTGTGAGGCTAAGCATCCGACTGTTGACGATGTGAGATCTTGGGCTG
The DNA here is from genome assembly GCA_021232515.1 of Lentisphaeraceae bacterium. Classification (GTDB taxonomy): domain Bacteria; phylum Verrucomicrobiota; class Lentisphaeria; order Lentisphaerales; family Lentisphaeraceae; genus JAKVBD01. The sequence continues at coordinate 32,985 of JAJPOQ010000003.1, forward strand.
CTGGTCAAGGCCTAAAGACTAGCCTAGCCACAGTTTATAATACCTTACATGCTTTGTGTAAGGCTGGCATGCTCAAAGACCTGAGATTTCCTCACTCCGAAAAAGTTGTATACGACAACAACGTAGATCCACATCACCATTTTTTAGACGACGATACCGGATCTATAGTCGATATACCCATTACAGAATTTGACTATAAAAATAAGCTTGGCAGCGAATTTGAAATCCATGACGTGGACATCATAATTCGAGGCAAACTAAAATTAAAGGATTAATTAATGCGTAAAGTTATCATTATCGGTTCTGGCCCAGCTGGCCACACAGCAGCAATATATGCTGCAAGAGCAACTTTAGAGCCGTTGATGTTTGAAGGTATGATGGCTGGTGGCGTCGCTGCTGGTGGTCAATTGACGACGACAACTGATGTAGAAAACTTTCCTGGCTTTCCTGATGGGATTGGTGGCTGGGAGCTAATGGACAAAATGAGGCAGCAGTCTATTAACTGCGGTACTGAAGTCGTAACTGAAACTGTTGATTCTGTTGACCTTTCACAGAAACCTTTTAAGGTAACAGTTGATGGGCAGGAACACCTAGCTGAATCAATCATTCTTGCAACTGGTGCAACTGCTAAAAGACTTGGTCTACCTGGCGAAGAGAAGTTCTGGAACAAAGGTATGTCTGCTTGTGCTGTTTGCGATGGTGCACTACCAATATTTAGAGATAAACCTCTTGTCGTTATTGGCGGTGGTGATTCTGCTTGTGAAGAAGCTACTTTCCTTACTAAGTTTGCTAGCAAAGTATACATGCTTGTTAGACGTGATGAGTTCCGTGCATCTAAAGTTATGGGACAACGTGCTATCGATAACGAAAAAATCGAAATCCTTTGGAATTCTGCAGCTACTGAAGCTAAAGGCGATGACTTCCTTACTCATGTAGAAGTCGAAAACCTTAAGACTGGTGAGATGAGAACTGTTGAAGCAAACGGTCTCTTCTATGCTATCGGTCATAAACCAAATACAGACTTCTTAGAAGGTCAAATTGAGCTCGATGAAAGTGGTTATATTATCACTAAAGCCGGCTCTCCTGAAACAAGTGTTCCGGGTGTATTTGCTTGTGGTGATGTACAAGATAAAAAATGGCGTCAAGCTATTACTGCTGCGGGTTCAGGCTGTATGGCTGCTCTTTCTGCAGAGCATTACCTCTCTAGCTAATTTGCTTTATACAGTGGGCGTTTCGGCGCCTACTGTTGCTGATCCAGCCAGCCTGAGGCTTCTTCTCTAGAATCGAAGACTTCAATCCTATTATTTATGTCATTCTCAGTGTGCATCTGCCACATTCTGACAATTCCAAAGTCTATATCTCTAGAAACATAAATAGCGCACGCTCCATCCCCAAGAGCATTTTTTAAAGATCTCACGAACAAAGAAAGATTCATGACATCATCATTTGTCAGAGTAATGGTAAAAAACTTCTTAAAGTCAATTAACACTTTTCTTCCAGGATACCAATCGGGATGTTTTATCAAACCCTCAACAAAATCAGATAGCCCTTCTAGACTCGCTTCACCTTCAAGAGTTATCTCTAAACGGTTGTGCGTTTCATTTACAACATATTTATTATTCATGCCCTTATCATAAGTGCCTTCACCAATAGATAAAGGCACAGCATAATAAAAAAGTTATTTAGCCATTAAATAGTTCAGACCATTTATAACTAATCCACGAAATTCTTTATCTTTCCAGTCTGTAACTGAATGGCCTAGAGTTAATCCCATAACTTTCGATTTGCCACGTGGCACCTCCCACATAACAACAGCTTCATCAACTTTACCGCCTTTTAAAGTTTGTTTACCTTTTAAGATCGGAACTACATCGTCAGTCATATAAGCATTGTTGTAAAGTTCGGTTTTTCCTGTTGTTGTATAAGTATCAGGCATATCTTTTAATGCAGGATGATCAGCTTTGACTTTAATAGTTGTCAAAGGTAAGTGAGGTCCATGACGAAAACTTGCTATACCGGTAAAATCACCCCAAGCTGGAAATTCTTCATTGGGATGAGACTCTTTCCATTTTTTGACTAAGTCTGCCTTCGGTTTAGCTTTACCTTTATAAGATTCACCCAAAGCATTATTCTTTTTTCCCTGTTTATACGTAGGCCAGAAACTGTGTAAGCTACAGTGAACTAACATAGCCGGAACACCATTTTCTTTGGTCTGCTTCATCAAGTTCGAACAAGCATCTAAGTCATGATCACTCGCAAAGCAAAAATTATAAACAACAGCATCAAAGCCTTTAGCATAGTCTTTTACTTTAAGCTTATTAAGTTGCTCTTTGTGTTCCCCTGTTGAAATAGTAACATTCCAGCCAGCTTCTTTAGCGATATCCTTAAACTCTGTAATCTGAGGTGTGTACTTATGCCAACGACCTGGTTCATGGGTAAAATACAAAACTTTCTTTTCTGCAGACAAAAATGACGGAAGAATAAAAAGAACGGTAATGAAGATGAATTGTTTTAACATTAAAGTGTTCCTTACTTATTTTTTACACAACAAAACAATCTAACAATAAGAGTTAAGTCGCTATAACTCTAGTAAGTTTCACCACTATTTTTTGGACTATTAGGTTCAATAACGAAAAGTAAGGGGTACATAACTAACAGTACGAACCGCTCACAGTGGACTAAGTATGTTCAGTTCGCTGAAGAAAACAGTGTCCTCTTCGTCTACTGTCCACTTTTCCTAGGCACAAAAAAGCCCACGTTTTCCTTTTGGGAAAACGCGGGCATAAAAAAAGGCTGGCGGCGATCTACTCTCCCACAATCTACATGCAGTACCATCGACGCTAGAGAGCTTAACTACCGAGTTCGGGATGGGATCGGGTGTGACCTCTCTGCTATAGCCACCAGCCAAAG
>JAJPOQ010000013.1 GCA_021232515.1 Lentisphaeraceae bacterium
TTAGCTGAAAATATCAATGGGAAAATACAATTACTAAAAGCAAAAGCTAGAGGATTTAACGCATTCAAAAACTATCGAAGGAATATTCTCTTTTATTTTGCCGGACTTAAATTATCCCACGCACTTTCCTGAAGTGCCAAAAAAGAGAATGTGAATGTGTATCTATAAGCCATTCGCTTAATAACTCTTATTTATTATTCATTCCTTCCAGTAGACCAAGTGGATAGATTGGGGGTTCCAAAACTCCTATTGCGTAAGGCTGTATTTTTCTAGCGAACTCATCAAATAAAGGTTTATTAGCATTCAAGATCTCATGTAGTTTCACATCTTGCCCTCCTCTTAAAATTTACTAATTTTAAGCAGTAACCATCTCCCTTACTTCACAAAGCGTCTAGCTTGTTTATCATTCTTGAGTTGACCAATGAAGGTTTAGATGGTGTGCTATATGACTTCAATATAACTGCGAAGCCTCTCTTGTTATACGATCCTAGGGCTTTAGCCAACTTATGAGTTCGGTTTTTATTCCACAAAAAGGGCCCTCTACCCGATATAATTGCACCTTCAGCTAGGTTTGATATCCAAAAATGACAAGGCTCGAACTTTACGTTCTGTCGAGTCGTAAATGAATTTATATTGGCGACCGCCACTACCGCAATAGGCGATATCTGTTGGAATTAGCTGAATCAATAATTACTGATTATGAAAAGTGAAATCATTAACTCAGAAACCTTGCCAGAAGCTAGAGAGAAAGTTAATTATATTTATCAGTCGTTCCTTCTGTGATTGTTTAATTGTGGTAAATCAAACTAAATCTGAATAACGACTTTTTCTTGGCTAGACTAAAAACCACACAATTCCATGAAAAACCTTTTTTATGCCTCTAAAGAAGCCAGTTCAAAAACGAAAGCCGAACCTTTCCCTTTTTCACTTTCGACAGTTATCTCACTACCAAGCTTCTTACAAAGTTTTGCGGTTATCGCCAAACCCAATCCAGCTCCTTGATACTGCTTAGTCGAGGAAGAGTCCAATTGAATAAATGGCTCGAAGATCGCATCTTGTTTTGATTCATCGATGCCAATACCGTAGTCGATCACTTTAAATTCTAAGTGACCTTTATTTCCAACGCTATTCACCTCAACTACAACTTTCGAGTTTTCACTAAACTTCACTGCATTGCTAATCAAGTTAATAAGGATTTGAGATAATCTAACCTGATCGGTTTTAATCTTTTGGTGCGTACTACTTTTAAGCACAAGCTCTACTCTATTCGCTTCTGCTTGCTCATCCAAAATAGAAAAGCAATAATTGACTATCGCGATCGGGTCAACTTCTTTTATATCTAGAACTACCTCTTTGTAATCAAGTTTTGAAAAAGTTAATAAATCATCAATTATTTTCAATAAATGTTCACTGCTCTGCTCAATTACATCTAAGCTCTTCTTTTGAGTATCACTTAAATCAGTGCTTTTCATCAAAGAACTCATTCCCAAAATCCCATTCATCGGCGTCCGTATCTCGTGTGAGATATTTGCCAAAAAGTTCTTCTGAGTCTCCACGGCAACTTCAGCTTTACCCTTTGCTTTCAGAAGGTCTGATTCAACCTTCTCTCTAAATTTCATATCTGCCACTAAACGACCATTTAGCTCTTTAAGCTTAGTAGAAAAAATAGACCAGTACTTATTTAAAAAGTATAAAAATGGTGCTGATAATAGGAAAAAAAGCAGTGCAGTAAAAATAGAAACTGGAATTTCTTTCCAAAGCTCACTTTCAATATAAGAGATTTCATAATCTGCACCTGAAATATATGGCGTCCCGTTTGCTGTTTTTTGTAAGAGAAAACAAGACCTATGGTGTCCCCACTGATCCGTATTATTCAAAAACACAGGTTCATCAGATTCGAAAACGGCTAATATACTCTCATACTCAGACTCGCCAGAGTCTTTTAAGGAATAGCTATAGCTCAATTCTTCTGAATTTGGATCCTCACCTTCACCATAACTAGTGGCTGTATAGCGCATTTCTCCATCGATAAGGTGAATAGTATACAAGTACTCAAAACCACCTGATTCAACAAAGTCATTTAAGCGAACCATGTTCTCTTGATGCTCTGAAGAACTAATGGAGGTTAAACTCGTACAACGCTCTGGAAAACTTTTAGGAAGTATATGCTTGATCTGGTTAGCACCAATTAATAATCGGTGATCTATCTCGTTAAGCTTTTCTTGTAATTCGATCTGGTATCGACCATAGGTGTAAGTCAAAACCCCCAATAGGTAGATTATCAAAGGAAAAACTATAAAGTTTCTCTTCTTAGGAATCTGCATATAGCCCCTTCTCATATGACAATTTCAAAAAATCACCTTCCACACCATCTTTATGTATAAAATCTTAATTTTTCATAATTTCAACTAATGACTGAATTAAATGATGCGTCATGTTACAAAGACAATTTTAGAAAGTAAGGAATAAAACATGTCGCACTACGACAAAATTTGGTGGTTAGAAGAAAACTCTATTGGCGGAATGCCAAAACCTCCAGCTGACGAGATAGCCGCTCTTTACAATTCTGGCCTCAGAGCCGTTGGTTCTTTTTTAGAAGGTGAAGACAACTTAACTGAATATACTGAAAACAATTTAGAATATTGTTGGTTAGCTGTTGAAGATGATAAAGCACCAAGTCTTGAACAAGTAAAAGAGTTTTCTGCTTTTGTTGAGAAAATGAAAGCTGCAAAAAAGCCTCTAGCAGTTCATTGCAAAGGCGGAAATGGCCGAGCCGGAACAATGCTAGCTTCATACTATGTCCTCAAAGGCCAAACAGCCAAAGAAGTACTAGAATGGATGAGAAGTATAAATCCTAAGGCAGTTCGAACTCAAACCCAAGAAGACTTTTTAAAAGATCTAGAAAATAAGCGCTAATTCGTGCCCATTTTCCAGAAAAATGCCTAGCTCATTTTGAGTTAGGCGCTATAATCTAGCTTCCAAGCATAAAACGTGCTTAGATAAGGTCTAGGTGAGTAGCTCAGTTGGTAGAGCATCGGTTTCCAAAACCGACGGCCGCAGGTTCGAGCCCTGTCTCACCTGCCAAGGCCTTAATCTGTACCATTGAATTCATCTAAGGCATCCCCACTTAACACCATTAAAGATCGCCGAGTTTTAGTTTCCACATGTATATCTCCCATGAGAAAGTTTGCTGCTTCTTTAGGATGCCCAGATAATTCTGGGTGAGTTAGGTCGTCACTCATCCAAGGAAAGTCTCCTGTCCCATTTGCCTTGATACGAATATAAGATGGAATGTGATACTTGTCGCCGCCAACCATTCCCCAAATATAACCATCTGAGTACAAAAAGGTATGGTTACTGAGTTTATCTACTCTTGGCCAGTCAGACTGCTTATGACCACCAAGGTACCAATTTTGACCAAAGTCTGAGTACTTATTCCCTCCTCCTGTATACCGTGGCATAAGGTCTCTTCGAGCTTGTGAACAGTTTAGACCTTCCTTAGGCATATCATAATCGACCCATTTAGAATAAAAGTGACTATACTTAGAAGATTGGGTATAAACTGAGTTGTCATAATATTGGTTATTTCCGGATGCTATACCTGAGTTATTGCTACTACTATGAGGTAAGATTCCATCATGGTCATCAGCAAATATTATACTCCAAGTACCAAGCTGTCGTATATTTGAGACACAAACAGCTGAGTAAGAGGCTCTCCTCGCATTTTGCAATGAAGGCAAAAGCATCGAGCTCAAAATACCAACTATCGCTATGACGACTAACAACTCTATGAGTGTAAACTTTTTCATCCCGACTCCCTGACAATATCAAGATAAACTTTCAGGAGTACTGAATCAAACTTTTGTTTTAATCTATGCCGTTCCATTCATCTAAAGTATCGCCACTTAAAGTCATGAGAGAACGTCTATTGCGAGTTTCAATATGCATATCTCCCATAAGAAAGTTAGATGTTTCTTTTGGATGACCTTTGAGGCTTGGGTATTCTAGATCATCAGTCATCCAAGGCATATGACCATTGCCATTTCCTTTAAAACGAATGTATGCAGGAATATGGTAGTTATCGCCATTTACAAGATCCCAAATATAGCCATCTGAGTACAAAAAGTTTTGTGCAGATAACCTTTGAACAAAGGGTAGCTTCGAATACTTGTGTCCACCAAGATACCAGTTTTGACCAAAGTCTGAGAATTTATTTGAACCACCAGTCCACCTCGGTGTCAATTCCTCTCTTGCTTGAGCACAATTCAAACCTTCTTGAGCCATGCCATAGTCTTTCCACATACTTGTGAAGTGTGTATATTTCTCAGCTTTTGCGTAGTGCGAGTTATCGTAATAACCATTAAAGGTTTGGTTACTACACTTATGAGGTAAAATATTGTTGTGCTCTTGAGCAAAAACCATACTCCAAGAGCCTAACTGTTTTAAGTTCGACATACAGACCGCCGACTTCGCAGAGCGACGTGAGTTGCTTAATGATGGCAAGAGCATACTCACTAATATACCAAATATGGCAATCACAACCATTAATTCTATAAGGGTAAATTTCTTCATTTTCACCACACTGAGACGTTTAGAAATTAACTAAAAAGTACTTTAAGAGGCTTACCTTTCTTACCCGTATCTTTACCGGCAATAGAGAACTTCTGAGCCCCTGTAAAGGCAGACTCATACTTACTATAGTCAACACCAAGTGCCCAAGCTATGGTAGAGTTGAAGTCACGAGAAGACACTGGATTTTCAACAGTATTCTTACCATCTTTATCTGACTTACCATAAATGGCGCCGCCATTGATTCCTGCACCTGCCATCATACAAGTGTAAGCAAGTGGGTTGTGACTACGCCCAGCATATTCATCAATAAATGGCGTTCTACCAAACTCTGTTGCAAGTACAACTAAAGTACTATCGAGTAAGCCTTGATTCTCAAGGTCAGTCATAAGTGCACTTAAACCTGCATCTAAAGTACCACACTTTGAGGCTACACCTTTATGGTTGTCCGTATGTGTATCCCAACCACCAAGATCGACTTCAACAAAACGAACTCCTTTTTGAACCAGTTTCCTCGCTAGTAAACAACCTTGTGAAAAAGGGTTTTTGCCGTAAAGTTCTTTGATATTCTTCGGTTCTTTCTTTATGTCAAAAGCATCTAGGTCTTTTGAGCTCATCATCGCAATAGCTTCACCATAAAGGTCACCATAAGCACGAACTTGCTTTGAATTATAATTCGCTAAAAACTTTTGATCTAACTGAGACGCTAGGTCCAAACCCTTTTGGAACTTCTCCATTGAAACATCTTTTGGAAGTTTACTGTTCTGCAAACCATCTGAAGGTTTACTGATTGGCAATGGCGCATACTGAACTTCAAAGAAGCCATTTGCGGGGTGACCAGCTAAACTACCTGCTCGAACATATGAAGGTAAATTGTCATTTAACTTATTTGCACCTTTAGAGACCCAAGCACCGATTGCTGGATGAACAATCACGCCTGGATCAAGTTCATAACCTGTATACATATAGTAGGTTCCAGGCTCATGATTTCCTTGAGTGTGATGCATAGAACGAATCTGCGCAAACTTATTCATATGCTTCGCCAACTTAGGAAGCTTATCTGTTATCTTTAAGCCTGTGACACTCGTCTTAATGCCGTTTACAGGGCCCTGAACTTTTTTATTATCAAGCTTAAGGTCAAAGGTGTCGATGTGACTCATACCACCTTTCATGAATAGGTAAATAACACTCTTTGCTTTTGCTGGAATGGTTGGCGTCTGAGCAAACAGAGAGCTTGAACCTGCAGAAAGAGCACTAACACCTAGTAAAGACTTAGCCTGACGCGCCATGAATTGACGACGAGAAATTTCTGAATTTAAATTAAACATACACACACCTTACTTAATAAATAAAAATTGTTTTGTATTCAAAAGGGCCCAAGATAACTGTGCAAAGTCATAATCATCTCCATTGCCGATTGCTGCTAGACTTGCCTTAAGTTCTCCGCTACTTGGATACCGTGTTAAAATCGTGGCAAACAGCAACTTTGCCTTTGCTGTAGGAGTTGACCTTAGATTCAAAGCCTTTTCAAGGGCTGAGCCTTTTCCACTAATAGAGCGAATCATTTTACTGTTAAGTAAAGTCAATGATTGCGGTATAGTCGGGTTTGCCCATTGATCTTCAACAAGCTCTCTGTCAGCCTGACCGAACTGTCTTAACAAGTGTCCTGCAGGTGAAGGCTGGCTTATCTCAGACGCCCTTTTAAAGCCAGACACTACATAACCTTGTTTTTTCATCATCACATTCATCTTAGCCATATTTGAATTTTGTCTGTCACGGACTTTCAAAGAAGCCTTTTTCTTCATAACATCCCAAAACTCTTCTTTAGTTTTAGAGTTTGTGACTGCAAAGTAAAAATCAAAATCCGGCTTCATATCTTTTAGTTCCGAATCCAGATCTGGCTTGATCAATACCATCATTGAATCCCACGCTTGCTCAGCCGTCATCCTTCTAAGTAATGGGCCTGTAAAAGTTTTTTTAATAGTAAATTCATCTTCAGTCATCGCCTGACTTTGATAAAGTCTCGTATTATATAAAATCTTACTAAATGCCTTCATATCGTACTTCAAAGAAACCATCAACTCAGCCAAGTACTGGACAAGTTTAGGGTTCTTTGCATTCTCAATACTTTTTATATCTGTTAAAGGGCCAAGAATTGATTCTCCCATAATTTTGTGCCAAAGTCTATTAACAATAACATAGGTAAATTTCAGATTATCTGGTGACGTAACCCACTTTGCAAAAATAGGTGCTGCCTTCTCTTTATTGTTCTCTAACGCTGGTGACTTCCCAAAGAGGACATCTGGTATTAATACTTTTCCAGCTTTACCATCGTCGTACTGGTAGTCAACCGGAAACTTACTTTGATGAATCTTATCGGACTGAACGATTCTCTGCCTAAGTTTTTTCAAAGTTAAATAAGCCATTAACCAAATGCTTCGTGTTTCTTTTCCAAAGCGTGGTTTCTTAAGACGCATTTCACTATGAACTTTAGCCACCTCTTTGATCATCTCTCGCCCTTTCAAATTATTCAAAATTTTACTTTGAGGGAAATAAGGGTGAGCTGTCGCTATATAGCCATACATTTCAAAATAGTCTCGACGTGACGTTGTATCGTATGGATGATCGTGGCACTGGGCACAACCGATCTGTTTACCTAAAAACACTCCAGTCAAAGCTTCATAACCGGCTAATCTATTTCGTGAATCTCTTCTTAGAAAACCTACTGCAGGATCTTCCCACATGGCACCATTAGCATTTATCATACTATGAACCCATTTATCATAAGGAGTATTTTCTCTCAATGAGTCTTTGATAAAATCAAACCAAACGCCTTCTGCGTTTCCATCTTGATTTGATTGAGCTCGAAGTATATTTCCCCAATAATTTAGATTATGACTAACATAACCTTCTGAGTTCTGAAGAGAACTTATTAGTTCTATACGCTTATTTTTATTTGAGCTTTTTAAGTAGGCAACTGTTTCTTTCAAGGAAGGTATACGACCGATAACAGATAGGTACACTCTCCTTAAAAAGGTCTCTTCGTCGACCGGTGGGTTTAGTCTAAGCTTTTCTTTCTGGCGCTCTTCGTTTAGCAGGGAGTCTATCTTTGAAGATGCTACTAAAAGGTTTGTATCAATACTTGCTCCAGAGAGACCTGATACAAGTTTCTTTTCCTTTTTATTGACATACTTTTCCCAAGAACCAAAGTGAGCCCCTTGCTCCAACCAAAGCTTAATTTTCGCCTTAGCTTTTTCATCTACTGCGGGAGCCTTGCCTTCTGGAGGCATGATGTCATCATGACCTTTAGGAAGAGCTAAAAGAGTATAAAGGGAACTTTTCTCTGGCTTACCTGGAATGATTAATTCTTCGAAGCCTTGCATGTCCTTAGCAACATCTAAACGAAGACCTGCTTTGGGCTTTTTAGTATCGCCGCTATGACACTTGAAACAAGATTTTTCGAGAGCTGGCAATACATCTCTCTCAAAATTTAATGGGGGAGCTGCTTGTACACTTGCACTGAGAAACAAGGCAGCTGATAGAACTTTAATTTTAAACATATTAACACCACATCAATTATTCATACACTTAACCATAGCCATCGCCGCAATAAACTTACTCAATATTTGAAAAAATATTTTATTTACAAAATAAATTATTCATCATCACAGTTTTTCACATAGTCTCAAGATACTGATTTTACGGAACAAAAACAAAAAAAGCTCTTAAACAAATTGTTTAAGAGCTCATCAGTAGAAAAGTATATTAGTAGTTACTTTGTTTTGCCTGTATAGCCGATTAAGTACTCTAGCCGTCTGCCAGTAGGTGATTTCAAACTTAAACCTGACCATCTTTTCTCTGTCAGTAAATAATTCAGATCAAATTTATACTTGTGCTTTCCATCTCTTAAAAGAACTACTGTATTTAAAATCAGCCCCAAATCATTTTCATCTTTAGCCATCTCGATTAAGTTTTTTATATAGTTACCTGGAACTATTTGGTTATTTAAGGCTAGGAACTCCAAAGCACGGGTTTTAACAAAAAGGTCAGAATCATTTTCTAACATCTTTTTGGCTTTATCGTACAAACCAATCGCTTGGTTTCCGAAGTTTGAGCAAACAATTAATCCCCAATATCTTTCTAAGGCATCTGAAGAGTTAAGCGTAGCCGTTAAATCTTTTTTAATTTCTGGAAAGGCTCTCAAACTTAAGTCTGAGATTTGTGATAATTTGGCAATTCTCTGTTTATTTTTTTGGCCATACTCAACAAAGTTTTCTACTCCCTCACGAATCATAATGGGTTCCGGTATAAAACTAAGGTCTGCCAGATCTTTAACTTGACCTGTAAGAAGTCCTCGCATCTCTTTAACTATCGCAGAATATTGCGGATCTTTAGCTAAATTATTTACTTCATCTGGATCGTTTGATAAATCGTACAAACACTCAACTGGGCGTTCCTCAAAAAACTGACTTTGCTCTTTCGTTAGTTTCCCTTCATCAAACATTTTCTGCCATTCTTTATAAGCCAACATTCGATACCGGTAACGATTGTAGAGCCCATCATAATTAAAGCGCTGGTAGTTTCGCATATAATGAAAATCACCCTTGCGAACAGTTCGTACCATGTCATACTTTTCATCAAAACGGTCGGCGTAGCCGTAACTCGTGTTTCGCTTATTTAACTCATCAAGTTTTACCTCTTTACCAAGAAAAGCTTTTCCATCAAAACCCAAATCCGATTTTAATCCTGCAAGCTCAAGAACTGTTGGAGCTAAATCAACAAACTGAACGAAGCCGTCCACTCGCGAACCTCTTGAGGCTGGAGAAAGGTGCTGCCAATTCTTAGGAACATAGACTACCATCGGAACCTGTAAGCCATTATTATAAGCGTAACCTTTACCTCTCGGTAAAACTCCACCATGGTCACCATAGTAAAAAATAAATGTATCATCTAGTAAATCATCTTTTTCTAATCCCTTAAGAAATTTAGAAATTTGCTGATCCACTAAGCGATGACGATCTCGATAATAAGCATATGTATAACGAAAGGTTTCAGTATCTGGATGATACTTAAAAACTCTCATATCGGCAGGATTATCAGTTGTCTTTTTCTTCATATCTTGAAAGTGAAGTGAACTTTCATGAGTTGTCGTAAAGTTCTGAACATGAAAAAATGGTTGACCAGGTTTACGCTTTTTGTAGGAAGCTTTTCTCGATGACTCGTCCCAGACACCTTCTTTCTCTTTAGGGTTGTAATTATAATCTTCCTTGTGGCAATTTGAAGTATAGTAGCCGACTTGCTTCAGATAATAAGGAAAGAGTTTTAAGCCATCTGGCATTTTAGCATATTGTTGATTGCGGTGATACTGAGTTCCAACACGAGGTCCATAACATCCAGAAATGATAGTACTTCTGGCGACGGAACAAACTGGAGCACAAGAAAAAGCATTGTTGAACACTAGGCCATTTTTAGCAAGTTTCTCTATAGCAGGCATTTCAACGCCCGTTTTACTGTAAAGCTTCAACCAACTTGCTGAGTTATCCTCACTAACGACCCAAACAATGTTTGGCTTATCTACAGAAAAAAGAGAGAGACTTAAAAAGATGAATGGTATAAATAGTTTTAATTTCATGCATTCCTCAAAGGGTTTACTTATTCTAAATAAATAAACGTTATGAAAAGCTTCTTTCTGTCAGCTATATACGAAATTAAACAAAAAATGCCGCAATAATCAAGTAATTGCGGCATTTCAAAAAAAGAATGTAGTCTTTAATCTATTTTAAGATCTGACTGATGTCCTTACATTCCCATGCAGGGAAGTGCTTGCGAATCAAAGCATTTAGTTCAACTTCAAATGATGGACCAGCTGCAACAGCTGAACCGTCTGTAGAACTTAAAGCTTTAGAAACAATACCAGCACCGATCGTTACATTTGATAATCTATCGATCACAACGAATGCACCTGTGCCTGGAACTAGCGAATAAGGATCAACTGAAACTTTATCAGTTACATCGATGCGACAAAGACCTATCTCATTTAACTCGAAATGATCTGTGCTTATCTTATCTAGAGTATTGATGTCATACTTATAGTCAACTGAAATTAGCTGACCACTAACACTTTTTGAAGCAAATTTAAAATCGTACAAACGACCAGTTTCAAACTTCTCTTCGTGCATCCAAACAATGTGAGCTTGAAGTGAATCTGTTGAAGTAGCTTCATCGCCTTTCTTAACGATCAAGTCACCACGACTACTGTCAATTTCATCTTCTAAAGTCAAAGTCACAGCCATACCAGCGCAAGCCTCTTGAAGCTCACCGTCATAAGTAACGATGCTTTTAACTTTGCTTTCTTTGCCTGAAGGAAGAGTTACTATCTCATCACCGACTTTTACTTCTCCACCAGAAATTGTTCCGCAAAAACCTCTAAAGTCGAGATTTGGGCGAACTACGTACTGAACTGGCATACGGAAGTTTTCATAGTTACGGTCATGAGTTAATTCAACAGTATTCAGTAGTTCCATAAGAGTTGGTCCATCGTACCAATCTGTTTTCGAACTACGGTCAACAACATTGTCGCCTTTAAGAGCTGAAAGAGGTAGGTAATGAACTTCTTCGATACCAATAGTTTTTGCTAGCTCGTTATAGCCTTTAATTGTCTCATTGTAGACGTCTTCGCTAAAATCAACTAAGTCCATTTTATTGATAGCTACAACGATATGCTTGATACCAAGTAGGTGAGCAATAAAACTATGACGTTTAGTCTGTGGCAAAACACCTTTTCTTGCATCGAGAAGAATAATCGCCAATTGACAATTTGAAGCTCCTGTTGCCATGTTACGAGTATATTGCTCGTGTCCTGGTGTATCTGCTATGATAAACTTTCTCTTAGAAGTCGAGAAGTAACGGTAAGCAACGTCAATAGTTATACCTTGCTGACGTTCATCTTCTAGACCATCAACAAGAAGAGCTAAGTCAAACTCTTCATCAGTAGTATTGAACTTCTTAGAGTCTTTCTTGATCGAGCTAAGCTGATCTTCATAGATCAGTTTGGAGTCATGAAGAAGTCTTCCGATAAGAGTTGATTTACCATCATCTACACTACCACAAGTCAAAAAGCGAAGAAGCTCTTTGTTTTCATGTTCCTTAAGATAACCTAGTATGTCTTTTTCTATCAATTCAGATTGGTGTGACATTAAAAGTACCCCTCTCTCTTTTTCTTTTCCATCGATCCAGCTTGATCTTGATCAATAACTCGACCTTGTCTTTCCGATGTCTTAGTCAGAAGCATTTCTTGGATAATTTCAGGAAGTGTTGTCGCCGTTGATTCAACTGCACCAGTTAGTGGGTAACAACCAAGAGTTCGAAACCGAACCATTTTCTCTTCAATAACTTCGTCTTCACCAATTTTCATACGATCGTCGTCGATCATAATGTCGACACCATCACGATTAACTACGGGGCGCTTATCGGCAAAATAAAGCGGAACAATTGGAATCTCTTCAAGGTATATATATTGCCAGATGTCTAACTCAGTCCAGTTTGAAAGTGGGAAAACGCGAATACTTTCGCCTTTATTTACTTTACCGTTGTAGATGTTCCAAAGTTCAGGACGCTGATTTTTAGGATCCCATCGGTGATTTTTATCACGGAAAGAATAAACTCGCTCTTTAGCACGAGACTTTTCTTCGTCTCTTCTAGCTCCACCAAATGCTGCATCAAAACCATGCTTATCCAATGCTTGTTTCAATGCTTGAGTTTTCATAATATCTGTATGAACTTGGCTACCATTATCAAAAGGGTTTATATTTTTATCTATACCTTCTTGATTACTGTGAACTATTAAATCTAGACCAAGATTCGCCACATGATTATCTCTAAACTTAATCATCTCTTTGAACTTCCACTTGGTATCAACATGCATAAGTGGAAATGGCGGCTTTCCTGGGTAAAACGCTTTCATTGCGAGGTGAAGCATAACTGCAGAATCTTTACCTACAGAATAAAGCATAACAGGGTTATCAAACTCTGCTGCAACTTCGCGAATTATATGTATACTCTCAGCCTCAAGTTCTTTGAGGTGAGTCATTTTATGATTATCCATAGTCAACCATTCTTAAATAAAGTCTTTAGTATTTGACGGCAGTCGTTTAAACATTAAAACGTAGCAACGTACTGCTCAGCTTATAATTTATATCAATGTGCCCTAACCATTAACACTTTATAATGAAAAATACAGTACATTCTAGACGGTTTTTGAGCTTTTGCAGAAATCGTTTCTCTAGGCAAAACTATAATCTTAAGTCTACCAAAGATTCTGGGTAAACATACTTGAGGTCATATATCACAGCATCTGCATTACACTTTGCACGGAGATCTTTAACGGACAACTCTTTAAATTCTTTGTGTGCAACACAAACTATAACTGCATCGTAGTCATTTGCAGAAATTTCACTGTAAACTTCTAAGCCATACTCTTCTGTTGCTTCTTCTTTATCAACCCAAGGGTCATACACATCAACAGTACTACCGTAATCTGCTAGCTCTTTGATTATATCAGTTACTTTCGTATTGCGAAGATCTGGGCAATTTTCTTTAAAAGTTAACCCCATAATCAGTACTTTAGATTTACCGGCATTAATTCCGCGCTTACTTAGCTGTTTCACCAAATTTGATACTACGAAAGAAGCCATATTATCATTAATGCGTCGACCAGCAAGGATAACCTCTGGAGTATAACCAAGCTCTTCTGCTTTGTGAGTTAAGTAATATGGGTCTACACCGATACAATGACCGCCAACTAGACCAGGTCTGAAATTTAAAAAATTCCATTTTGTCCCAGCTGCTTTAAGAACATGTTCTGTATCAATCCCAACACGGTCAAAAATAAGTGAAAGTTCATTTATCAAAGCGATATTTAAATCCCGTTGAGTATTCTCGATGACTTTTGCTGCCTCGGCAACTTTGATTGATTCTGCCTTAAAAGTTCCTGCAGTAATAATACTCGCATATACTTCATCAACAAAATCTGCTACTTCTGGAGTCGAGCCTGACGTAACCTTTAAAATAGTCGTCAAGCGGTGCTGTCTATCCCCTGGATTAATTCTCTCTGGAGAATAACCAAGGTAAAAGTCTTTGTTAAAAGTTAGACCTGATTCTTTTTCTAGAATAGGCTTACACACTTCCTCTGTAACACCTGGATAAACCGTTGATTCAAAAACAACGATATCTCCTTTAGATAGTACAGAAGCTACAGCTTTACTAGCTTTTTGAAGGGGAGTTAAGTCTGGTCTTTTATTTTTATCAATTGGGGTTGGTACTGTAACTATATAAAAATTACTTTGCTTTAAACTTTCTATTTGTGAAGAAAAGGACAAACTTGAAGAGCCTTTAAGCTCTTCATCGGTCACCTCAAGTGTTGAGTCAAAACCTTTAAGTAACTCTTTTATACGGTCTTCTTTTATATCAAAACCGATTGTCTCATATTTCTTACCAAATTCAACAGCCAAAGGTAGGCCTACATAACCAAGACCTAATACCGCAATTTTTACATCACTCATCATTACAATAATTACCTTTTATGAATTTTAGGTTTTTGACCAATTGTATGAACATTGAAACCAAGTTCGTATAATTCTTTCGCATTCAAACAACCTCTCGTATCAAAAATATGCGCTGGTCGAACCATAGATTGAAAGATCTTTTTAAAATCTAACCCCCTGAACTCTTGCCAATCCGTAACTACAATCACCGCATGGGCATCTACTGTAGCTTTAGAAACACCATCACAGTAAATAATATTCGTCAAACCTTTCAAGTCTTCTCTAGCCTGAGGTATTGCTTGTGGGTCATAAATTGCAACTTCAGCTCTCTCTTCAACTAAAGAATTAACAATTTGAATTGCAGGACTTTCTCGAGTATCTCCTGTATCAGCTTTAAAGGCAAAACCTAAAACAGCAATCTTCTTACCGGCGACAGAATTAAACATCGAAGAAATCACATTCTTTACAATGCGTTTTTTTTGATATTCATTTATGTCAATAACACTTTGCCAGTATTGGGCTACTTCAGACAATCCAAGTGTCTCGCACAAATAAACAAGGTTCAATATGTCTTTTTGAAAACATGAGCCCCCAAAACCAGGGCCAGATTTCAAAAACTTTGCTCCAATCCTAGAGTCTGCTCCAATTGCTTCTGAGATCTTACTTACATCGGCACCTGTCTCCTCACAAATAGCTGAAATACTATTGATTGAACTTACTCGTTGAGCTAAAAATGCATTTGCTGCAAGCTTTGATAATTCTGAAGACCAAGAGTCGGTAGTAATTATTCTTCCTTTAGAAATCCAATTTTCATAAATCTCCGAAATGGCTGCAACAGCTGCTTCTCCTTCAGGAGTTGGTCTGCCTCCAATTAAAACCCGATCAGGGTTTTGTAAGTCGGCAATTGCTGTACCTTCGGCCAAAAATTCAGGATTGGAAATAACTTCAAAAGAATGTTTAGAATCTCCACTTTCTAGAATCTCGGAAATAATCTTAGATGTTCTAACGGGTACAGTGCTTTTCTCTACAACAATCAAATCTTTTTGAGCATATTCACTTATCTGGCGAGCTGTTTTCTCACAAAACTGTAAATCAGCAGCTTTACCGGCCCCTAGACCAAAAGTTTTAGTTGGAGTATTTACACAGACAAATATAACATCTGCTTGTTTTATACCTTCAATCACATCTGTTGAGAAAAAAAGGTTTTTACCGCGCTGCTTTTCAATAAGCTCACCTAAACCAGGTTCAAAAACTGGTAAGTCACCTGAATTCCAAGCATCTATTCTTGATTGATTTAAATCGACAACATTTATTATATAATTTGGACAGTTTGCTGCGATGGTCGCCATCGTCGGTCCACCTACATAACCAGCACCAATACAAAGTATATTTTTTGAAATCATTTTGAGCCCACGGTAAAAATAAAAAAGACTGTTCTAAAAGTTAGAACAGTCTACAAAAAATTACTTAAAAATGCTACTTAAAACTTAAGAGTCATAATAGCTTTTTGAGCATGAAGTCGATTTTCTGCCTGATCCCATACTACAGAGTGCTTCCCTTCGAGAACTTCAGCTGTTATCTCTTTCTCTCGGTAAGCTGGTAAACAATGCATAACTTTTACATCTGAAGCTGCAACATTAAGCAACCCTTGGTTAACCTGATAAGGCAAAAAAGCCTTAGACCTTTCTGCGGCTTCTTCTTCAAAACCCATACTGATCCAAACATCCGTATATATAAAGTCCACACCCTCTGCAGCTTCTTTTGCATCTGGACAAACTTTAACATTATCAGGATTGCCAATACTTTCCAAAAACTCTTTCGGTGGCATAAAGTCTTCTGGACCACCAAGACGAAGTTCCATACCAGTCATATGAGCCGCATAAATCCACGACAGTGCCATATTGCTTGCACAGTCTCCCATAAAGGCAACTTTTACACCCTCTAAACGACCTTTTAAATTGTCAATCAGTTGTATATCTGCCAAAAGCTGACAAGGATGAAAAGTATCCGTCAATGCGTTAATAACTGAAATAGAACAGGAGTCTGCAAAAGCTTTAATGTCTCCGTGCTTATGTCCGCGAATCACAATACCGTCAAGATAACGACTCAATACTTTTGCGGTATCTTCAAAACTTTCGCCACGTCCAACCTGAAGGCCATTCTGATCCATATACATCGGATTTCCACCAAGCTGATAAACACCAGTCTCAAAAGACACTCTTGTGCGAGTTGAGTTTTTTAAGAAAATCAAACCAATAGTTTTACCACTAAGATGATTTGAATTTAAAGTTCTGTCTTCACGATACTTATGTGCAAGGTTTATTGTTTCTCGAAGCTCTTCCTTCGAAATATCTAATAAACGCATAAAATCTTTAGCCATGATTCAACTCCTCAAAAGTTTGGGAAATTATATTCATTCCTTCATCCAATTCAGCGTCTGAAATATTTAGTGGAGGTAATAGTCGCACAGTTTTTTCTCCAGCAGTCAAAAGTATCAGACCTTTCTCAAATGCTTTAGAGACAACATCGCCAGTTGGTATTTCAACATCTATCCCAACCATCATCCCAAGTGAACGAACTTCAGTTATAAAGCTATATTTATCAACTAAACTATTTAAAAATGACGATAGCTTCTCACTTTGCTTAACACAGTTCTCTAAAACTTTTTCATCTTCAAAAATCTCAAACACAGCTAAGCCAGCAGCACAAGCCAGCGGAGTACCACCAAAAGTCGTTGCGTGAGTTCCTGGAACTAAAATCCCTTCATACTTAGCTTGAACCATAAAAGCGCCAATAGGCATACCATTGCCAAGCGCTTTCGCCATACTCATAATATCTGGCTCAACATCAAAATGCTGATGAGCAAACATCTTCCCTGTACGACCAATACCAGTTTGAACTTCATCAAACATAAGTAAAATACCAGCCTCATCACAAAGTTGGCGAACACCTTGAATAAAAGCTTTCGCTGCAGGACGAACGCCACCTTCACCAAGTACAGGCTCTAGCATAACTGCTGCAGTCTTATCTGAAACAGCATTCTTTATTGCTTCAAGATCACCATAGTCTACATGAGTAAAACCTTGTAAGTCTGGGCCGAAGCCTTCACGGTATTTTGAACGACCCGTTGCTGCAAGAGAAGCTAGTGTGCGACCGTGAAAAGAATCATTCATACAAATGATTTCATGACGACCTTTGTCGGTACCCCATTTTCGAGCAAACTTGATCAAACCTTCATTTGCTTCTGCACCACTATTACAGAAAAAAACTTTGCCGCCAAAGCCAGCTTTAGAAATCTTCTCTGCCAGAAGCGGAGCGTTCTCTGTCATGTATAAGTTTGAAACATGCAAAAGCTTCGTAGCTTGGTCACTTATTGCCTTAGCAACTTTAGGATGAGAGTGACCGACGTTACAAACACTGATACCAGTGCCAAAATCTAAATATTTTTTACCTTGGTCATCCCAAAGGTAACTTCCCTGACCTTTTTCAAAAAAGATCGATGGCTTATATGTGCCTAAAATGTATTCTGTATATTTCTCGCGAATATTCATAAAAAGTCTCAGTCGTTGATTATTTCTGTACCTACACCTTGGTCGGTGAACAATTCAAGTAAAACAGAGTGGCTCATCCTGCCGTCAATCATGTGAACTTTACGTGTACCTGCTTTAAGAGCTTCTACAGCACTAAGAACTTTTGGAAGCATACCGCCAGCAATAATGCCTTTGCCGATATATTCTTCTACTTCGTTGATTTTTATAGAATGAATCAATGTCGACTCATCTTTAGGATCCATCAACAAACCAGGGACATCACTTAAGAAAACTAACTTGCGCGCCTGCAATGCCTCTGCAACTTTTGCTGCTGCTATATCTGCATTTATATTGTAAGTATTACCTTGATCATCTTTCGCTAAGGGAGCAATAATTGGTATTTCACAATTATCAATAACTTCTAAGATATGCCCTGCATCGACGTCGCTTACATTACCTACGTAACCTACGTCAATATCATCTCCAGAATCTGGATCCTTGACAAACATCTTAGTTGCTTTGAGAATATCTTTCCCTGAAATGCGCTGACCTTTGCCTTTCAGTTTCCCCATAAGGTTCAGTAAGTTTTGATTTACCTCATTGTGTAAAACGTCATCGACAACTTCGATTGTGGCATCGCAAGTATGGCGCATACCGCCCGTACGTTTTACTGGGATACCCATCTTTTCTAGTCTTGCAGAAATAGCTTTACCACCACCGTGAACTATCACAGGGCGCATACCAATGCACTCCATAATCACAACATCACGAATGACTGATTCTATTAGTTCAGGGTCTTCCATCGCACTGCCGCCAAACTTTACGACAACGACTGCACCACGGAATTCTTGAATATAAGGAAGAGCCTCAACGAGAACAGAAGCTTTTTCAATTAACTCAATCATATCTAATCCTTAAAGGCCTGCACTCTCAGCCAAACCAAACATGATATTCATGCATTGAACGGCCTGCCCTGAAGCGCCTTTAGTTAAATTATCAATTGCACTACTTATAATGACATTTCCAGTGTGAGGGTCACATGCAAATGCGATCTCACAGATATTCGTATAAGTCACATGCTTCGTATCAGCCAATTTACCTTGGCTTAAAACTCGAACAAATGGTTCATCGGCGTAGTACTTTTGCCAGCATTCATGAATTTGGTCAGCTGTAACACCTGCAGACTTCTTAACAATGATTGTGCTGTGAATACCGCGATTAACAGGAATAAGATGCGGTATGAAGTTTACAACGACTTCATCAACGCCTGCTGATTCAGCAAGCTCTTGCTCTATTTCAGGTAAATGACGATGACCAACAACTCCGTAAGGACGGACGCTTTCATTGCATTCTGGGAATATAAAATCTACTGCAACTTTACGACCAGCACCGGAGACACCACTCATAGACGAAGAAATAATATTCTCAGAAGAAATAAGTCCATCTTTTAATAAAGGAGCTAGAGGCAAAACGATACTAGTTGGATAACAACCAGGACAAGCAACTAAGTTTGCATTCGCAATTTCTTCGCGCTTACGCTCTGGTGAACCATATACAGAAGCTTTCATAAGAGCTGGAGCAGGATGCTCAGCTTTATAGTACTCAAGGTATTTCGCTTCTGACTTAAGGCGAAAGTCTGCACTTATGTCAATCACTTTTAAGCCAGCCTCAACTAGCGGCACTGCAAACTCTGCTGCAACGCCATGAGGAAGTGCTAAAAATGCAACCTCTGAGTTTTGGACTATCTCATCAACAGTAGGAGCTGAAAACTTGAGTGAAGATTCTGCAAAGCGTGGGAATACATCCCCAATTGGTTGACCGGCATATTGCCTTGAGGTAATACAGCTAACTTCTACTTCAGGATGTTTGAGTAAAATTCGTAGTAGTTCTTCGCCACTGTATCCGCTTGCACCAATTATTGCTGCTTTAATCATCTTAGCTTTCTCTCTTTTTGATCTGCCTTCTACAGACTGAAATATTCCATTCTTAACTTAAATCTAATCAACAGTAGAACCTGCTGAAACAAAAAACCCCCGCTTGATGGCGAGGGTCTTTTAAAGTGCTGAATTTCCAGATTAACGTTTTGAGAACTGGAAACGCTTACGTGCACCAGGCTGACCCGGTTTGTTTCTTTCCTTTTTCCTCGCATCACGAGTCAACATACCGCTCTGTTTAAGAACTGTACGTAGATCTGCGTCATGCTCGATAAGTGCACGTGAAATGCCGTGACGAACAGCGCCTGCTTGTCCAGATAGACCGCCGCCTTTAACATTTACTGTAAGATCAAATTGTCCTTCAAGGCCAGTGACCTGAAGAGGTTGGTTAACAAGAGTACGTAGCGACTCTACAGGAAAGTAAACTTCTGAAGGTTTACCGTTAACTGTAAGTTTGCCAGAACCTTTAACCAGTTTTACACGGGCAGTAGCTGTCTTACGACGACCTGTACCCCAAATTCCATTTTTATCAGCCATCTAAAATATCCTTAATTCGCTAATTCTGGTTTTTGAGCAGCATGAGGATGCTCAGGACCAGCGTAAACGTGCAGGTTACTATAAACCTGACGACTTAAGCGTCCTTTTGGAAGCATACCTTTAACAGCACTTTCAATCATGAACTCAGGCTTTTTCTCTCTGACTTCTTTCGCAGTCATAACCTTACGTCCACCCATAAAACCAGTGTGTTTGATATATTCTTTATTTTCGTTCTTGTTACCAGTGAGCTGTACTTTTTCAGCATTGATTACGATGATGTTCGCACCAGTATCAAGGTGAGGAGTGTAAGTCGGCTGATCCTTGCCTCTTAAAGCATTGGCAATTTTAACAGCTAGCTTACCAAGAACTTCTTTCTCTGCATCCAAAAGAATCCACTTCTTTTCTATCTCTGCAGTATTCGGCAAGTATGTTTTCATTTATATAATCCAGTATAACTATAACTTAAAATCAGTCATTAATAAAATCGAGCCGTAACATTATCTCCAATGTCACTATTTACAAACGTCTTTAGAAACTTTTTCAGCTATCATTTTCACCACCCATAATTTGGGCAATTCCCTGCCTAGCAGCTTCTTCTTCAGCTTTACGACGACTACCCGCAAAACCCAATCCTATAACATCTCCGCTCAAGAGAACTTCAACCTCAAATTCAGGATCATGTTCTTCTCCGGTGACATTCTTTAGTCTATATTCAGGTCTCTTACCTGTCTTTTTCTGAGTTAACTCCTGCAGACTACCTTTAGGATTCTGCTTAAGCATCAACTCATAAGGGCTACTCCAACATTTCTTAGCTAAGGACAAATAAAGGTCTTTAGCCGGTCGTAGTCCACCATCTATATAAAGAGCCGCCAACAGCGACTCAAAAGCATCTATTACTCGAGTCTCTCTATTCTTACCTTTTAAAGAACGTTCACCTTTCCCTAAAAAAAGATAGTCGTCTAATTGAAAAGAATGCGCTAACTCAAATAACGCTTCGCCACGAGTCATAGCTGAACGCATCTTAGTTAATTCACCTTCCATTGATTGATCATATCGATCAAAGAGGTATTCAGAAGCGATCAATTCTAAAACAGCATCACCAAAAAACTCTAACCGCTGATTATCTGACAACTCTTCCTTTTTCTCGAAAGAATAAGAACGATGGGTTAATGCTTCTTTTAAAACATTGATATCTTTAAATTGATAGTTAATAACCTTTTGAAGGGCCTCAAGAGTTTTCATAACTTTTCACGTCTACTATAAATAATTGAATTTCTACACAACCCTTAATTGTAACGCGCCTTGGACTCGCCAATATCGAAATATCTCCTGATGGAAACTGCGACTGAGAAATAGAGTAACAAACAAATGAAACATTTATCCCACTATCATCCTCAAGCATTCCTCGACAATGACGTTCCCCTAACTGACAGACTTCAACAACTTTAGCCTTTCTATAAAAATAGATTGGCTCGGAATTACCGACACCAAATGGTTCTAACATTTCTAACTGATCTATAAATGAATCGCTCAATTCACAGAACATCATCTCATCATCAGCAAAGAGTTTATCTCCACCAACAGCAACATTAAAATCCATCCCATAAAAGGCTTCAATAAAACCAGTTTTAAATTCATCTAAATTAGACTCTGAAAGACTTATACCCACGGCCATAGGGTGGCCACCAAAACTACTCAATAAATGAGCGTGGCTATTCAAAACTTTGAGAATATCTAACTGGGCGCAACTACGGCCAGAGCCTAACAGTTCGCCACTTTCAGAGTCTTTACAAAGGACAATGACTGGGCGATTGTAGTGTTTACTCACTTTTGTTGCCAAGAGCCCGATAACGCCAGGGTGCCAGCCATGGCCAACAATCACCAAGCCACCCATACTATTTAAGGACAGTTCAAATCTTGCCAGCTCTAATGCTTCACGGTAAGCCTGCCTTTCTGCTTGACGACGTTTGCGATTAAACTTTTCTAAAAGGTATGCAAGTTTTGATGCAGTTACAGATTCTTTAGATCGTAGTAAATCTACAGAAACCATAGGGTCTCCAACACGGCCAGCTGCATTAATCTTAGGAGCTAAACGACGCGAAATATCACTTGTTGTAACACGTCCTTCCATATAAGCCATTTCACTCAAAGCTAACAAACCAGGCCTACCCTGCATCGCTAAAAGCTTCAAGCCATTTTTAACTAAAGATCTATTTTCACCAGTAAGTGGTGAAACGTCTGCTACTGTCCCCATAGCAACAAGATCTAAACCTATTCTCAGATCTATATCTGGGGGGCAGCCTGTTCGAGATAAAGATGACTTCACAAACCCGTGACAAAGTTTAAACGCAACCCCGACTCCTGCTAAACCATGTAAGTCAATTAAGTCCATCTTCAATCTTGGGTTGACTATTGCAAAAGCATCCGGAAGCTCAGCCCCTGGATTGTGATGATCTGTGATGATAAAGTCTATGCCAAGTTCTTTTGCTTTAACACAAGCTCCAAATGAAGTGATACCACAGTCAGAACTAATGACAACACTTGCGCCACGTGCAGAGAGTTTTGAAATTGTTGACTCGGTAGGGCCGTAACCATCTTCCATACGATTTGAGACAAAGACTTCTATATCGGCGCCATAAGCTGCAAGAACCCACTCGATAAGCACTGCAGAAGTGACTCCATCTGTATCATAGTCACCATGAACAAAGATCTTTTCTTTATTCTCAATTGCTTTCCAAATACGATCAACAGCAATTTCCATATCTGGTAACCTAAAAGGGTCTGTCAGAGAATCTAAAGGAGCTCGAAGAAAATCATCTACGTTGTCGATAGCTATGCCACGGATAATTAAACTGCGAATAATTGAACGACTGAGACCTCCAAACACCTTGGAGTAAGATGCAAACACAGCATCATCAACTTCAGAAAGAAGCCATGTGCTACCTCGATCAAAATCGAGATCAAACTGTGTATCGTAGTTTTCCATTTTCTCAACGTCCAATTTTTAGAACATCTGAGAAAGAAATGACTTATTAGTTAGTGGCTTTTTTCTCGCGCCAGTTTCTAATCAGAAGTTTATCGTCCTCACAAACAACATCAACAACTAAATTTAATGAACCTTTGATATTCTCATAGTCCTTTAAATAAGCTAACACGTTAATTTGCTGAAGGGAAGCGATAGCATCGACTTCCAGCTTCTCACCCTGCAAATAGAATCCTTCGGTAAAAACTCGAAGTTCATCCTTTTTCACAAATAACTGAAACTTAGTCTCACCATTTAGAAAGAGTCCATCACCCTTTCCATCCAATCCCTCTATTCTATCTAGAGGAAATGAAGTCTCGGCTAAGATTTCACCGTTATTTATTCTGAATTTCAATACACCTTTAAGATTGGCCAGACGATTGTCATGAGCCACTAGGCTATTGAGTTCATTTGCGTTTAGAGAAAACTGCAACTTGCCCGCGTCTTTTGAACCTTTGAGGAATCCACTAATTTTTCTCTTAGCTTCAAGATACACCTCATCTGTAGCTTCACTGTACTCCATAGGAAGTGGTGTTTTTTCGGATTTAGTAAGCAAGATTTTTTTCCCTGCCATGACCGAAGACATGCCTATTCCTATAGAAATAATGAAAACTCCAAAGGCACAAAAAGCTCCAAGCGCTAAGGATCTCATCCCCGCAACCGGTCTCTGTGCTTGCTCATTGTCTTTTTCTGTCATTTCAAACTCAGTTTAATTCTTTAGAATCAATACTTATTATCCGAATATACTAACGGTACTTAGCGCAAGAACAAACTGTAAGTTGTGAAAAGCTTATTTCTCGAGCTGTTTTAGTGCATCGGCATCGGCTTTGTTTTTTTGATCTAAAGCGTTATTCAGCTTAGTCTTCATCTTGTTCATTGTCTCTAAATCCTGCTTACCGGTAACTTTATCGGCAACCCCATCAGCACCTTCTTGAACCTCTTTGCAACCAGTCAAAACAAATAAACAAATCAGTATAGTTTTCAACAACATAAGCTTTCTCATCGAGTACTCCTTTATTTTAAGCAATGATATGGAATAATTTTACCAATACTCAAGAACTCAGTCAAGTGCTCAAAAAACCTCATTTTTTCATCTTTAAAAAGGTTATTATCCCCCTATATTCTGGTCAATTTTAAACTGCTCTTAATAGGACTCTGTATATATAATGATGAGCGATCACATCAAAATGCCCGAAAAAATCTGCATAGTTGGCCTTGGTCAAATGGGCGGTTCTATCGCCAAAGCCCTCAAGGCAAAAAATGATTCCATTCACGTTACTGGCTGGGCAAGATCACAATCATATATAGACGATGCTCTTAAAAACAATTATATCGACTCTGGATCCACAGACATAGTAGAAGCTGTCAAAGATGCAGACTTCAGCATATTAGCTCTCCCTGTAGAACCTCTTATAGACTTTGTAAAAGTTCACGCAGACAAATTCAAAGCAGGATCAATCGTAACAGATGTAAGTAGCGTCAAGTCCATCATTGTTGAAGAAGTTAGACCTATCTTCAATGAAAAAGGCATACACTTTATTGGTAGCCACCCTATGGCAGGTAACGAAAAAAGTGGTTTGGCGAATGCATGTGAAAACCTTTATGAAAAAACTGTCTTATTCATATGCAGCTATTCTACAGATGACCCTGCAGCTATAAATATTGTTAGAGAATTCTGGAGAGAACTTGGCACTACGCCATACGAAGTAGATGCTATTGAACACGATGAAGCAGTCTCATGTACCAGTCACACACTTCACTTGACCTCTGCCATCTCGACTCAAGTTGCTTTAGGAAATGAAAAATACGACCTTACTAAACTGGCTTGTGCCGGCGCATTTAGAGACATGTCTAGAATCTCTGGAAGCTGCCCTAAGATGTGGCGAGACATAACCAAGACAAACAAAGCTGCAATACTCAAAACTATAGACAAAACTGTCGAAGAAATAGAAGCTGTAAAGAAAATTATCGAAAGTGACGATTGGAACAAACTTGAAGACTACCTCGATGAAGCAAAAGTTCTTAGAAATCAATGGTGGGCCGACCATCAGGAGATGAAAAAATAATCTCATGGAATCCATATTAGCTTCAGTAAACTGTCCTGCAGATATAAAATCTTTAACTATAGACCAACTTCGTCAACTCTGTGATGAAATTCGCGATGAATTAATCGAGATAACAAGCAAACACGGCGGTCACTTAGGCTCTAACCTTGGTGTCGTTGAACTAACAGTTGCGCTTCATAAAGTTTTCGATTCTCCTAAAGACAAATTTATTTTTGATGTTAGTCACCAAGGCTACGTCCACAAGATACTAACTGGTCGTAAAGAGTATCTCCATACTCTGCGCCAAACTGGCGGGTGCAGTGGATTCCTTCAACGTGAAGAAAGTGAACATGACCACTTTGGCGCTGGACATGCAGGCACAGCGCTCTCATCTGCCTTAGGTTTTGCTGCTGCGCGAGATGCATTAAACACAGACGATAAGATTGTCGCTGTTGTTGGAGATGGCGGACTTGGCTGTGGAGTTTCTCTCGAAGCCTTAAATAACGCTGCCGATACGACTAAGGACATTATATTTATTCTTAATGATAATAAGATGTCCATCTCCCCCAACGTTGGAGGCATGTCTAAGTACCTTAACCGCATCATAACGGATGGCCGCTACAACCACTTCAAAAGTTCAGTTGCTGATCTAGTCAAGAAAATACCAGGTATAGGCTCATCCCTCAAAAATGGCATTAGCAAAGTTGAAGAAGCAGCAAAAGGCCTCCTCATTCCAGGAGTTATCTTTGAAGAACTCGGTTTACGCTACTTCGGACCAGTAGATGGCCACGATATAGAAGAACTCATCTCTACCTTCAAAAAGCTTAAAGAACTAAAGCAACCAGTTCTACTCCACCTTTTAACTGAAAAAGGCCATGGATTTGAAGGTGCTAAAAATGACCCTGAAAAGTGTCACGGCTTCAAAAAGAAAGAAGTCACTTCAAAAGATTCAAATGCCCTAAGCGTTACAAAACCTGCAGGTCTTACTTTTTCTAATATCTTTGGTGACGAACTATGCCAACTTGCCAAGAAAGACGATAAAGTTGTTAGTATCACAGCTGGCATGTTATCTGGTACCGGAATGCAAAAGTTTAAAGATGCCTTCCCTGAAAAAGTATATGATGTTGGCATTGCTGAAGAACACGGTACAATTTTCGCCGCTGGCATGGCTGGTGGTGGCCTAAAACCAATCGTTGGTATATATGCAACATTCATGCAACGCGCCATGGACTGTGTTTACCACGATATCTGCCTACAAGAACTTCCAGTCATCTTCTGTATGGATAGAGCTGGAATCGTTGAAGATGGCCCGACCCATCATGGTATAGTCGATATAAGCTTTTGGCGCAGCCTACCAAATCTACACATACTTCAGCCGAGAGATGCAACTGAATTACGCCAAATGATGAACATGGCCCTGGACTTCAAAGTTGCTTCGGTTATTCGCTACCCAAAAACTGACTCAAGTGATTTAGATGTAAATAGAGACGAACTCGTTCTCGGTAAATCTGAAGTTATCCGCCAAGGTAAAGACATCTGTATCTGGGCAAGTGGCAGAGAATGCGAACATGCTCTACAAGTCGCAAGTATCTTAGCGCCTAAAGGCATAGAAGTAAAAGTCGTAAATACCCGCTTCTTAGCTCCATTTGATCAGACCGCATTACTTAAAGATTCACAAGAGATGCCTGTCATCACTCTAGAAGATCACATGATAAATGGTGGATTAGCGTCGATATGCAGTGAAATCCTTACAAATAAAAAGCATAATGGCTTAGTTGCGAAAGGCTATCCAAGTGAAATTATTCCTTGGGGTAAGACCAAAGACATACGTCAACAGTACGGTCTTTTACCTGAGCAAATCGCTAGTGAAATTGAAGAGCTTTTGAAAAAATAAAGGATTCGCATGTCAGCATTCTGCAAAGAACACGAACTAAAAAAAGCTGCAGAAAATGACCTTCCCACACTAGTAGATCTAGATAAACGTGGACTCCTAATTGGCGCAACAGAGACTTCTGAAGAGTACGTCAACCGCCTGAAGGTTTTCCAAAAAAATCTAAGCGAAATGGAAAGTGGACTTAAAAAAGATAAAAAGTTCACTGTAGAAGATTTAACTTTCCCTGAAAGTGAGAAGATTCCCGAAAAAACATTCAATTCACCAGCCAAGATCACTTCTGAATTATACGACTTTAAAATCGATTGGGTCCCTGGCTTTTACATAACCCCTGACTTTGGAATGCTTTTTGGTGGCTGTGCTTACTCATTTGACCCAGACTTTTTCTCATTATTCATAATCCGCAATAGTTTTAAAAAGAAAAATAAGTGGCTCTTCTACGAGCGCGATGAGCTCATGTCACATGAACTTTGTCACGTCGCCAGATTTGCTTTAAAGTCAAACACCTATGAAGAAATGTTTGCTTACCAGACAAGTACATCTGGCTTCCGCAGAAAATTTGGCAGCATGATGCGCGCCGCCTGGGAAACCTACTTATTCATGGCAATTCTACTTGGTATGCTAGTAACTCAAGTTTCCTTAATCGTCTTTTATTCAAAATGGTTAGCGTCTCGCAGCCTTACAGAAAATCCAGTCCATTGGTTCTACGCAGCCCTATTCTCACTTGTGTCCTTTCTTGTACTTAGACAGAGTAGACAAAATAAACTCTATAAAAAAACACTCGAGAACTTCGAAGAAATTACCAAGAAACCCAGAGCCTTGGCTTTTAGGCTTAATGACAAGGAAATGGACTCATTTGTTAAAATGAAGAAAATCACTAAAGAGAATTTCATAGAAACACTAAACACTCATAATTGTTCGGACATACGTCTCAAAATCATTTCGGAGCGCTTTTTAAGTTAATGAGTACTCAAGGGCTAACAACAAAACAACTTTGGGGCTATACTGCACTTTCCTGTGCTAGCTACATCTCCATCTCAATCTCGTCTTATTTTATTTTTTTACTGCCATTTTTCTATATTGGACTATTTAAAATAAGCGATGCAAAAAATAGTCGTATATCCTTCTATTTAGGTCTTCTCGTTGGCTTAGCTATATCCGCATTTCATTTGCGATTTTTCTCAAATATCTTCCACTCTGCAAGCATTGCACTGTGGCTAATACTAGCTTTTTGGATTGCCCTCTCCTGCATTATCACAAATATACTCAAAAAGAAACTCTCTCCAACAAATATAGTTTGGTGCATTCCCTGCCTCTATTTTCTAATAGACTTCTTCATGTGTGAGATGTACAAGCTTAAGTTCTCATGGCTAAATACAGGCTTCTTCACATATAAAAATGCGAATAACTTCCTTATTCAATTTACCGGAATATATGGCTTTGGCTTAGTCATCTTCATCCTATCACTTTTAGCACTTCACTCAAAGAAAAAGAAAATCTATCTTCCCACGCTTTCACTCTTCTTAGGAGTTCTCA
Source organism: Lentisphaeraceae bacterium (assembly GCA_021232515.1). Classification (GTDB taxonomy): domain Bacteria; phylum Verrucomicrobiota; class Lentisphaeria; order Lentisphaerales; family Lentisphaeraceae; genus JAKVBD01. Next base: position 28,607 of record JAJPOQ010000013.1, read on the forward strand.
ATATCCTTCCATCCCAAATAAAAAATCCCACTGAAGGACCAATAGTTTCTGGGATACAATTAGAGCTCCCTGATGATAAAGATGTCCTTAAAGGACTCGAAAAGACGAAAAACAAACACCCTCAAACTGATATCTTTTTATTAAGTGAATATACGTTCCTTTACGAAGTTCCTAATGAAATTAAAGAATGGTGTAAAACAAACAAAACTTACCTAGTTTGCGGGTCGAAGATATTTACAGATTCTTCTCAAAAAGAATTTTACAACTCCGCCACAATCGTAAACCCTCAAGGTGAAGTTGAGTTCACACAAACAAAGTCTGTACCTATTCAATTCTTTGAGGATGGCATTGCTGCCACTAAACAAGAACTATGGAACTCACCATGGGGTAAATTTGGCCTAGCCATCTGCTACGACCTTAGTTATGCAGGGGTCATCGATAACCTAGTAAGCCAAGGAGCCGAAGCTCTACTCATTCCTACAATGGACGTCATAAGCTGGGGCGCTGGCCAACACTACCTACACTCTAAAGTCGCACCCGTAAAATCAGTCGAGTATAACATCCCCATCTTTAAAGTTTCTAGCTCCGGAATTTCTCAATTTGTAAATAAGGACGGACATGTGCTAGCAAAGGGAAGTTACCCCGGTCAAGGCGATATACTTTCTGCACAGCTAGAGACTTCTCAAAGTACTAGAAGACCAATCGACCGCTTTCTATTCTGGCCTATTTTTATTCTTCTCACTTTAACCATTCTCCGCACCCAGACAACAAAAAAGCCGACTAAAGAAGCCGGCTTAGAAAATTCTTAAATATTTAAATCCAACTTAAGACCATTGCTCTTTAATGAGCTTTATACCAGCAAGGTAACACTCTTCTTCTGAGCCAAAGAACGGACGCCAAACATGAAGAGCCTGCCTTAAGCCATCTACTTTTGTCGTAAAGGCTTCTATTGTGACCCAACCATCATAACCTATATCTTTTAAAGCTTTTGTATTTGCGGCCCAATCAACCAAGCCTTGACCTGGGTTCCCGCGGTTACTTTCAGAATAATGAACGTGCTTAATTGAAGAGCCGCCAAGTTGAATGGCTTTAGCTATATCGTACTCTTCATAGTGAACATGGTGAGTATCGTAATGAATCCCAACAAATTCGCTATCGACCGCATCTGTTATCTCTTTTGCTTGAGCCACTGTATTCATCAAGTAACTCTCAAAGCGATTTAGGAATTCGAGTGTAAGTGTAACTCCAGCTTGACCTGCATGCTCGCCGGCAGCCTTAAGGTTTTCAATACACCAATCTTTTTCTTGCTGAGTAGCTTCTGAACCTGTAAAAAGCCCTGGAGAAGAATGTATCGGACCACCGATGATTTTACTTCCTAAAGCATGATTACAATCAACTGCCCACTTGAGGTGATCTAGTCCAGCTTGACGAATCACTGGATCGGAAGAAATGATATTTTTTTCTGGGGAACAATTAGAAGTGGTGGTACACTCTAAGCCTTCACTTTCGATGACTTTTCTGAGATGTTCGTAATGCTTTACGTCACCAAATGTAAGGGGAATTTCGACACCGTCATAACCAGCATCTTTTAATTTCTTAAATAGAGGAAAATGTTGTTCCTCAACATGTACTGTCCAAAGAAGGAAATTAATTCCTGCTTTCATAATATCTCCAATTTATTAAAAAAGGCCGCATATAAACGCGGCCCTTAATTTATCTAATTGACGATCTTATAGTTCGACAGCCGGAATCGGCTCTCCCTCTGGATCGTCATGACTGTTGTCTTCGCCATCATCAAGTTCAATAGGCTTATAACCGCCCTTTGACTTGTAATAGAAAGCAATTAAAGCAAAACAGATAAGCATTACTAGTGGGAATGCCAAAGCTGTAGTTTTAAGAGCGCCACGACCAGCTTTATTTACTGCATCGCCATACTCTGTAGCTAAACCAGCAGCTGTTGCTGCTTCTGAAGCTTTTGCTGCATCGATACCTGTGTATGTAGCAGAAAAGAACGTTTTATCAGCTTGTGCTGACTCATAGATTTCAGGAGAAACCGTTTTAACTTCGTTTGCTAGGTTACTATCATAAAAAGCACCCATGATTGGAGTACCAATGATACCTACTGAAAGTAGACCAATAGCAGAAACTGTATTTAGAGTTAAAGCACCACCTTTAGGGAACTGCTCAGAAACAAGACCAAGAACTGTAGGCCAGTAGAAAGTTTGTCCAACTGCATAGAGAACGAACGCTACAAATACCATTGCACCAGAAGCTCCAGAAAGAGTCAGAAGACCAAGCATTGAGAATACTGAACTAATACAAAGAACGATTGGAGGATTGAATTTATGAAGTAAAACACCCGCTTGGAAACGTAAAATCATCATGATAAAAGCTGAAAGAGCAATAGCCCAACTTGCGTAAACACCCATCTGAGGTGTCATAAGCTGCTTGATCCATGCATCAGTACCAAGCTCTGTAGTAGCTAGTGGAACCATAAGTACACATAGGAAAAAGAAAAGAGGTTTACCAATTGATTTAGTGAAAGCGCCAAATCCTGCACCAACAACTGCACCGAAACCGATACTCATCCATAAAAGATTACTAGGCTCTTCACCTTTTGCAATTCTGTAGATCTCGTAGAAAAGAAGCGTACCAGCGATAAATGCACCTAGGAAACCAACTTCCTTAAGCATGTCGCGGTATGGAACTTTAGCGTGTACACGTTCGTCGATTGGGAACTTAGATTTAATGAACATTACACCGTAGATAACAACTGGAAGCATCATCCACCAAGAGTGAGTTCTCCAAGCAAGACCAGATGCACCTTCAACAACTGCAACACCAGCAGCTGAGTCTGCAACTCCAATAGGAATCATGAAAAGTGATCCAACAACCATACCTGCAGGCCATGCTGCGTGAAGGATGTTCAGTTTAGTAGATTTGTCTTTCGTGTACATTGAAGAACAAGCTGGGTTAATAACAGCTTCGACAATACCATGGCCTAGACCTGCACAGAAAGAACCCCACCATAGAGCATCAGCATTCTTTGCTGTAGCACAAAGAACAACGGAAACAGCTTGTAAAGCGAAAGCTATATATATTGACGGTTTGTAGCCAATTTTATCAACAATCAAACTGAAAAGAATCATAGTGATAGCGATTGGCCATAGAGAAGCACCAAAAATACCACCAGCTTCTTGACCACTAATACCGAATTCGTTGATCCAGTTACCCATTGTTAAAACACGGAAGAGGAAACCTACCGCACATGCTAAAAGGGCTAAGAACGATGCCCAGAAGACAGTCGACTTCTCAGCTTCCGTTAAGCCTGATTTACAAGTTACTTCACTCATATGATTATGTAATCCCTATAATTACGCTTTCGTTAAATATAAACAGTCAGCACGTGGCTGATCACTCTAAAAGAGAGAGCAAAGTTACGAGTTGGTGTGTTTTTTTTCAAGTTGACTGAATTAAAATAATTATAACACAACACCTCTATGACAAGACAAAGCATTCTAAATGAGCCATTTATCTACAATTATTTAGCGTAAAAATACAAATGTTTACCACTCCCCAAGCATTGAGAGCCGGTAAAAACTTCTACCGAAGCATTTCTGTCACCAATTAAGAACTAATTTGGACTAAATGATGATTGGATGTATATTCCGCGACACTTACTACCTGTTGATGTATTTCTTCGGTAGATTTTATCACACGAACTTATCCTGCGGGATACCCTTAAGTTATATGAGGATATTATGATTTTAGATAAACTTACAGACTTTTCACGACGCCCCGGCCCAGTAGTTCTTTGTATCATGGACGGTATCGGCTACAGCCCATATGAAGATGGAGATGCATACAAAGCTGCTCATACACCAAATCTAGACGAGCTCCACAGAATCTGCCCAAACAAACCTCTACTTGCTCATGGTCTATCTGTTGGTCTTCCATCTGACGACGACATGGGTAACTCTGAAGTTGGTCACAATGCTATCGGTGGTGGTAAAATCGTTTCTCAAGGTGCAAAACTTGTTAACGAAGCCATAGAATCAAAAGACATGTTCGCTGGTAAAATCTGGCAGAAGCTTACCAAGAATGCTATCGACAAAGAAAGCACTTTGCATTTCGTCGGTCTATTTTCTGATGGCAATGTCCACTCACACATCAATCACCTGAAAGCTATGATTATTCAAGCTAAAGATGAAGGTGTTAAAAAAGTTCGTTGTCATATACTTGTGGATGGTCGCGATGTCGGTGAAACAAGCGCACTCGACTACATCCTTCCGTTTGAAGAGTTTTTAACTGAACTAAACTCTAGTGGTTTAGACATAGCTATCGCTTCTGGCGGTGGTCGCATGAAACTTACTATGGATAGATACGAAGCTGATTGGGCAATGGTCGAAAGAGGCTATAACTGTCACGTCCATGGTAAAGGTAGACAGTTTGCATCTGCTGAAGAAGCTGTCAACACTTACCGAGGTGAGCTTGAGTGTATTGACCAGAATCTTCCTGAATTTGTTATTGCCAAAGATGGCGTTCCTGTTGGTCAAATCCAAGACGGCGACTCTGTCATCTTCCACAACTTCCGTGGTGACAGATCTATAGAATTCTCACTCGCTATGCAGCCTGAAGAGTTTACTGCATTTGATCGTGGTGACCATCCAGATATCGAATATGCTGGAATGATGGAATATGACGGTGATCTTCACATCCCAACTCAGTACCTAGTGAACCCACCGTTAATTAATGGTCCAATGGGTGAATATCTTTCTCACAATGGCGTTTCTCAATTCGCTATAAGTGAAACTCAGAAATACGGTCACGTAACTTTCTTCTTTAATGGCAACAGAAGCGGTAAGTTTGACGACAAGCTTGAAACATTCGTCGAAATTCCTTCTGAGACTACTCCATTTGAGGAAAACCCTTGGATGAAAGCTGCCGAGATCACTAACAGCGTAGTTGATGCAATTCAGCAAAACAAGAGTGACTTCTTGAGAATCAACTATGCAAATGGTGACATGGTTGGTCACACTGGTAACTTCGACGCAACTAGACTTGCCTGCGAAGTTGTCGACATGCAAGTTGGTCGTCTTATGAAAGCAGTCAAAGCAGCTAACGGCATACTCCTTATCACTGCAGACCATGGCAATGCTGATGAGATGTATGAAAGAAATAAGAAAGGTGAGGCTGTTGTGTCTGATAGTGGCCGAATTAAGCCTAGAACATCTCACTCTCTTAACAAAGTTCCTTTCATTGTTTACGATCCACAAGGTGCAAGCTACGTCTCGTTTGATAACAACGAAAAAGCTGGCCTTGGTAACATTGCTTCAACTTGTATCAACCTACTTGGCTTCCAAGCTCCGGACGAATTCACTCCTAGCTTAATCAACCTTAAGTAGATTTTTTACACCTTTAAAGCACTCGGATTTTTCTAAAATCCGAGTGCTTTTTATTTTCTATTATAGATAATGCATTATCTTAGCTGAAAAATTGATTGTGAGATTAACAAATGCTTAGACCTGAACTCTTAGAAAGACTTATCGAAAGACTAGGACAAATGGACTCCCAAAGCATTCAGGGATACTTCCTTCGCCTTGTCAGAGAAAAAGGCGTCCTTGACACCATCTTCAATACCATTCAAGAAGGCATAGTCGTCATGAGCCCTGATCTTGAAATGGAGTATGTCAATTCTGCGGCAAATGAACTTCTTGGACTTCCTGAAAACATTATTGGCGAAAAAATAAATCGCTTCCTTAAAGAAATAGACTGGAATGCCCTCCTCATGATGGACTTTGATGCTTGGGAAGGCTTCAGCCGTCAGGAAATAGAAGTGTTTTATCCTCAACAAAGAACTTTAAACTTTTACTTGCTTCCTCAACAAGATGAAACTGGCGATGCAATTGAAAAAATAGTCCTAGTACTTCACGACATAACTGAAATAAGACAAGAAGCAAAGTCTGTTAAAGAAAGTGAGCTTCTACAAGCCATGACTATGCTCGCCGCTGGCGTCGCCCATGAGATCGGCAATCCATTAAATAGCTTAAATATCCATTTACAACTGATGGAGCGACTCACAAACAAAGTGAGTGAAACGGCAATCAAAGATGAAGCTGAAGAACTTTTAAAGATTTGTACTGATGAAGTCAAAAGACTCGACATGATCATTCATCAATTCCTTGGAGCTGTTCGTTCAAGCAAACCCGAAATGCTTCCTGTTCGAGTTGATGAGATACTAGCTGAGTCCTTAAAGTTCATGAAGGCTGAGATAGAAAATAAAAATATCGACGTCGAAGCTGTCCTGCAAGATAACATCTCGACCATTCCAGGCGACATGACTCAGCTTAAACAAGCTTTTTATAATATTATAAAAAACGCCATACAAGCTATGCCCGATGGAGGTAAGCTTACCATTCACTGCAAAAACTCTAGTGACTTCCTCATCATCACTTTCATGGATACAGGCAAAGGCATAAAACTCAAAAACATGGGCAAGATCTTTGACTCCTTCCATACAGATAGGCAAGGTGGAACAGGTTTAGGCCTATTTATTGTTGATAGAGTTATAAGAGACCATGGCGGTAACATCGGCGTCACCAGTAATGAAGGAGAAGGGACTATATTCACCATACGACTCCCTCTTCAAACGAGACGAACAAGGAGAATAGAAGCTCCAGTCGTCGAAGAAAATAGAGAACAAGATGACTAGAACCATCCCCAAACTACTTATCGTTGAAGATGAAAAAAATACTCGTGAGGGTATTGGCCGTGCTTTGAAATTTGATTACCACGTCATCCTAGCGGAAAATGCCGAAATCGCTCTTGAGTATTTAAATAAAGAAAAGTTTCAACTTATATTAACAGATGTAAAAATGCCCGGTATGGACGGCGTTAGTTTTGTTAAAGAAGCACTTAAGGTAGATGATGAACTTTCTTGCCTTGTCATGACTGCTTACGGCACTGTTGAAACGGCTGTCGATGCCATGAAAGCTGGCGCTTATGACTTTTTAATCAAGCCGGTACAGCTTGACCAAGTTGAAGCCACTTTAAAAAATGCGATGAGTGCTAGAGAACGAAAGCTGAATGCGAAAGCAACAGAAGCGACACCCGAACCGACAGCAGTCACAACTCGCAAAAAGTCTTCTACACCTAGAGTTATCGGTCAATCCAAAGAAATGAACGCAGTCCTAGAACTCGTTCAACAAATTGCCCCTGCTCGCTCTACTGTTTTACTCACTGGCGAAAGCGGAACTGGTAAAGAAGTCATAGCAAACTGCATACATGAAGTTTCTGACCGTACAAGTAACCCTTTCGTGACGGTGCACTGTGCAGCTCTCAATTCAAATTTACTCGAAAGTGAACTCTTTGGTCATGAAAAAGGTGCCTTCACAAATGCCAACTCTAGAAAAATTGGTCGTTTTGAAGCTGCAGATGGCGGAACTCTATTTCTCGATGAGATTGGCGAAATAGATGCATCTACACAAGTAAAACTTTTAAGAGTCTTAGAAAATAGATGTTTTGAAAGAGTTGGTGGAACAGAAACCATCCATATAGATGTAAGGCTTGTTGCAGCGACAAACAGAGACCTAAGGAAAATGGTCCAAGATGGTGACTTCAGAGAAGACCTATACTATAGGCTAGACGTACTCAACATTAATCTTCCTCCACTTCGAAGTCGAAGAGATGATATACCACTACTTTTAAATCATTTCCTGGAAGCCTGTAGTTTGGACAATAACAAAACCATCAAAGGCTTTTCAAAAGATGCTATGGATAGTCTTTGTAAGTATAACTGGCCTGGCAATGTCCGTGAGTTGAGAAATATCGTTGAAAGAATGACAATTTTAGCTCGTAGTGAATACATCGAACTTAAAGATGTTCCGGCAATCATCAATGAACCAGCTCTAAATCCAATTCAAAATTTAGACGACAGCACGGACTCATTGGACGTCAGTCAAAACGAACAACAATTAATAATAAAAGCTCTTAAAGAAACGAATAATAATAAAACAGCTGCGGCGAAAATGCTCGGAATCAGTCGCCGAACGTTACACCGCAGAATAACTGAATTGGGGCTTTAGGAATATAAAAATGAAGATAGCACTCTACGCTGGATCCTTTGATCCTGTAACAAATGGACACTTAGACATAATTCATAGAGCCTCCAAACTCTTTGATAAAGTTATAGTAACTGTTGCCCACAATGCCGGTAAAAGCCCAATCTTTTCTGTTGACGAAAGAATCGAAATGGTCTCTGAAAGCTGCAAAGAATTAGATAATGTCGAAGTCAGTACATTTGATGGTCTCTTAAAAGACGCCATCACCACCTTTAGCGCCAGTTGTGTCATTCGTGGTTTACGTTCAGTCTCTGACTATGAGTATGAAAGTCAGATGGCGATGATGAACCGCGAGCTTAACCCTCAATGTGAAACAGTCTTTTTCATGCCTAGTCCAAAACTTTCATATGTAAGTTCTAGAATGATTCGTGAAATTGCTGCATTCGGTGGTAATGTCGACGCGTTTATACCGAAATTCATAGAAGCGAAATTAAAAGAAAGGCTCGCAAAGTAATGCTTCAGTTAAATATCCATCATATTCCTGAAAATGGTTTAGATATTGACACAACTATACCGCCAGAAACTTTAGAGTTGGCAAATGATAAGCGCATCAAAGATGTGACGCCACTCGTTTGTGAGTTCAAGGCCAGCATGGTAGATAAAGACTTGGTGGTAAGAGGTACAAGTACATTAGTAGTGAATTGCTCATGTGACCGTTGCCTTGAAGATATAGAAGAAGTCATCAGCTCAGACGATGTATGTATAGTAATTGAAAATACTCCTGAAATAGTTGACTTGACAAACGATATACGTGAAGATATACTACTCGCTTTTCCGCAGTTATTCCTATGTGATGCGGACTGTAAAGGCCTTTGTTTTAACTGTGGACAGAACCTAAACAAAGCTGAATGTCAGTGCGACTCTGAAAGTGAGTCCAGCTCCCCGTGGGGCACACTGGATAATATAAATTTTGATGACGAAAAATAAGCTCAGGAGAGTGTCATGGCACAGCCAAAAAGAAAGACTTCTAAAATGAAAAAACGTCAGCGTAAAGCTTCAAACCGTTACGCTGGTATCCAAGTTGCAGTTTGTACTAACTGTGAAGCTCCATCACTACCACATCGCGCATGTGCTGAGTGTGGACACTACGGTGGCAAAGCAGTTCTTGAAGTAGCAGCTGCTGAGTAAACCGAATGATCATTGCCGTTGATGCAATGGGGGGCGACGACGCCCCTGACATAGTTATCGAAGGAGTAGCTCAGGCTCTATCTGAGTATAAATCTATCGACAAGACTATTCTTGTTGGAGATGAAGAGCAAATAAAAAAACTCCTTCCGGTACACAAGCTAGAAAATCACCCAAAGATAGAAATACATCATGCTTCTCAAGTTGTTGAGATGCACGAACCTTCTACTCTCGCCATTCGTGGCAAAAAAGACTCCTCTATTACCGTATGTACCAATCTTGCCAAAGAAGGTAAAGTTGATGCTGTTGTAAGCGCAGGTCACACCGGCGCAGCTGTTGCTGCTAGTGTTATCCGTATGCGTAACCTTGAAGGAGTTGAACGTCCCGGAATAGTTACTCCCTTCCCCACTCCTGATGGACAATTTGTACTTGTCGATGCTGGAGCGACTCCTGAGTGTACGCCAAACAACCTTATACAGTTTGCCCTTATGGGTAAAATCTATGCTGAAAAGATACTTAAAATCAGCAACCCTCGTATTGGCCTACTGAGTAATGGAGAGGAAGAGAGTAAAGGCAACGAACTAACCAAAAACACGTCAAAGCTTCTCAAGGAAGTTAAAAATATAAACTTCATCGGAAATATCGAAGGCAAAGAAATCTTCGATAATACAGTCGACGTGGTTGTTTGTGACGGATTTACAGGTAACGTAGTCCTCAAATTTGGCGAAGGGTTAGCAAAGGGGTTATTTAAAATCCTCAAAGAAAAACTAACATCGAATCCGAAACGAAAAGTCGGTGCACTGTTAGCAAAAAATGCTTTCCGCGAAGTCAAAAAAGTTAGTGACCATGCAGAATATGGTGGAGCTCCTCTTATGGGAGTAAACGGTGTCACTATCATTGGACATGGCAGTTCATGTCCCAGAGCAGTAAAAAATGCTCTTAGAGTTGCGACAGAATTTATTCAATTTGGTGTTAATGACGCCATAGTTGAGCGTATCAAGGAATATAAAGAACAATGAAGTTCCAAGGTGTTAAAATAGCTGGTACAGGCTCTTATGTACCAGAAAAAGTTCTCACAAATGACGACCTGTCTAAAATCGTCGATACATCCGACGAGTGGATCGTTACCAGAACTGGCATCAAAGAAAGACACATCGCTGAAGACGACCAATTTACATCCGACCTTTCAAGTGAAGCTGCACTAAAAGCTATCGCTTCTGCAGGTATTACAGTCGAAGAACTCCAGCTTATCATTGTTGCAACACTTACTCCTGATAAAACTTTCCCAAATACAGCAAGCTTAGTTCAAAAGAAAATTGGTGCAGTAAATGCAGCATGCTTCTCTCTTGAAGCTGGCTGTACAGGTTTCGTCTATGGCCTAGAAGTTGGAGCTGGTATGATTGGCTCTGGACTTTATAAGAACATCCTCGTTATAGGCGCTGAAAAACTTTCATCTGTAGTCGATTGGACTGACAGAACTACTTGTGTTCTTTTCGGCGATGGTGCCGGTGCTGCAGTACTTACTGCAACAGAAGTAGAAAACAACGCATACCTCGGCAGTGACCTCGGATCAAGTGGAGAACAACACGATATACTTCACATACCTGCGGGTGGTTGCGCTATACCATTTTCACAAAAAGTTGTTGATGAAAAACTAAATACTCTTCAGATGAATGGCAAAGAAGTTTTCAAACATGCTGTAAAGGGCATGTCCAACTCTGCCACAAAAGCACTAGAAGAAGCAAACCTTACAGTCGACGACATCGATTGGGTTGTTGCCCACCAGGCAAACGTAAGAATTATCAACGCTGTTGGCCAAAAACTAAACGTACCTTCTGAGAAGGTCTATATAAACGTTGATCGTTTTGGTAACACATCTGCAGCCTCAGTCCCCATAGCATTTGATGAAATGATTCAAAAGGGACTTGTCAAAAGAGGTCAAAAAGTTTTATTTGTTGCATTCGGTGGTGGTCTCACCTGGGGTGCTAACATCATAGAATATTAAAAAAATTCAGGATTAATACTCATGAGATTTGAAGGTAAAGTTGTTGTCATAACTGGCGGCAATAGAGGTATAGGCTTGGGAATCACTAAAAGATTTCTTTCTGAAGGTGCTAAAGTAGCGGTAATCGGAACTCGTCCAGAGTCTGTCGATCCAGTTATCTCTGACCTTTCAAATACTGACAACGAGATCCGCGGATACGCTCTAAACGTTGCCGACCGAGAAAAGGTTGAAGAAACCTTTAAAAAGATCGCCGAAGACTTCGGAACAATTGACGTACTAGTCAACAATGCCGGCATAACTCGCGACACACTTCTCATGAGAATGAAAGAAGATGACTGGGATGCAGTCATCGACATAAATTTAAAAGGTGCTTTTAACTGCTTAAAAGCAGTGACAAGACCGATGATGAAAGCCAGAAAAGGCAGAATTATCAACATATCTTCTGTAGTGGGCTTGACCGGCAATGCTGGACAGGCAAATTACTCAGCTTCAAAAGCAGGTCTTTTTGGTTTGACTAAGTCAGCCGCAAAAGAACTTGCTGCCAGAAACATAACGGTTAATGCGATTGCTCCCGGATATATAGCAACCGAAATGACCGATGCCGTTTCTGATGAAGCCAGAGATGCATTTTTACGCAACATTCCTCTCGCTCGTCCTGGACAAGCTGACGAAGTAGCTGCAGCAATTGCATTTTTAGCCTCAGATGACGCCGCTTACATCACAGGTCAAACTGTGAATGTAGATGGTGGTCTGGTAATGTAAGTATCAGTTTGCAATTTATTGAATGCGAGACAAATTACTCGCTGAAACATTTTTAAAATTTAGAGGAGAAACTTATGTCTTCTGTTCAGGACAAAGTAGTAGAAATAATTGTAGAGCAGCTCAACGTTAACGCTGAGCAATGTGTACCTGAAGCAAAATTCATCGAGGATCTCGGTGCTGATTCACTAGACACAGTAGAGCTAGTAATGAAGCTCGAAGAAGAGTTTGGCATTGATATTCCAGACGAAGACAGCGAAAAAATCCTTACTGTCGGTGATGCTTCTAAGTACATCGATGAAAACGGTAAGTAATCTGTCGATAAGATTTTAATACGGATAGGACATGGGACTAAATAAAAGAGTTGTTATTACCGGCGTTGGAGTCATCGCAAGTAATGGTAACAGTGTTGACGAATTTTGGAATGCACTGCAAAACGGTGTTAGTGGTATCGGAAGAATTACTCATTTCGATCCAAGTGATTATCGTTGCCAGATCGCTGGCGAAGTTAAGAACTTTGACGCTGCAGAGTATCTAGATCGAAAAGAAGCCAAAAGTATGGATCGCTTTTGTCACTTTGCTGTAAAGGCATCTGACGAAGCTGTTGAGATGGCAGGTTTATCTGCCGATGAGCAAGATCCTGAAAGAATTGGTGTTCTTATTGGTTCTGGTATCGGAGGCCTCCAAACTCTGGAGACTGAAGTAGCCAACCTCATCAACAAAGGTCCAAAACGTGTTTCTCCTATGCTGATCCCTAAAATGATCGGCGATATGAGTTCAGGTCTTGTTTCTATCCGTCATGGATTTAAAGGTCCAAACTATACTGCAGTCTCTGCTTGTGCTTCTGGCACACATGCTATCGGTGAAGCTTACTGGACAATTGTCCGCGGTGATGCTGACGTGATGGTTACGGGCGGGGCTGAAGCAGCTATAACTCCTGTTGGTATTGCCGGCTTTGCTTCAATGAGAGCGATGTCTACAAGCAATAATAGTCCAACAACAGCAAGTAGACCATTTGACGCTGATCGTAACGGATTCGTTATGGCAGAAGGAAGTGGAATACTGATTCTTGAAAGTCTTGAGAGCGCTCAGGCTCGCGGAGCTAATATCATCGCCGAATTTATCGGTTACGGTGCTACTGCTGATGCAAGTCACATAACTGCTCCTGCCAGCGATGGTAATGGTGCGGCTAGAGCAATCGAAATGGCAATTAAGCATGCTGGAATTAGCAAGGATGAAGTGACGTACATAAATGCGCACGGTACTTCAACTCCGCTAAACGATAAGTTCGAAACCTTAGCTATCAAAAAAGTTTTTGGTGATCGTGCTTATAAGATTCCTGTTAGTAGTACAAAGTCTATGACTGGTCACTCGCTGGGTACAGCTGGTGCTTGGGAAACGATCGTATGTGCTCTTGCAGCGAAAAACAATGTCGTTCCACCGACAATCAACTATACGACTCCTGATCCAGAGTGTGATCTTGACTACGTTCCAAATGAAGCTCGTGAAGTGGATATGAATGTAGCCTTGAACATAAATCTTGGTTTCGGCGGTCATAATGCAACTGGGTTAGTAAAGAAATTCAAATGAAGAAAATATTCATAGTTCTTTTCTTGGCGTGCACAGCTTTGACTTCGTGTACTTCTACGCAAATTCAATCGCAAGAAATGCCTCCTATGGAACAAGAATGGGCTAATACCCTACTTCATTGGTATCCTGATTGGACCGCACCGGTTATTATCCACAAGTAATAATACGAGGTTTGAAAGCACATAGCTTTCACCAATGAATATCTGTTTCGCTAAAAAGACTGACAAATACTCTTTAAAAAATGAAGAGTTGCTTGTTAACTGTATTGAGAAGATTGCTGAAATAAGCGGTCTCTCTAAGCTATTGCCTTGTTCAAACCTTACTCTACCTGTCATTCTTCTTGATGATGAAGAGATAACTGCCATCAATGAGCAGTACCTCAACCACGAAGGTCCGACGGATGTTATCAGCTTTGACTACGTTGAAGACTTCGACGAAGAAATAGATGGTGACGACGAATTTACAATTGGTGAACTTTACATCTCTCTTGAAACTGCCGAAAGGCAAGGAAAAGAGTTTGGTAAGTCTCTAAATGATGAACTCCTTCTATATATCGCTCATGGCATACTACACATCTGTGGTTTTGACGATCACTGTGATGAAGACATCGCTGAAATGAGGAAAGCTGAGGCGAGCGCTCTAGCTGAACTTGAAAAACAACTCGGCAAAGTAGAGGTTATTTAGTGGCACAACTCATCATATATTCACTAGCCTTTATACTTGTTGCTATATGGCTCGAAGCTGCAAGAAGTGCCATAAACTCACTTTCTGGCGGCTATATCCGCTCACTTGAAGAAAGTAAGTCAATCAAAGCCGAAACTTGGCTTCGGGACAAAAAACCTTATTCTTTTGTATTGCGCTCGCTCAGCTTTATCATAACGATCGCCTTCTCATGTTTTATCTATCACATAAGCTTTGTCGATCCCATTTATATCTTTCCGCATAACGGACTGCAAGCAGTAAAACAAGTTATAGTCTTTATCCTATTTCACGCACTATACCTCATCTCAAGAGAAACTGTCGGCGCCATATGGATAAGCTACTACAGGTACAGTTTACTTAAATTCTCTATCCCAATCATCAATATCCTCCGAGTCATTATGAAGCCATATGAGCTGATATTAATCAACTCGTTTGAAAAAGCCAAACTCAGAGATGAAGCAGACCAAACAGAACAAGATGTTTCGACCGAACATGAAATACTTTCCCTAGTTGAAAATGACGTTAACATGGAACTTGAAGACGATGAACGCCGCATGATCAAAGGTGTTTTTGACCTCAATGATAAGATCGTCAAAGAAGCTATGACTCCAAGAACTGACGTTATCGGCATAAATATCGAAAAGTCAGCTGAAGAAGCCATACAGCTTTTAGAAGAAACTAACTTTAGCCGCATGCCTGTCTATGAGGAAAACATGGATAACATAATCGGCATGATTTACTTTAAAGATTTCCTTAAAAGTAAGGACATAACCGAGAAGCCTCTCAAAGACTTCCTTCACAAGTGCATGCTTGTTCCCAAAACAACACCACTCGATGAACTTCTGGAAGAATTTAGAAGGACTCAACACCATATGGCAATCGTCCAAGATGATTGGGGCGGCACTAGTGGTCTTATCACTATTGAAGATATCCTCGAAGAAATAGTCGGCGAGATATTTGACGAATATGATGAACTCGGATCTGAATGTGAAATTTCCTGCTTAGGCAATGGAGAATATATTCTCGATGCGAAAGCAACTATTGATGACATCAATAAAGTCTTAATTGAAGACGATCCAGTCTTGCCTTTTGACGAACACTTTGACACAATCGGCGGTTATATCTATAGGACTGTAAGTCGTATACCTGTACAAGGCGAAGCAATCGAGTTAGATAACTACATAGCTAAAGTTCTTGAAGCCGATGAACGCAGTATCTTAAGAGTCGCTCTTTCTAAGATCGAAAAAGAAGAAAACTTAGAAGACACAAAAAGCTAATCTCGCTTAACACTGTTTTGACTCAATTCCTTAAAGCGCTTACGGATTTTTTCTATAGAACCTATAGTTAAGAAAACATCGTAAGTAATGGTACTCCCTTTCACGATTGCCGACTTCATCGTTGGTGCAAAATAAGAACAATCGGCAGACTTTGAGCCAGTCTTATTCTTTACGATATACCTATAACAAGTAAGGTTTTTAGATGATGGGCTCAAAACTCCAAGGCCAAACTTTTCATCATTCACATAAGCTGCCCAAGATTCTGTCATATTAAAACTCTTATTTGGCCAACCTGGAATCACTACATCTAACTCTTTATCTTTCCATGGTTTGTCACCAGAGTAAAACATCAATTTATTGTAACTTGAGTCGACAAAAACAGCCGGAACTTCATGAGTCTTTTCTGGATGTTTCTCGTCTCCATCATAGGTAAACTTATAACGAATATGGACTATGCGGCCTTTTAAAACTATCCACTGTTCCATAATTGAATCAGTTAGATCTTCTCCAGATGCCCAATGAACCGGAGTACTCTTCACATAAATGGCGTCAGCAGATTTCTTATACTCTAAAACTTTAGCTCCATCACCTTTATAGTGTCCTCCTTGAACAGGATTCCACACCCAATGCTGATCCATCCACATGGTTCCATCTTTACGACCATAGTAAGACTGCTGAATGTACCTTCCTCGATCATAGTGATTTAAAAGGTTCTTTCCACCTAGGGTACTTAAGTAAAAGACACTTCCGCCTGAGGATAGATTTATGCCGAGTTTAAGTTTCCCATTCTCTATATAATGAAGCTTATCTTGAGCAAACAAAGAACCAAGTAGAGCGAAAAACAAAAACACAGAGTATTTCATTTCAAATACTCCCACTTCTCAAAAACGGCAGCTTGTCCAACTTTATCACCAGACTCATCTAGTAAGTTAAAAATGATTACATCTTTTATAAAAAAACGCTTTCCATCACTAGAGGTACGAATTCCTTTATAACCTTTGAAATAACCTTTCTGCAAAGCCTCTTCTAGCATTTCTTGTCGTGAGCTTCGCTCATCTAATGCTGCTGAGTATTTCGAGTGTAAACCTATGAAGTCCTTCCATTCAATACGCCACAAATTTTGAGCAGCTAAGTTAACATAGGTAAATTTTGGGTCAAATGTTCCGTCATGGGAAAGAATTATTCTAGAAGATTTATATAACCCTTCTGCTGAACAATCAACATCGAGATCCTCTCCTAGTAAAGTCTTATAGGAATTGGCAATAAGTGAGGACTGTGAAGTCACTTCATCATTTTTGGAAAGCTCTCCCCAAGGAGTCGGTGAAAAACTGCTACTCAAATCATTTCCTTTAGTCGATATACGCTAAATAAAACTAATTCAGGTTTCAATTATTTCACCTCGGGCAAAAACTAGTCTTTCTTTACTAGCTTGATACAATCTAAGCCAAACATAAATCTCTTCTCAGCAGAAGGATTATGCCCAGTGATTTCAAATACCAAAGAAGAATTAGAGGATAAACTGTGAACTCCAAGAGATAACATACCAGTTGACGTCACATCTGACCGGTCTGAACGAGCTGGTTCATATAAATCAAGAGATTTCACCTTCTTATCACCAAGTAGTACATCAACTTGTGCATAGTCCCTTGCCTTAGTCAACGAAACAAAAACTTCATACTTCCCAACACTCTTTACCAAAGGTACAATGACCTTAGTTCCTTTCGATGCACCGGTTAACCATAAGTGATTTTCACCTGACCAACGTCCTTTGAAGCCTGACATTTTCTGTTTTTGAAGCTTACCTTGACCGGCGACTTTTACATTCTTTAAATCCTCAGCCTCAATTGCTCCAATTAACTTCTTGGTTTTGGAATCGAAAGAAGGTTTTTCTCCGGGAAGAGGTACTTGATAGTCAGACTGAAGGTAAGCGACTAAATCCCTCACTTCAGAATCTTGAATGGTCTGAAAGAGGCCAGCCGGCATCATTGAACTTTCTAGAACTTGACGGCTTTTTATATTTTCCTTAACAACCAAAGTCTTACTACCGGGCATCTGCAGAGTAAGTGTTTGATCATTTTCTTCCTTAATCATTCCAGATAAAATACGACCATCTTTAAGCTTTAATACATTTAGTTGATAGTCACGACCAATCACAGAGTTAGGATCAACTACATTTTGCAGAATATAGTCTAAGTCCTTTCGGTTCGATGCGGTTAACTCTGGACCGACATGACCGCCCTTTCCAAATAACTCGTGACATGCTGCACAAGAGCGCTGATAAACTTGGCGACCATTTGATGCATCTGCAGTGGCCATATAGTTGTTATTCAACAAAGTCCGCCACTTAGTCATTTCCTTTTTTAAATCTGCTGAGCTACTTCGAACTGTCCCTAAATTCTTCTTGATCAGTTCAACCAAATTCTTACTTTTAAAAGAACCCAATTGACGAATGTGATACGCTGTCAAAATGTTTTTTGAAACAGTTTTACTATCAATCGCTTTGAGAAGCTCAAGAGCATTTGATTCGCTACTAACTAAAACGGATAAAGACTGCTGCTGTTCATCTTGATTCATCTCTTTAAACTTAGACATCAACAAAGAAGACAAATCTTCTGCCTTTGAATCAGCTAATCCCTGTATGGCTTGTGACCTTAAGCTTTCATTTTGAAAAGCAGTTTTATAGGCTTCTACAGAGCCTTTATCTTTAGATGCGACAAGAGTATCTAAAGCCCAAGACTTTCTCGATAATGGAGACGATTCACTTTGAACTATTTGTCTAAGTTCTGGGAACACCGTCTTATCTCCAAACTTGACTGAAAGAGCCACAAGAGTATCCTTCACTCTATTATTCGGATGACTTATAGTCTTTTTATATGCTGCTGACCATGTCGCTGGAGCTGCAACTTTAGTCTTCTTTTCAAAAGCACGACTCATGGCAAAAACTATTTCTTCTTCTAATTGGGTCGATTTCGTATTTTTAAGAACGTTCACGAGTTCAACTAACCCCTGACTTGTCTCAGCAGATTTCCTTAAGAGAAATGCTTTTACTTTAGGAATTTTTATTTGATCGATCATTAATAAAGCTTTCGCTGGATCAACATCCACCAAAGGCTCAAGTCCATACCAAACCATCAAGGGAATATTGTGATCATCATTATCTTCAGCTTTTGTTGCTAGTGCAGAAGCTATATTCCAACACTGATCCGCCGGGATACGCTGTAGGGCAGAAGCTAAGTACAGTCTAACTACTGCGGATTTATCTTGAACTGCAAGAGTCTCAAGTGTTCTTAACTGCTTCTCGCTAAATCTTCCAGACTCTGCAGCGAACTGAACTCCCCACGCTCTGACATATTCATTTTCATGTCTAAATATTTCTTGGAATAATTCTTCACTTATACCTTCAGTCACATGTAAAGCCCAAAGAGCTCTCAACTTTCTCGTGTTATCTTTATTCTCTCGAAAAATAGTCAAAAGAGAGGCATGAACTTTTTCGTTTGAGCCACGCTCCATAAGTATTCGTCTAGCAGTTCGCACATACCAATCGTTTTTATGCAGTTGCAGCTGAACCAGTTCTTCACTCGAAAGCTTCGAAAGGTTTACTTGAGGGCTTTTCACATCACCGTAAGTGATCTTATAAATACGGCCATTTGTTATGTCATTTGGAGTCTGTTGGTGACAAGCTCGACGGTCATACCAGTCATTTACAAACACACCTCCATCTGGTCCATAACGCAGGTAAAGTCCACGGTACCACTTGTCATTTGCCATCATAAAATCATCGCCATGTGTACCATGGTAGCCAGAACCTTCTGGCTCCAACAAGTCGTTATTAATTCTATTCCCGTGAATGTTATTCATGAAAATTGAATTCCGGTATTTATCTGGCCAATTATCACCAAGGTAAATCATCGCTCCTGCATGAGCATGCCCACCACCAGCTTTATTGGCTTCCTTGGTCGCTTCTTTTGAATTCCAAGCGCGCATGCCTTTTTGAGCTTTATGCCTATGGTCAGCAATAGTCTGTATATCTTCATAAGTATATTTATTGAAGTGACGCCCAGCCTGACGCTTGAAACGACCGTGATGAACAACATGAAATAAATGCTCGATAACACAGCAAGTTAAAAATGCCTGACCCTGATCATTAAAATCAACACCCCATGGGTTACTTGTACCGTGAGCAAAAACTTCGAATTCTTTCTTCAGTGGATGAAAGCGCCATATTCCGCCATTTATCTGCTGTCTATCTTTATCTGCAGCACCAGGTTTGCCAACATTTGAACGAGTAAAAACACCATGGCAACCGTATAACCAACCATCTGGTCCCCAAATAAATGAGTTTAAAGTTTCATGAGTATCTTGGTGAGCCCAACCATCAAGCAAGACCTCTGGTTCGCTATCTGGGACATCATCCCCATTTTTATCTGGTATAAATAATAAATTTGGCGGTGTTCCGACATAGACTCCACCGAAGCCAACTTCTAAACCTGAACCAAAGTTAATTTTGTCGTAAAACACTTTTCTCTTATCGTGCTTTCCATCGCCATTTGTGTCTTCAAAAATAACTATCCGATCTTTGCCTTTTGCGGACCATTTAGGGTAAGAGTAATTTTCTAAAACCCATAAACGACCACGATCATCAATTGTAAATGCTATAGGCTGAGTTACGTCAGGCTCACCAGCAAACAAAGTTGATTTAAAGCCTTTTGGCAAAGTCATACCGTCTGAAGTTTGCTGAGGAGTTTTACCAATGGCCTTCATTGAAGGGTGATTCGCCCAAAACCACTTACGTCGATCTATTTTCTTCTTTGCATGGATATGAACGAAAGTACCTTTTTTGCTCGATGTCATAACATCTAACGCACCATCTTCATTTAGATCTTTGACTGTAAATGAAACACCTATTCCAGAATCATTATCAATTGGCTGAGGGATATACTTCACCCCACCTTTTTCACGAATAAGCTGAAACCAATAAAGAGCTGCAGGCTCTTTAGCACCAGGGTCTTTGCCATTATGAGCATACCAACGCTTCCCTGTAACTATATCCTTGAGGCCATCGCCATCCATATCGACCAACTCAATCGCATGTAACTGACTTATCGCCAAACCAAATGGAGTATCTCTTTCATTCTCACCCATAATCAAATGAGGTTTAAACGTTTTGTCTTCTAGCTGCTCAGCCCAGACGAGACCATAAGAATGAGCTGACTTGCTGCTTATAATGTCACTATCGCCATCGCCATCCACATCATAAGCATACATTTGTGCTCCATGGTGAACGCCAAAATTCGCTTTTTGAAAAGTCCAGGCCTCTGAAACTTTGCCTGAGTTTTTATACCAACCTTTTGAAACGATAAAGTCTTTTAATCCATCTCCATCTATGTCACCAATGCCCATACCATGAGTAAACTTATGAACTCTAGCATTCTTAGTAACAGTCTGAAACGTCCAAGGCTTTGCAACGTCTGTTTTAGAGATCTCAGCATAGCCATACTCACCTTTGTGACCACCAACAATTTCCGGGACCCCATCTCCAGTTACATCTACAAACATAGGAGATTCATTATCTAAAGAACTAAGAGCGATAAACTGCAGCCAAGGCTTACCTGTTTTAGCAGGATTTTTATACCAGCGGACAGCTTTACCAGGAAAGCCAATGACTAAAACATCTTGCCAGCCATCTTTATCAATATCAAAACAAGAGGCAACAAAATTGTCGCTGTAGCCTTTCACTTTAAATTCTTTTGCGGGATAGATCTCAAACTTCTCTTTAAAATTTGGTCCTAAATAACAATATGGTCCCGCGACTATGTCTTGATGACCATCTTTATTTAAATCTCCAGAAGTAGCTCCTTCTGCAAAAAACTTATCCGACAATTGAGTCTTGGACCACTTATGCTCAAAGTACTCTTTTTCTGCATGCGCAGAACACACAAACAGCAAAATGCTGTAACACATTAATCTAATAGACATACAAACACCAATTTAATTCATCCTTAGTCTACTAGACTTAATTATCTAATTTTTATATTGTAGAGAACTCAGATAAAATTGTAAAAAAGCGGCATCGGCTAATACTTTCTTGCAACAAAAAACCCTATTACTTTCTCACCATCCTCTTACTTTATGCATATTTTTTACAGACAATTCTAGTTTTGCTCTTTGAAATTTTAAGTCCTAAAGGCTTGATTGATTTAGCTTATTGTATTACTTTTTGCAAAATTTCAATGATTGAATTTATTAAGGAATAACGATGATTAAGTCTAGAGCAGCAGTAGCTTGGGAAGCGGGAAAGCCCCTTTCCATAGAAGAAGTAGATGTCCAAGGCCCACAAAAGGGTGAAGTTCTTATCCAAATAAAAGCAACTGGTGTTTGCCACACAGATGCATTCACTCTTTCTGGTGATGATCCAGAAGGTATATTCCCATCAATACTTGGTCACGAAGGTGGCGGTGTTGTTGTTGAAGTCGGCGAAGGTGTAACCACTCTTGCAGTTGGTGACCACGTTATTCCTCTTTATATACCTGAGTGTGGTGTTTGTAAGTTCTGTAAATCTGGAAAAACTAACCTTTGTCAATCAGTACGCGCTACACAAGGCAAAGGCCTTATGCCTGACGGAACATCTCGATTTTCCCTAAACGGCAAACCTATCTTTCACTACATGGGTACGTCTACATTCTCTGAGTACACAGTTGTTCCTGAGATCTCACTAGCGAAAATTAACAAAGAAGCTCCTCTAGAAAAAGTCTGTCTACTCGGTTGTGGTATAACGACTGGTATAGGCGCTGTCCTAAACACTGCGAAAGTTGAAGCTGGTTCAAGTGTTGCTGTCTTTGGTCTTGGTGGTATCGGCCTTAGTGCGATCCAAGGTGCTGTTATGGCTGGTGCTGAAAGAATCATCGCTGTTGATATAAATGCTGATAAGTTTGAGTTCGCCAAGCAACTTGGTGCGACGGATTGTGTAAATCCTGCAGATACTCCTGACACTCCTATCCAAGAAGTCATCGTCAATATGACTGATGGTGGAGTTGACTACTCATTTGAATGTATCGGTAACGTCAATGTTATGCGTGCTGCACTTGAGTGCTCTCACAAAGGTTGGGGCAAGTCTGTTATCATCGGTGTTGCCGGTGCTGGTCAAGAGATCTCAACTAGACCGTTCCAGTTAGTTACTGGTCGTTCATGGATGGGAACTGCTTTTGGCGGTGTTAAAGGTAGAACTCAACTTCCTGGTCTGGTAAATGACTTTATGGCTGGCAAGATTGAGATAAATAAATTCATCACTCACACCATGCCTCTAGAAGATATAAACAAAGCATTCGATCTTATGCATGATGGCGAATCAATCAGATCTGTCATTCATTTTTAATAGATTTCTAATCGGGGAATAACCCGAAACTAATCTTTAAAATATACATTTTAGGCACGCTCTTTTCACAGAGCGTGCCTTTTTTATTCATTAAGGCTTTGCAAGGGTTTACATTCCTAATCAAATCATTATATTCCTTTATGCGAATATTTAAATAGATTTAAATCGGAGACAATAATGAGTAAAATCAAAACTAGTCATATTTTCACTTCTGAGTCAGTTTCAGAAGGTCACCCAGACAAAGTATCTGATCAGGTTTCAGATGCAATTTTAGATGCATGTTTAGCACAAGACCCTGAAAGTCGCGTTGCTTGCGAAACTCTTTGTACTACTGACCTAGTAGTTATCGCTGGTGAATTAACAACAAATGCAAAAGTAGATTTCGAAGCTGTTGCTCGTCAAGCAATCCGCGACATCGGTTACACAAGCAACGACATCGGTTTCTGCGCTGACACTTGTGAAGTACAAGTAAGACTTCACTCTCAATCTGCTGACATCGCTCAAGGTGTTGACGAAGGTGCTGGTCTTCATACTGAACAAGGTGCTGGCGACCAAGGTATGATGTTCGGTTATGCTTCAAATGAAACAACTGCTCTTATGCCTGCTCCAGTTGACTACTCTCACAAGATCTTAGCTAAACTTGCTGACTTGAGAAAGAATCAACCTGAGAAATACAGTTTCCTACGTCCTGACTCTAAGAGTCAAGTTTCTGTTCAGTACGAAAACGGTAAGCCTGTTAAAGTTACAGCTGTTGTTGTTTCTCATCAGCACACTGAAGAAATGGAAGCTTCACAACTAGAAAACATCGTTCGCGAAGTTGTTGCCGAAGTTATTCCTGCAGATCTTTTAAATGACGAAATCGTCTATCACATCAACCCAACTGGTAAGTTCGTTATCGGCGGACCTCACGGTGACTGTGGTTTAACTGGACGTAAAATCATCGTTGACACTTACGGTGGTGTTGGTTCTCACGGTGGTGGTGCTTTCTCAGGTAAAGACCCTTCGAAAGTTGACCGTTCTGCGGCTTACTACTGTCGTTATATTGCAAAGAATATCGTTGCTGCTGACCTTGCTGAAAAATGTGAGATTCAAGTTGCCTACGCTATCGGGGTTCCAGAGCCAATCTCAATCAACGTTGATACTTATGGAACTGGTAAACTTGCTTCTGACTCTCAACTAGAAGAAGTCGTTAACAAAGTTTTCTCTCTAAAACCTGCGGATCTTATCGCGGATCTTGGACTTAAAAATCCAAATGGCTGGTGCTACCAAAACTCTGCAGCATATGGTCACTTTGGTCGCGACATCTTCCCATGGGAAAAAACTGACAAAGCTGAAGCTCTTAAAGCTGCTGTTGGAGCATAAGCTACATGAGTAAAAGAATTATCGGAGTGGGATCTCCATTAGTGGATATCCTATCTCAAGTTCCACATGAGCACATCGATACAATCGACGGTGATAAAGGTGGTATGCAGATGGTTGATTTCGATCAACTACAGAAACTCATTTCAGATGCTGGTGATCATGAACTAGCACCTGGTGGTTCTGCAGCAAATACACTACTTGGTCTTTTAGAACTTGGTTTTGACGGAGCTTTCCTCGGTAAACTTGGCAAAGACGAAAGAGGCCAATTTTTCACTGATAGCTTTACCAAAGCTGGCGGCAAAACGACTAGCTTTAAGTACTGTGCTGAAACTCCAACTGGAACTTGCTTAAGCCTAGTAACTCCAGATGCAGAAAGAACTTTACGTCCTTTCCTTGGTGCTGCGGCAAATCTTGGTACTCATGAAGTGTCTGCGGCTGACTTCACCGATCACGATCACGTTCACATCGAAGGTTACCTTCTCTTCAATCGCGAACTTGCTCTACAAACTTTGAAAGCTGCAAAAGAAGCTGGCTGTACAGTCAGTGTAGACCTTGCATCATTTGAAGTCGTCTTAGCAAACAAAGATGTTCTTGGTGAATTACTCAACGAGTATGTCGATATGGTATTTGCCAATGAAGAAGAAGCCAAAGCATGGTGTGACAGTGAAGATCCACATGTTGCTCTTGACTCTCTTAAAGCTCATTGTGATGTAGTTGCTGTTAAGCTAGGTGCCGATGGTGCTTGGGTCCAACATGGCGATGAAAAGGTTTTTGTCGATGCACATAAAGTAAATGCAATCGACACCACAGGTGCAGGTGACTTGTGGGCAAGTGGTTTCCTTTACGGCCACTTTAGCGGTTTAGGCCCTGAAAAGAGTGCTAAACTTGCAAGTAAAGTTGGTGCCGAAGTCGTCCAGATCATGGGCGCTACAATCCCTAAAGAAGGCTGGTCGCGCATAAGCGAGCTCCTTAAAGAATTAAAATAGGAAGGAAGAATTATGAATGATTATATCGTAGCAGCAAAAACTCCTGAAGAGTTTGCAAAAGCAGCAGAATTTGGTCGCAAAGAACTTATTATTGCTGAACAAGAAATGCCTGGTCTTATGGCAACAAGAGAGAAGTATGGTCCATCTCAGCCTCTAAAAGGTCTGAAGATCATGGGTTCTCTTCACATGACAATCCAAACTGGTGTTCTTATCGAGACTCTTACAGCTCTTGGTGCAGACGTTCGTTGGTGTTCTTGTAACATCTTCTCTACTCAAGATCACGCTGCTGCTGCTATCGCTGCTGCTGGTGTTCCTGTTTTTGCTTGGAAAGGCGAAACTCTTGAAGAATACTGGGACTGTACTTATAAAGCTCTAACTTGGCCTGACGGTTCTGGCCCTGATCAGATCGTTGATGACGGTGGCGACGCAACAATGCTTATCCACAAAGGTAAAGAAGCTGAAATAGATCCATCATTCCTAGATGGAACTCCAGGAAGTGAAGAAGAAGGCGTATTCTTCCAACTTATCAAAAAGATTCTAGCTGAAAAGCCAAAACATTGGCACCAAGTTGCAGAAAAAGTTGTCGGTGTTTCTGAAGAAACTACTACTGGTGTTCACAGACTTGAACAGATGCAGGAAAACGGCGAGCTTCTTTTCCAAGCAATCAACGTAAATGACTCTGTAACTAAGTCTAAGTTTGACAACGTTTATGGCTGTCGTCACTCTCTAGTAGACGGTATCAAACGTGCAATGGACGTTCTACTTTCTGGTAAAGTTGCAATGGTTTGTGGTTACGGCGATGTTGGCAAAGGTTCTGCTGAGTCTCTAATCAACGAAAAGGCTAGAGTTCTTATCTCTGAAGTTGACCCTATCTGTGCACTACAGGCATGTATGTCTGGCTACCAAGTTTGTACTGTTGAAGACGCTCTTGCTACAGCTGACATCTACGTTACAACTACTGGTAACAAAGACATCATCACTGCTGAACACATGAGCAAGATGAAAGACCAAGCAATCGTTTGTAATATCGGCCACTTCGATAACGAAATTCAGATTGCTGAACTTGAAGCAATGCCTGGCGTTGTTAAAGAAAGTATCAAAACTGACGACATCCCTGGTGGTCCAGTTGACCGTTACACATTCGCTGACGGACACTGTATCTACATTCTTGCTGCTGGTCGTCTAATCAACCTAGGTTGTGCAACTGGTCACCCAAGTTTCGTTATGTCTAACAGCTTCACTAACCAAACTATCGCTCAGATCGATATCGCTGAAAACCCAGACCGTGCGACTGGTGTTTACCGTTTAGATAAAGAACTCGATGAAGAAGTTGCAAGACTACACCTTGGTAAACTAGGTGCTAAGCTTACAACTCTTTCTAAAGAGCAAGCTGATTATATCGGTGTTAAAGTTGAAGGTCCTTATAAACCTGAACACTACCGTTACTAAAATTACTTATTAGTTAATTTTAAAGCGCCCTATTCACAGGGCGCTTTTTTTATGTCAAAATAACTTGCATTCATGGCATTCCTGCAATATTATAGTTGCATGCAATTTAACTACGGACTACTTTTATGGACATTAGTAAAAGACCTTCAATAAAATATAATAGAAAGATTACTGGCTACTCTGCCATTCTCCTACCATTCAATGAAGACGGTAGTATCGACTGGGCCGGATTTACAAATCACGTCAAAAGAACTAGTGATGCTGGCTTAACTCCGACAATCAATATGGATACAGGTTATGGAAATCTCATAACTTATGAGATTCGTGAAGAAGCTCTGAAAAGATCTCGTGAAGTTCTTGGCAAAGGATCTGTTGCTTCTGGTGTATTTGTCGGCGATAAACCTGGTGCTTCTTTTAACTATGAAGAATACGCTCGTGGTATCGAACAAATCCTAAGATTTGCTGGTGAACCAGTAATCTTCCAGTCATACGGTCTTACAGAACAACACTCTTCTGGCATTGTTGATTCATATAAAAAGATTGGCTCACTTACCGACAAATTTATTGCTTTTGAACTTGGAAATATGTTCGCGCCATTTGGTTCTATCTACGACATAGAAACTTATACTGAGCTGGTAAAGATCCCTCAGTGTATTGGTGCTAAACATTCTTCCTTATCCCGCACACTTGAATGGGAAAGGCTCCATGTTCGCGACGAGATTCGTCCAGAATTTAAAGTCTTTACGGGAAATGACCTAGCAATCGATATGGTTATGTATGGCAGTGACTACTTACTAGGCCTCAGTACATTCTGTCCTGACTACTTTGCGAAAAGAGATGCAATGTGGGAGAAAGGCGATGTAGACTTCTACGAGCTCAATGATTTACTTCAATACTTAGGCTTCTTAGCGTTTAGACCAACAGTTCCTGCTTATAAGCACAATGCTGCCCAGTTCCTGAAACTAAGAGACTGGATTGCAACTAACAAAACTCACCCTCAAAGTCCAGAAAGACCTGAGAGTGACATTCCTATTCTTAAGGACATCCTTTCACGACTAGAAGAACAGTTCTAAAACACTTTTCACACACACGAAAAGCCCTTCTGGATTTAATCCGAGGGGCTTTTTTATGCATATACCCATTTAATCTAGACATAAAAAAGCCGGCAATTAATAAAAATTGCCGGCTTAGAAAGTTTTAAAACTAAATTACTTAGTTTCTTGGTCGATCACTTTCTTACTGATTTTGATATTATCAATCAGAGCAGATAAACCATTGTTTCCTGCGCCAAATTTGATGTACTTACCAGCAGATGTACCGCGATCTAGGAAAATACCCATTCTACCATTTTCTGATGCGAAAGAACGGACTGCGTATTTGCCGTTTACATATACAACAAATAAACCTTTTCTTAGGTTCCAGCTTACAGCAATATTCTGCCACTCGCCTGGAGTCCAGTTCTTACTATCACCAAGTTGGAATGAGTGAAAGTCATATTCTCTAACTTCGAACTTAGGCTTTGCCGCTTCTTCAAGTTTCTTAGCAGCTGCTTCGGCATCTTCACGACTTTCGTCAGTAGCTAGGTCAACAGCATTTCTATTATCAAACTGTATAGACGGTCTTTCTTGTTCTCTGAAGAACTGTTCATCATAAACAACTTTTTCGCCTTCGTTTTCTTCAACGATGTCGAACATTGCTGTAACTTTAAGTTTAAGTCTTCCTGATTCATTTAGGTACAGACCAAAAGATGTATCTTCATTCTTTTCTTCAAAAATGACTGCTTCGTCTTTAACGCCAAAACCCTTTTTAAGAGGAGCGATGTCAAAGCTAATTGTACCATTGTTTAAATCGTAGTATTCTCCAGTCTTCAAACGGAGCTCGGTTCTTGAACGAGTATCACTTATATCTAGCGACTGACCAGACTTACCATCTACCAATTTACCTTTACCGTAAATATAGGCGTAAGTATCACCTGGGTTCTTTTTAGAAGTAGAAATCAAGTGGCGCACATTCCTTCCAGAGGATTCTGCTTTGACTTCATCAAAACTAATAACATGATCTTTATCTTTAGCAGACAAACTTAGAGTTAAAGCTACGGTCAGAGCAGACCCTGCAATTTTTTTCAACATGACTTATCACCTGATTTTTCCGGTTTCAACAAATTTGCTGACGGCACTTTTGCCGTTTTTGGACTATCTAATGTATTCTGGCAGTTCTTAAAGTCAATTACATTTCATGTATAATTAGCTGTAAACCTCTAGAAAATTCCTTACTTAAAAATATTTAATCATGTCGTTTTCGACATCTTAACAAAAATTCTTGGTTGACATTTTAAAGTCATCCAGTAATCATCTTGTCCAACAAGAGAAAGAAAATGTTGCTAAAAATCATTACGATCTTCATAATTGCCGTCATTTTTGGCAAATTAGCAGAAAAGCTAAAGCTCCCTAAACTATTGGGCTATATGCTGGCGGGAATCGTCTTCTCGCCTCACACTCAAGAACTGCTACGCTTACCTTTAGAGCTTTCTTTTACCAAAACAGAGTTAGTCAAATCAACACCTGTACGCCTATTAGCCTTATTTATAATATTGTTTAGAGCAGGACTTGGTTTGGACAAAGCTGGACTTATCCAAAATGGTAAAGCTGCAGCAAGGCTCGCAATATTGCCTTGCCTTTGTGAAGCTACTGTCATCGCCCTATTCTCTCACTACTTTCTTGGATTCCTTTGGCCTGAAAGTTTCTTACTCGCATTTGTTATCTCTGCTGTTTCCCCTGCAGTGATAGTCCCAATGATGTTAGAACTAAAAGAAAAGAGAATTGGTACTGATAAAAAAATCCCTACACTCATACTGGCTAGTGCTTCGATAGACGACATAGTCGCTATAACGGGTTTTGGAGCTTGTCTGTCGATACTCTCAGTTAATATGCAAGAAAGCTGGCTTGTGGGACTTATCTTTTTGCCATTTTCAATTTTAACTGGTTTCGTTTCTGGAGTCCTCATCGTCCGACCACTGAAGTCGACACTTGCAGCAACAACTACTCCAGCATTTTTGAAGGTCATTCTTCTTTTAGCCATCGCCCATTTATTTAAAGAAATAGAAGAGACTAACATCATTCCATTTTCTCATTTAGTTGCAATCATGAGTTTTGGTTTCGCTATACGTGAAACTCTTCTAACAAAAGCTGAGCCTATTTCAAAAAGCTTTTATCAAATCTGGCAAATAGCCGAAGTCGTTTTGTTTGTGATTATTGGTGCCATGGTCGATCTCAACTTGGCGATGGATATGGGACTCACCGGCTGCTTCATTCTCTTTATCGGACTTTGTGCAAGATCCGTAGCAAGCTACTTATCGCTCAGTGGCACTAATCTAAATTCTTCTGAAAAGTTATTTTGCACACTCGCCTATTGGCCTAAAGCTACAGTACAAGCAACTATTGGTGGACTGGCGCTCTCACTTTTTTACGAAGGCTCGATCAAACTTTACAATGGAGCTGAAATGGGAGAGTTCATACTAACAATGGCAGCCTCAAGCATACTTATAACAGCTCCTATTGGTGCCATCGCTATACGTTTATCATCTGAAAGGTTACTCAGTAAAGAGCCCTAGCTTTCGCGATATTTCCTATAAAAATGGCGATACTGATCATAGGTCATTTCCAAGGCTTCAGCAGCTTGTTTTTGATTTCCTCTTGCTGAGTCCAAGGCTTCAAAAATGAGCTTCTTTTTAAACTGATCGACCTTTTCATCGAAAGAATCACCAGTTATAGCAAAGGTTGTCCCGCCTATTTCACGCGGTAAGCTGTCAGGCAAGATTACATTTTCTTCTGCATAGAGATAAACACGCTCAACAACATTCTTTAACTCTCGAATATTTCCTGGCCAGTGATAATCCATCATTTGCTCAACAGTTTCTCTTTTAAATGTACGAGGAACTATATTGGGAATTTCTAAATGAAGCTCTCTGACAAAGTGTACGATAAGGTGAGGTACATCTTCTCTTCTCTGGCGTAGTGGTGGAATCTGTATTTCAGCAAATGTTAATCTATCGTAGAGATCTCGGCGAAATAAGTCTTCTTCCATCATCTCTTCAAGGTCTGCATTTGTTGCAGAAACAATTCTTACATCTGCATCGATAGTTTCCGTACCACTCAAACGTTCAAACTTCTGATACTCTACGACTCGAAGAATCCTTTCTTGGAAACTTGAGGACATATTGCCTATTTCGTCCATAAAAAGAGTTCCACCTGAAGCCTGCTCCAATCGGCCTATTTTCCGACTATCCGCTCCAGTGAATGCACCTTTTTCATGACCATAAATTTCTGAATTCAGTAATTCATCATTGAAGGCAGCACAATTAATCGCTACAAAATTCTTATCTGCTCGAGGACTGGCTTTATGGATATAGTCAGCCATAAGCTCTTTACCTGTTCCTCTTTCTCCACGAATCATTACAGGTCGAGGAATTTTTGCTATCTGAGCAGCTTTCGCTGTCAAATTCTTCATTACATTACTTCTGGCAATGCCCTTAAACATCAAAATCTCCATGTATGGTGTTTTTCACCAATAAAATAACACTAGTGGTGTAAACCACCTTTTCAAGAGAAGAATAAAACTTACCCAATTCACAACAAATAATCTATAAACACCTTATAAAAAGTAACTTATACCTCATAAAAAGAATCTTTCATTCAACCTGCTATAAACTAACCATAAAACAATCAATTCAAAAAGGAGAAGGCAATGGGTATTTTCAAAAGACTAAAAGACATGATCACAGCTAATCTTAACGATATGCTAGACAAAATCGAAGAACCAGAACATGCGATCGATCAAATGATCAAAGAGATGGAAGAATCTATTTTAGAGCTTCGCAAACAAACTGCTTCGTCTATAGCATCTTCAAAGATCAATACGAAAAAGCTTGATGAAACAAAGTTAGAAGTTAAGAAATGGCAAAAAAATGCCGAGCTCGCTATTGTTGACGGTCAAGATGAATTAGCTAAGAAAGCTCTATTGAAAAAGAACGAACTTGAAGCTGTCGTACTACAGCACGAAACACAACTTGCTGAAGAAGAAGCGCTAATAGAAAGAATGAAAAGTGATCTTCATAAAGTCGAAGATAAAGTTCAAGAAGCTCGCCGAAAAAGAGAAGTTTTGCTTATGAAGAAAAGAGCTGCTGATAGTAAAAAGAAAATGCTAGAAAGTAGCGAAAAAGCTCAAGCTGCATTCGATGGTTCTTCAAGTAGCATCATCAATGGATTCGACAGCTTTTCTAAGTATGAAGAGAAAATTGAAAGAGAACTTGCCGAGCTTGAAGCTAGAGAAGAGCTAAAACCAGGTAAGCAATATACAAGCTTAGAAGCTCAATTTGAGCATCTTCAAGGTAACGACGATGTCGATGACGAGTTAGCTGCTCTTAAGAAAAAGCTTAAGAAATAGTCTAAAGAATTGCCCGCAAAGTTTCTTTACGGGCTTTTTTACATCTAAATTAGATGTAAATCATATAAGAAAAAAGGATCCCTATGTGCCAGTTACTTGGAATGAACTGCAATGTACCAACAGATATCTGCTTTTCATTTGAAGGTTTTTGTGAAAGAGGTGGCGCCACCGGCACACACGAAGACGGCTGGGGAATCGCATTCTTTGAAGGTAAAGCTTGCCGAGTTTTTGTCGATACACAACCATCGGCTAACTCCCCCATAGCTGAACTGGTTAAAAACTACCCGATAAAGTCACTCAATACTATTGCTCACATTCGCAAGGCAACTATCGGTGCTATTGAACTAAGCAATACCCAACCATATAGACGAGAAGCTTGGGGACTTGAGTGGATCTTTGCACACAACGGTGACCTTTGGAACTTCAATCCGACAATCAATGGTGCTTACCAACCAGTTGGTACAAGCGACAGTGAACGAGCTTTTTGCACAATGCTAAATTCACTCAAAAAGAAATACCCAGACTGCCCTCCTCCTCTGCATATTTTTCAAAAAGAATTAGAAGAGATCTGTAACCCTATCGCAGAATACGGAACTTTAAATTTTCTACTTTCAAATGGTCAGGTGCTATTTGCCAGATGTTCGACAGAGCTTTACTACATAGTCCGCGAAGCTCCGTTCGATAAAGCTCATCTGAAAGACAAAGACATATCAATAGATTTTTCTCAGCATACAACTGAAAATGATAGAGTTGCAGTTATAGCGACGGAACCGCTAACAGACAATGAGCATTGGACCAAATTTGAAGCGGGTCAGCTGATCACTTTCAAAAATGGCCAAGTACTATAAAGCTACTTAGAATACTCTTTGTATAAATCTACAATTTGCTCTGCTATGGCTGTCCAACTGAATTTATCTTGAGCTCTTTTACGACCATTTGACGCCATAGTATTTCGAAGGTCTTCATCGGCCATCAAGCGATTGACGCCAGCAGCAAGATCTTTAGAGAATTGCTCTGGATTAACAGGTTCATATGGTGCCTCATGTAACTGTTCAACAGGGATAAGAAGACCTGTTTCTTCAGGAACAACCACTTCTTTTATGCCGCCAACAGCACTTGCGACAACAGCAGTCTCACAAGACATAGCTTCAAGGTTAATTATACCAAATGGCTCATAAATAGACGGACAACAGAAAACTTCTGCATGAGAGTAAAGCTCAATTGCGCCCTCTTTAGTTATCATATCATCTATCCAGATAACACCGTCGCGTTCTTTCTGAACTTCATTTACAGCATCATGCATTTCATCTGCTATCTCTGGAGTGTCTGGTGCACCTGCGCAAAGAACAACCTGAAAACCAGGATCCATATGCTTGATCGCATTTACAAGATGGATGATACCTTTTTGGCGAGTGATACGACCAACAAAAAGTACAACTGGTTGATCTGGATCAACACCATAATCAAGAAGAGTTTGTTTATCTGAAGTCTTAGAATACTGATCAGTATCTATACCATTGTAAACAACTTTGAGATTTTCCTCTTTAACATCGAATAAACCGCGAACATCTTCAGCTGTTTCTTCCGATACAGCGATAACACAATCTGCCATCTCCATCGCAGTTTTCTCAACCCATGAAGACATGTCGTAGCCACCACCAAGTTGTTCTCTCTTCCAAGGGCGAAGTGGTTCTAAACTATGAACAGTAACAAAAAGAGGTTTTCCATAAAGGATTTTGGCAAGGATACCGCCAAAGTGTGAGTACCAAGTATGACAATGAACTACATCTGCATCGATTGGATCCATATTAAAAGACAAACATTGACCAAGAGTCTTCATCAAACCCTGTAAGTTTTTAGGACAAGCGTCTGACACAAAATTTTGTAGGTCGTGACCTTTAACCGAAGTGTGTTCATCTTTAGAGTCTTGATCACCAAAACAACGAACTTCTGTTTCTATCAGTTTAGATAACTCTCTAGTTAGGTACTCTACATGAACTCCAGCACCGCCATAAACATGCGGTGGAAACTCATTCGTCAATAAAAGGCTTTTCACTAATCAAAATCTCCTGTTTGTCTCGAAACTTCAGCAACAACTCTTCCTATAAGTGCTGAAGAAAATCCCCTCGACATTAAAAATCTGTATAATCGAGCTTTTCTCTTCTGTAGTTCAAGATTGCTTTTATAAGTTCTCCACTTTTTTAAAGCTAGCTCTAAAATCTTCTCATATTCATCTTCTGGATCAAGTGCAGTTTCTTGCATGACTTGATCAATTATTTCTTTAGAAATTCTTTTTTGGTATAAACGGGTACGGATCTTTGCCGGTCCATCTTGTTTTCTCAGTCTCAAACTATCGTCAACGAATAAACGTGCAAACTCAAGATCGTTTAAAAAACCTTGCTCTTCGGCGTTATCTAAAAGTGAATCGATGAGCTCTAAACTGAAATCCTGATTGCGACGAAGCTTATCTCTTAATTCTCGTTTCCCATGCGGCCGCCTAGATAAGAGGTCTAACATCTTTTTTCGGCACTTATCTACATGAATCATAGAATTGAGCTGAATCCACTGAGACTGATCCAGTTCCATTTCTGAGCGAAGATCCATTTCAAACGCAATATTCTGAGTAACATTCAACTTGGATTTGTCATCAAACAACAATTCCACCTTACCATCGGCCTTATATGAGATCCTTTTGATAAGATAAGACATAAGCTTATAAGAGTTGAATATTGTCTAACAAACGTGCGGGACCAAAGTGAGCTGCGACAAGACAACGAACTGAGCCTTGAGCTACATCGATCTTCTCAAGTGAGTCTGCATTGACTGTTTCTATATAGTCTACGTTTCCACCGACGGACGAAATTTCATCCGTTAAAAACTGGCGAATAGCCTTCAAATCTGAATTTTCTTCAACTCGTGAAGCTGCTTCTTTGAGACTTTTATATATGATCAGAGAATCTTTTCTTTCTTGCTCAGACAAATAACGATTCCTTGAGCTCATCGCCAAACCTGAACTTTCACGAAAGATAGGACCTGGAAGGATCTGTATTGGAAAATTTAAATCACGCGTTATGCGCCGTAAAACCTGTAACTGCTGATAATCTTTTTCACCAAATACTGCAACATCTGGTAACACCGCATTATAAAGTTTAGTCACAATAGTCGTTACGCCACGAAAATGTGTAGGCCTTGATCCTCCACAAAAGCCTTGAGAAAGAATCTCTTCAGAAACCCAACTAGTTGAATCACCTGGATACATTTCTGAAACTGAGGGGAAAAATATAGCATCTACGCCCGCTTCTTCGCAAAGTTTCTTATCTCTATCAAAAGTCCTCGGGTATTTATCTAGGTCTTCACCAGGAGCGAATTGAGTTGGATTTACAAAAATTGTGACAACCAGTTTATCTGCATTTTGAGAACAAAGATCCACCAGAGACATATGGCCTTCATGTAAAGCACCCATGGTTGGAACAGCTCCAACAGAACAGCCTTTTGTCTTCCAAGACTGGCTTAATAACTGCATTTCTTGAATGGATTCAACAACTTGCATTAGAAAGTATTTTCATCTCCAGGAAAAGATCCATTTGAGATATCTTTAGAGTAAGAAAGGAACGCGTTTTTAATAGTTTCTGCAAGATTCGCAAACTGCTTAGCGTGTTTTGGCTGAAAACCTTCTATCAAACCAAGGATGTCATGAGCCACCTGTATTTGACCAGAACAGCCAACGCCGGCACCAATTCCAATAGTTGGAATAGAAATTTCATCTGTAACAATCTTAGCAACATCTGACGCCACACCTTCAAGAACGATTGAAAACGCCCCCGCTGCTTCTAGCCTCTTAGCATCTTCTATTAGTTGAACTGCTTCAGATTTACTTTTACCTTTAACTCGGTAGCCATCATTTTTAAAACTTTGAGGTAAAATACCAATATGGCCCATAACTGGAACACCGTTTTGAACGAGCTTCTCAACTATAGGGGCAACTGCTTTACCGCCTTCAAGTTTCACTCCACCAGCTCCAGCTTCTTGTAGAAACCTTGCAGAGTTCTTCATCGCATCTTCAAAGGTTGAGTAAGAAGCAAAAGGTAAATCGCCGATAACAAGAGCTTTCTGAGAACCACGAACTACCGCTGCAGCATGACGCAAACAGTCGTCCATAGTTACTGGAACAGTTGAGTCGTAGCCAAGAACAGTCATACCAAGAGAATCACCGACTAAAAGTATATCTGTTTCTGATTGGTCTGCTAAAGACGCCATCCAAGAATCATAGAGGGACAAACTGACAATTTTTTCATCGTTTCTGTACTTCTTTAGTATATCTCTGGCGTTGACTCTTTTCATGAACTTCCGACTTCCGAGTAATTGATATTAAATTAAGCTGTAAGGATAATAGAGCAGAGCTCCTTTTACAAATCCATTTTGAGAGATCATTTATGCCACTTTGCTTTTCAGAACGATGCATTTATATTGGCGCAAAAACTTACCAATGGATAACCAATTTTA
This sequence comes from Lentisphaeraceae bacterium, assembly GCA_021232515.1. Taxonomy (GTDB): domain Bacteria; phylum Verrucomicrobiota; class Lentisphaeria; order Lentisphaerales; family Lentisphaeraceae; genus JAKVBD01. The sequence goes on from JAJPOQ010000013.1 coordinate 65,299, forward strand.
TGAGTTGCGAAACAGAAAGACTCCCAGAATGGATACGCGTTAAAGTCCACACTGGCAGTAACAGACAAGATGTTCACAACGACCTTCGTGATCTAAAGCTAAATACTGTTTGTGAAGAAGCCAAGTGTCCAAACCTTGCTGAGTGCTGGCATGAAAGAACTGCTACATTTATGCTTATGGGCAATAACTGTACTCGAGCCTGCCGCTTTTGTGCTATTGGCTATGACAAGCCGGAAGCTTTAGATAGTGAAGAGCCTGGACGCGTTGCCGAAGCATCTGCAAGAATGAACCTAGAGTATGTCGTTATCACTAGTGTAGCACGTGACGATCTGCCAGATCAAGGTGCTTCACACTTTGCTTCTACTATAACAGAAGTTCGCAAAAGACTACCAAATGCTGGAATTGAGATACTCACTCCAGACTTCAATGGTAGAACTGAGTTGATCCAAACTGTACTAGATGCTACGCCAACAGTTTTTAATCACAATCTAGAAACCTGTGAACGCTTATCTCCTCCTGTCAGAGGACGAGCCAAATACAGAAGATCGTTAAAAGTTTTGGAAGATGCTAAAAACATGTCCAATGGAAAAGTTTTAACTAAGTCGGGCATAATGGTTGGCTTAGGTGAAACTGACGAAGAAGTTCTCGATTGTATAAACGACCTTTACAATGCAAAAGTTGACATATTAACTATCGGCCAATATCTACCGCCATCCAGAAAACACTGGAAGTTAAAAAGATACGTCAAACCTGAAAAGTTTGAAGAATGGGCGAAATATGCGGAGGAAATAGGTTTCAATGCGGTTGCTAGTTCACCTATGGTTCGTAGCTCTTATAAAGCTGGAAGATTGGTTGAAGCTAAACTAAAAGAACAACAATCAGCAAAGTAATAAAAAGTAACTTGAAAAAGTAAATTGAAGCATATATTAGGGCTTCTGTGCCGAAAAGTACGAGTTTCAGACAGCTGAAAGTACAGGTTAAACATTTTCACAATATTGGAGATTTAAGATGTCATTACATAAAAGTCTTAAAGGTAGTTCTAAGATTCAACTTAAGCGTAACGTTCTTAAACGTTATGAGCGCGTTGACCAGTTGAAGAAAGAAGGCCGTCTAGATGAGGGCGAAAGTGTCCTTGGTCTTCCAAAGACTAAAACTGAAAGCTAATAACGCTTTCGTGCTAATTTTTAGGCAGGTTCATTTCGAACCTGTCTTTTTTTTATTACACTGATGCACTTATGAGCGAAGAAAAACAAGAAACAGTCATTAAGCAATCGATCTGGTATAAAAAAATACCAACCTTGCTTACTATAGGGAATTCACTGTGTGGCTTTACTGCTATACTTTGGTGTCTTCAGGCTTACGAACGCGCTATACTTAAAAGTAATGGCACGCTCGGCGACGGCCAACTTCCTGACATCTTCTTAGTTAAATACATTTTTGCTTCATGTGCTTGGTTAGTTATCGGCGCCATGATTTTCGATGCTCTGGATGGTTGGACAGCTAGAAAGCTTAAAGCCACATCCCTTCACGGCATTCAAATGGATTCACTCGCCGACATGGTAACTTTCGGGGTTACACCCGCTGTTATCGTCGCCATAAGCTCTCACATAAATGCACTTTCTGGAAAAGGTCACTATATCGCCGAAGGATTCCTTCGTTACGATCGTCTAGTTTGGCTTTCATGCGGAATATACCTAGCATGCGCGGCTTGCCGTCTCGCTCTCTACAATGTTCACGCTATTGAAGAAAAGAAAGATGAAAACTTCACAGGAATACCAAGTCCTGGTGCTGCAGCCGCAGTCTGTAGTATAATAATAATGAATCACAGTAACTTAGTATTACCGGAATGGGTTAGTACTATTTTCCTGCCGATCTATACCGCTTGCCTTGGTGTACTAATGATCAGTACAATTCCTTACCCACATATGGGTAAATGGCTAATGAGTCCGGTTAAAAGGAATAGGAAATTCATTGTTCTTGGAACTATAATTGCCATGTGTATTTTTGAACAAATACGACTTGGACAAGGTCCTAAGATAACAGCTGCAGGCTTAATCACTGTCTACGTTATGTCTGGACCAATCAAGCACTTCTACAAGTGGGTCACTGGTAAAAACATTCCAGATGACGATGAACAACTTGATGAACCAACCACTGTATCGAATTAAATAAAAAAGCAGCTGACTAAAACAACGCCAGCTACTACTCTAGTTTAATTAACCATTCACTTCGATTTTAAACTTGTCAGCGATCTCTGAAAAGTCTTCTGGTATAGGTGCCGTGAATGTCATAGGTTCACCACTTACAGGATGATCGATCTTCAATCTCCATGCATGAAGCAAGTGCCTCTTTGGGCTATCCTTCATTTCGAGTCTCTTAGTACCGTAAATCTTATCGCCAATTACAGGAAAACCCATTTCTGACATATGAACTCTTATTTGGTGAGTACGGCCAGTATCAATCTTCACCTTAACTAAGGTCGAGCCATTATTCTGAGCAATAACCTTATAGTGAGTGATCGCGTTTTTGCCAATACCCGCATCTTCATCATAGACAACCATCTTCTGACGATTGACTTTGCTTCGACCAATCATAGTTTCAAGAGTACCACGACCTATGCGAATATGACCACGCAACAAAGCAACATAGTATTTATCTACAGTACGCTTCGCAAAAGAACGACTTAGTTTCTCTTTCGCTTTTCTATTCTTAGCAACAATCAAAACTCCAGAAGTTTCTTTATCGAGTCGGTGAACTATACCTGGGCGCCCTTCTTCATCCATTGGACGAAAAGTTTCTTCTGAGTAACCAAGAAGCGCATTCACTAAAGTACCATCATGTACACCAGCACCGGGGTGAACAACCATACCGGCTGGCTTATTTATAACGAGCATATGTTCATCTTCGAACAAAATTGGTAAATCAACCTTTTCGGCTATGAGTTCAAAACTTTGTTCTTCTGGTAAAGTAACTGTTACTTCATCACCAATAAATAAGTTCTCACCACTCTTAAAGCCTTCCATCATCTTGCCATCTCTTTTCAAAGTGACATCGCCCTGCTTGATTAACTTCTGAAGAAACATTCTCGAGTAATCATCGAAAAGCTCAGTTAAGAATTTATCAATTCTCTGACCTGCTTCATCTTCTTCAATTATAAAAACTTCTTTTTCTTCACTCATTTCGCTTCAACCTTAACTGAAAATTTCTTAGCAAAGTAAATCCACATCGCTAAACCTACAACAAACTGACCAATAGCGATGTATTGAGCAACTGATAAACCTAAATGACGAGCTTGGTCATCTCTTAAAAATTCTACTAACAAGCGCCAAACTCCATATAACATTAAATAGAGACTAAATAATTGGCCTTTCGCTTTAACTTTAATAGTAACTAAAACCAGGATTAGACAGATAAGCAAATTTGCGCCAAAAGAATATAACTGAGTCGGATGAATCGGCAGTGAATAAGCTGGCATTACGCCATTTTCCATCAACTCCTGGGCGTGGTGCCTTAACTGACTATTATATGGTAAAGAGTCTTTGGGGAACCTAACACTTGGACCTGTCTTACAAATACCACCAAAACAGCAGCCGTTCAGAAAACAGCCAATTCGCCCCATTGCGTGGCCTAAGGCTATAGCAGGAGCAATAATGTCTAAACCTTTCAAGAAGTCAAAATTCTTCTTCTTACAGAAAAACCAAGCAACTAACAAAGCGCCAATAAAGCCACCCTGGAAAACTATACCACCTTGGTTAATCTTGAAAATTTTAATAAAATCGCCAGCAAACTCTTCATGATAGTTCCTTATAACATAAAGAAGTCTTGCGCCAACTAAAGCACCAATCATCGAAAAGAAGAGAATGTCAGATAAGACTTCTGGATCTTCTCCGGCTTGTTTCGAACGAACTTTCACTAACCAAAATGCCAATAAGAGACCAATCGCCGCCATTAAACCAAATGAACGAATCTCTATACCTGCTATATCAAAAAGATGTGGATGCATCTTATTACCTAAATTTTAAATATTAAATCTGTCATTTTTTAAGAAGTCCTAACATAAACCTTCAAACACTTCGGTCACTCAGGAAACAACAAAAAGACCTATAAAGTCTCTAAACACCTCATAAGAATGTCATTTTTTTTGTCAAAGACGTTATTTTTGCAAGAAATATCACTTTTTTAGCATCAGAATTGCCGAAAACACATTTTTTAAATTTTAAATTTTGATAAACGACATATAGTAGAAACCGAATTTATAACAAAAATAACTTAGGGAAATCCTATGCTCAGCAGAAAAATTAAGGTTCTTGTTGCATTGTTTTTTGTTGCAATGCACTCTGTCGCACTCGCTCAGAGTGAACAAAAAGAAGTCGACCCTGCAGCGAAAGCTCTGATGTATATACCAGACAGAATTGCAGACATTTTTGACATTTTCAATGTTGGTCTTGCTTTCGGTCCTTCAATTGGTGCAGAGGTTGCAGTTACTAAATATGCAACATTTGGAGCTTACACTGTAAATGAAGCAGGTTTTGCCTGGACTGGCCGTAACAATCCTGGACTTCACAAAGGTAAATACTGGTCAACAGCTATCGGTTCTATGAGAAACGAGCTTGAAGATTCAGATGCATCTATGTACTTCCACCGTGGTGACTACCAAGTAAGAGCTCAACTTGCTCTTGTTCTAGTTCACGGTTACGCCGGTATCGACATCAAAGAAATCGGTGACTTCATTGTTGGTTTCGCTGGTTTTGACCCATCTGATGATGACTTCTCAAGCTATGGCGAAAAGCAGCTTGATAAAGACTACGACACAATCCTTGGTACTACTCCAATGCACAGACTTGGTAGAGGTTTCTCTAACCTTATCTTCGGTTTTTGGGAAATCCCTCAAAACATGATGGATGTTACTGCTGACCAAGGTCCAGCTGCTGGTGCAACTTATGGTTTCGTCAGAGGTATTGGTAGATTTATTGTACGTGAAACTACAGGTGTTTGGGAAATCGTTACATTCCCTAAAGGTGGTGAGCCAATCATCGAACCTGAATATCCTTGGATGGATCACGTTGAACACAATTGGGACTACAACTGGAACTAATCCTCCAGAAATAGTTCAATAGAAAAGGAGCGTAACGCTTATGATAAGCACCAGAAAGTACCTGGGTTTTTCAATGGCATTATCGCTCCTTTTTCATTTACTTCTTTTTACAGTAGCAAATAAGCTACCTGCTTTTCAAAATACAAAAGCACCTTACATCCCCCCAAAAAAGAAATCTCTTACCTTAAGAAGCATTTCTGAAAGTGAGATCCTCAAAAAGCAGAGTATAAAGACGAAGTCTGACTTAAGCCTAAAGAGAAACTCTCAAAGACTCTCTGCTTCACTTAAAGCTCATATATCTAAGGAAATAAAGACAACAGTCAAGCCTAAAGATATAAACCTGAATCATCAAAAAACTCTTGGTCAAAAAGCTGGCATTGACTCAATCAAAGCCCCGGTCAAAGAACTACCCCCAAACTTTTACCACATAAACGTTAAGAGCCCTATTAAAACTAAAGAAGCGCCAAAAGCTAAACTCGGCTCCCCAAGTGGGTCTCTTACGATTAAGCAACCAGCTAGATCTATAGTTTCTCAATCAAACTCAGCTACGTCATCTACAGATATAAATAATCAACTTGGCGGACAACCAAGAGTAAGCTTAAGACGCTCTATTCCTAGAATATCTCCACCAAAAATCAATTTTGATAAGAAGGCCACAACTCAAAGTGGCAGAGACATAAAAAGTCCTCTTAGTGGCCAAAGCTCACTCAAAGCTCACAAGGCGGAACCGGCTCAAATGGAAAACTTCCTGACCATCACGCCATACACTTATATCGACACTATTGACCAAATCGGCTACTTTAAGCTCGACCTTCAAGTCAATCACAATGCAAACGGCATGCACCCAATCGATAAAGACATCTTCTTCATCATCGATAGCTCAAGAAGTATTTCCAGAAAGAAGTTAACCGAATTTGTTAGAGGAACTTTAAATAGTTTTAGCACTTTGAGCGCAAACGACCGCTTTAACCCAGTCATCTTCACAGTCAAGGCGACCAAAGGCTTTGACCAATTTAAAGAAGTTTCTCCTGAGTCTGTCAAAGAAGCGAGAGACTTCCTTTCATTCTTTAGAATTCTCAGTGGTCAAACTGACGTCTACAACTCAATCAAACCTTTTGTTAGCGACACTGTCCGCGAAAATAATAGGCCTATTCAAATATTCCTAATGACTGACGGCATGAGTACTGTTGATGACAAGAAAGAAAACCCACTCCTTATTAAAGAGATCACTAAAGACAATAATGCAGATATATCTATATTTGGCTTCTCATGCGGTGAAAATACGAATTCATTTTTAATGGACTTCCTTGCCTACCGCAATCGAGGTGACAGCCTTGTTCTTGATCAAATTGAAAACTCAAATAAAGATCTAACAAAGTACGTAAGTGATAGGTCTGAAATACTCGTAACAGATTTAATGCACAGGTACTCCGGCAGTTACCCTCAAGACATCTTCCCTAAGAAGCTTCCACACATCTACAGAAACCGTACACTCTCAATTTATGGAACCTTTAACATTTATGAAGAGTCTGGCCTCATACAACTACTCGGCAGAAGCTCTGCTGGAGAAAGACAACTCATTCATAAAATCAACTTTAAAAAAGCAAAGCAAGGCTCTTCTGAGTTGGCGAAAAACTGGGCTGCTCAAAAAATATTCCATTTGATCGGTCAGCTCACAGACAATCCAAATCAAGAAGTCCTAAGTGAGATTTATAAGCTTCAACAAAAATTTAAAGTCTATATTCCATATAACTTACCGAAGCCTCAAAAGCGCAAGTAAAGCTCTATATTAGTTCAATTACTTGAATCAAAGTGATTTCATAGTATCATGCTTCCAAATTAAACTTGGATTAAATGAATGACAGACCTCGGCAGACTCAATAAACTCGTAGTAGCAAAAACAGTTGACTTTGGTGTCTATCTAAATAGCGATGACTATGGTGAGATACTGCTGCCGCAAAAATACGTCCCTGAAGATTGTGGTATCGGCGATGAACTAACTGTCTTTATTTATACCGATTCCGAAGACCGCATTATTGCCACAACTCAGTTCCCAAAAGCTAAAGTTGGTGAGTTTGCGAAACTACTTGTCAAAGACGTCAATAACGTTGGAGCCTTCTTGGATTGGGGTCTTGAGAAAGATTTATTTGTCCCTTTCAAAGAACAAAAAAATAAAATGGAAGTTGGCGAATACTATGTCGTCTTCATTTATGTTGACAAAAGAACCAATCGTATTGCTGCTTCGTCAAAGCTAAATACATTTTTAGACGCTTGTCCTGAAAAATACTCTATTGGTGATGAAGTCAATATCCTCGTTGCTGATGAACTTGAGATGGGCTTCCCTGTTGTCGTAAATGAATACTATGCTGGAATGATCTACAAAAACCAAATATTCCAAGATATCGCAATTGGCGCTCAGCTTAAAGCCTTTATCAAAAATATAAGGCCTGATGGACTCATTGACCTAAGCCTACAGAAAGCAGGCTATACTAAAGTCACTTCTCTTTCTGAGCAAATCTTAGAAAAGATGAGATTACAAGGTGGCTACATACCACTTAACAGTAAGAGCTCACCAGAACATATAAGTAAGCTCTTTAAGTGCAGCAAAAAGACCTTTAAGATGGCAATTGGCTCTCTCTACAAAGAAAGGCTCATCACCATCACCGACGAAGGCATAAAACTAGTTCCTCAGAAAGGCAGCAAATAAACTCTATTGTGTCGCATTTTCTTTTGTTTGAATTTCTTTTGCTGATCTTTATTCAATACTGATTCGGCATCATTATATGAAGATTCATAATTAATTTGTTTTTCATATGTTTGTGCATCAAACGGCGAAGCATGCTGGTCTAGAAATACCTGCCTTAGCTGATCACTCTGATCTTCATTTAAAGGCATTTCACTTCTTTTAAGATAAGACTGAACTTTCAAGAACTCTTCCGCGGCACTTTTCTCTTTATAATATTGCTCAAAAACGCCAAATTTCTCTTCGCCCATAACACCAATCAGATCACTTTTCAGGACTAAATTATTCTCTTTAACTCCTTCCATAAAAGATGGGGGAGGCCCATTTCGAAACTGGGTAACTTCTCCCATATTCTCGCCAATTGCCTTCATCAAGCTTTTCATGTTTTGCTGCATCACTTGCGACATAAGCTTAAAAAACTCAGCTTGTTCATAAGGGCTCAAATCAGCTTCCTTGATAAAATCACCGTAAAAGTTAAAGAATTGATCGCGAACAAGTTTTTCAAGACTCCTAACCATCAATGGATTCTCAAGTAACTCTTCACCCAAAGTCCCTATCGCATTTACATTTTTGTCTAACTCAACGCCATTTCCAGAAATGATCCTTCTATTTGGGATACGGTATTCATATTTTTTCGTTTGTTCTACTGGAGGTTCTGGCACTATAAGCTCAACCGTCTGCTCCTCCAAAAGAGGCATCTCTACATACAATTGAACACGATTCTCCGAAGCTACTTCTTGAGTATTCTTTGAACTAGAAAGTAAGTATCCCAAACCAACTATTTGAATAAACAGTAAAATTATAAGGCCGTTTTTCATTGCTTATTCCCTCTCGGTCTTTTTCCTATATTCTTCACCATTGATTCTAACTGCGTCAACATTCCAGAAGAAATCTTAACATCTATCATTAGGTTTTTATCATAAGCTTTAAAATCAATAAGTTGCTTTAGTTGCGACAACTCTGGCTTCATATCCAAAAAAGACATTCCCATCCCTAATAAGAGCGAAGCACTTTTTACACTTGTTAAGTCATTGAAAGACATAGTCAATTCTACATCCAAACCCTTTGCTTCTTCATAATAAATATTGACCGTTCCACCAGAGTAGTTTTTCATCCACGGCGTCATTGGGTGAACCTCACCGATCTCCCCCCAATGGACAAAACTCAAAATCCCACCAAAGCCATTAGTCGTCAATAATCTTTCGGCAGACCTATTCGCCAACATACTTTGATCGATCGTAAGCTTTGTAAGTTCGGCAAGTTGATTTTGAGGACACACCATTAAGGTTCTAGGAGAAATAAAGGCCAATCTAGCCTGATCCATGTTATCAGCCTTAAACTCTATACAAGTAACGCCATTGACGGTTTGTCTGCCAGTAAATGCTTGAGGAAACTGCTTCTCAAGATCATCTAGATTTAAATCTTTACCCAGCTCCATAAAGGCGGCCGTTTCTAGCTTTTTACTATTCAGGTCACTCATCTTATTTAAGCCCTGATACTGCGCTGCAACTCCAGCTATATAAAATGACAAAAGATCTTCTTCTTTAAGACCTAGTTTCTCTTCAACGTTTTTCTTAGCTTCAATAAACTGTTTATTTTCATCGATTCGGCGCTTCAGCTTTTCATTCTTAAAAAGTTCTGGAAAGCGAACGCATAATACATAATCATAGTCTGCTGGAATTCGCTTCAGTATATCTTTAGTATCGGCATATGTCGGTATAAGTAGAGCACATGCTATAACAGCAAATAAATTCAATTTAAACATTTAAAACATCCCCGGTAAGTCATTTACTTCTGGCATATCTGTAGAGTGCCAATGATACTCTTGAAAGTATTTAAAGTGCTCGGCCTGATCTTCATTTAAGCAGGTCCTCATATTCTCTAGTAAATCATCACTCATTTGAAAATGATCATTAATTGTCGCAGGGTCTGAAAAAATTGTCCTTTGTTTAGACATAAGTATTTCTTCAGCTTTTTTCTTTTGATCTTCGCTCAAGCGATCATCATCTCGAACCAAAAGCTTTTCAAATGTCTTTAGTTGGCGAGTCGACTTGGTCTTTTTCTCTATTTCTATCAAACGCGACAATCGATTAGCATCAATTGATAAATCAGCTGCTAAATTCATCTTTAACTGTGCAAGTTCAGAAAGAATATCTCCTTCTCCTATACCGCGCTGAATCTTATACATTTCTTGGAGGTAAGCCGAGACAATTCTCTTAAACTTATCAACTTTCTCTTTCAGGTCATCTTTACGTATTTCTGGATCTTCTTCTTTGAGCAAAGCTCTGTAGCTTTTAGCAATAGGCACATTTTTATTAATACGTTGAATCACTATTCCATCCACTATATCACTCAATGCATTCCGCTCTCCTGGAATAGGTAAGAAGAATCTAGCACTAAGTCTTTCTCGCCTCTTAACTTGACTATTTTTCGATGGCTTAAGATTCTTAAAAGAAAGTTTGGCGTCAGATGTCAATGGACGAACACTTATTATATCCTCAGTAACAACAGAAGCTTGGCCCGCGCTCTCACCTTGATTAAAAACAGCCCCTAAGCCTACAAGAAGAGCTATATTCATTCCCAATAAAATTTTAACTTGTGTATTCATAAATCCTCAATTTTGTCACAGTTCTATACGGCTGTTCACTTAGAGTTTTGATATTTTCTAAAAATTAAATTTTAAATGCTATGGCATACTAACTGCGAATCTTTCAATACACTTAAAACAATCACCTGATATATGAGCCAAGTATGAATAAATTAACTACCTGTGTCGTCGCGATAAAAGATGAAGAAAGCTTTAAAAACTTTTCTAAGAACTGGGAAAAGGAACTTTCACAAATCGCGAACTTGGTAATAGTTGAAAATAACGCCACTCACTCATTCTCATCAGACCAAAAAAACTTAACTCACCTCTCTTGGTATGACATCGATACGGACCTTGGCAAAAACTACTGGATCATTCCTAGAAATAGCCCTGCACTTATTTCATATGGATGCTACAAAGCCATAAAGTCCGGTGCAAAAAATGTTATCATTATCGATGAAAATGCTCTACCTGGAGAAGAAAACATATTTCAACAGCACATTGATTCACTCATACAAAATGAAGAAGAAGACTCTTGGCACAACATCCTTTCAAACATAAAACCGAAAGGAGTTCCGTTTTATAACAGAACCAGAAAACTGCCAATCATGCTAAACCATGGTATGTGGACTGAAAATGCTGTACTTGATGCTGCGGTTCAACTATCTATCACCAGTGAATCTGAAGACATAAATATGAATGAAGGTTTAGTCCCCAAAGGGAGCTATTTCTCATTGAGCAATATCAATATGGCTTTTAGAGCTGACGCAGCTCCACTATTTTACTTTCTAATGATGGGAACACAAAACGATTTTCCGTTCGATGGCTATGGAGACATATGGTGTGGAGTTATCGCCAAAAAAATTCTTGATCACCTTAACTGGGGCTGCCGATCTGGTCACCCTATCGTAATCAATAAAAAAGAGAACAATGTTTGGAAATCTTTGAAGAATGACTCAAACTCTCTGCCTGTAAATGAAAGTTTCTGGGAAAAGATCGATGGAATTATCCTTACATCTGACACTCCAACTGGTTGCTACCAACAAGTTGCCAAAACTATTGGAAAGTGGGGCCACCCTTATTTTCAAAAACTTGGACAAGCCATGGAAATTTGGATTGGACTTTTTACTGGCGAAGTTCCACTTCACTCCAAAAATGAAGACGACGAGGCAAAGTCTCCAAGCCAACTCCTAAGTTATATAAATGACAAAGAGCCAAGAGATAAAAGGCTTAACACTGAAACGGAAAGCATACTAAACTTCCTTCACAATAAAAAAACAGATTCTTCAAAAGACGAAACTATCATCGATCCTAAAGAACAAACGAATTCTGACGCCGAGATAACCGTAAATATAATTGAAGATGAAGAAAACCCTGATAAAGACAAACCTTTTGTTTCTTCAACAAAAAAGTTGAAACTTATCAAACAAGATCCAGCCCAAGGCTTTATCCCTAGAAAGAAATAACTTCAATGTCTGGTAAAGTGTTATTCTTTCCATATTTAATCCTGTAATTCTTGATTCGTCATTAACCATCCCTTACTGTTCCACAGTGTATTTTTCATAAATTTTCAATATTTTTCAGGATTTCACCAATGGACACCCATGAGATAATGACAATTAAGGAAGTCTCTGAGTACCTCAGAGTCTCAGAAAGGACAGTGCTTGACTGGGCCCAAAAAGGTGAGATCCCCTCTGGAAAGCTTGGTAGCAGTTGGCGCTTTAAAAGTGAAGACATAAAAGCTTGGTTAGATGACCGTTTATCATCGGCTCCTCCTACAGCATATCCAAGAATTAAACTTGAAATGATTTTAAATCCGAACTGTTTAACTGTAGCTGAAGAAAAGATTTCTAAATCTGATGCGCTTAACCAGCTCATCGACATGCTTTGTGAAACACACGAGTTCAAAAATAAAGATGAACTGCAGCAAGCGATCTTCGCCAGAGAAGAGTTAATGAGTACTGGTATAGGACTTGGCATAGCAGTTCCGCATGTACGCCTTAAAAATACTGAAAATATAACTATGGCAGCCATGCTCATAAAAGATGGTATTGACGACTATGAAGCCTTAGATGGCCTGCCGGTTAAACTTATCTTTATGATTGTTGCAAATGAAGCACAACATACTGACTACCTCAAGTTCCTCTCTGCTCTAAGTAAACAGCTTCAAGCAGAACAGTATCGCGAAGAACTCCTTAGCGTTTCTGACTCAGACAACTTCTATATGAAGCTTATTCGAGGGATATAAAATGGGTGACATAGGTGTTCTACTTATACTTGGCATAGGAGTATTTGGTGGAATCCTAGGAGCTACATTTTTCCAAAAGTTAAAGTTCCCCCCTGTTGCCGGTTACATCACTATTGGACTCGTCATAGGCCAAAGTGGCTTTGAGCTTATCTCCAAGCAAAACATCAGTCAATTTTCTAGTTTAAATGATTTTGCTCTCGGTGTTATTGGTTTTCTCGTAGGAGCAGAACTTAAAATCCCAACTTTTCAGAAGTATGGAAAACAACTCACATCTATTTTATTTGGCGAA
>JAJPOQ010000025.1 GCA_021232515.1 Lentisphaeraceae bacterium
TATAACTTTTGTTTAGTCATTGCTCTTATCTTATTGGGCTCGGCTATTTATCTAAATAGACTTTTACGTCAGCCAGTAAGTGAGTTGGCTAAGGCAGCAGATGAGATTCGCTCAGGAAATCTAGAGTACACTTTGGATGTACGCGACATCCCAAGAGATGAGCTGGGTATGCTCATGCGAAACTTCAATGTCATGGCAAGAAGACTTTCTCACACTGCAGGTAGGTTGGAAGATGCCAACTATAGCTTGCGTCAAGAAGCAGACTTATTGCAGTCACTAGCTCAGCAGAAAACTAGATTTATTCGTCACTTAGGTCATGAGTTGCGAGCACCACTTAGTTCAATTATTGGTTTCGCTGAGTTACTTAGAGAAGGTTACTATGGTGACCTTACAGAAAAACAAGAAGACTATTTAGGCCGAATTGATAAGAGTGGAAACTACTTGTTGGAACTTGTAAATGATTTGGTTGATCAAGCTAAGATGCAGGCCGGTACACTTCGCTTAGTTTATGAAGAGTTCAATGTTCGAGAACTGATTATGGAAGTAGTAGGTTCATTTGAAGCAAAAGCGGATATAGAAGGGATTGATCTCGGCTGCAAATTTCGCAATGTTCTAGACTCTCACGTTATAAGTTGTGACGGCAAACGAATAAAACAGGCACTTATAAACCTCATTAGTAATGCATTGAAGTTTACTCCAGATGGAGAAAATGTTACGGTTATTGCTGAGATAAAAGATCAGCATCTTTATGTTGATATTAAGGATACTGGTATAGGTATCGCCGAGGATGATTTAGAAGATATATTTAAAGAATTTAGGCAAGCAGAAACACTTAAGTCTTCAGAAGGCGCGGGTTTAGGTTTGCCACTTTCGCGTCAGTTGTTAATTATGCATGGTGGTAACATCAACGTAAGTAGCGAACTTGGTAAAGGAGCTTGCTTTACTTTGGAGGTTCCACTTGGCAGACCTGCTGACATGCCGGATATGAAAGAAACAGCTATAAATATTTTCTAGTCTGCCATAACTCTCACAAAAGCATTTGCCTTCTGCTATAAACTGCACATATTGCAGCAAAATTTAAGGATCACTACACATGACTCAAGAAGAACAAGTTTTAGATAAGCTTTCAGTCATTATTGACCCAGATCTAGGTCAAGACATAGTCTCACTGGGCTTCATCAAAGATTTAAAAATAGGCGGTGGTGCAGTCGCTTTTTCGATTGAATTAACCACACCAGCATGCCCAGTCAAAGAAGAATTTCGAAAACAAGCAGATTCCCTCGTAAGAGAACTTTCTTGGGTTGAAAGTGTTGATGTAAATATGACAGCTCAGCCGGTTGGACCTAAGTCAAATAAAAGTATGAAAGGTCTTGCTGGAGTTAAAAATGTTATCGGAGTCTACTCATGTAAAGGTGGAGTCGGTAAATCAACAGTTGCTGTAAACTTAGCTTATTCTTTAGCTCGCACAGGAGCAAAAGTAGGTATTTTTGATGCCGATGTTTATGGCCCAAGTTTGCCTAGTATGGTGAATGTTGAAGACACTTCTATCTATCAGCAAGACGGTTTGTTGGTTCCATTGGAATATAAAGATGTCAAACTCATGTCTTTTGGTTTTGTGAATCAAGAACAAGAAGCTGCTATTCTGCGAGGGCCGATGGTAACTCAGGTTATTAGTCAACTTCTAGGTGGAGTTGGTTGGGGCGACCTAGACTACCTAATTATCGATTTCCCTCCAGGAACTGGCGATATTCAGCTAACACTTCTTCAAACAATTGAACTCAATGCATCGGTTATAGTCACGACTCCACAAAACTTAAGTTTTATTGACGTGACCAAAGGTATACAGATGTTTGAGACTCTAAACGTACCGACAGTTGCTTGTGTTGAAAATATGAGCTACTACATCTGTGGTAACTGTGACGAAAAGCATCGTTTGTTTGGTTCTGGAGCTCTCAGAAAGCTGAAGGAAATGTACGGATTTAAGCACTCGTTTGAGATTCCTGTTATGACAGGTTTGTCCGAGATGGGAGATACAGGTGTTCCACTTGTTCTTGAAGATCCTTCTGGCCTTGCCGCAAAAATCTATAGTGACCTTACGTCTTCAGTCGTTCGCGAGGTGAGTCGTCTGAAATTCACAAATAAAGCTCTTCCAAAAGTCGAGCATACGCCGGGTAAAGGAATAAGCTTTACTGAAGGTGAAGATGTTAGTTATATCGCTCCAAATGTTCTCCGAGGCGAGTGCCGCTGTGCAGTTTGCGTTGAAGAGTTCACTGGAGAGCAACTACTTGACAAAAGTTCAGTGCCGGATAACATACAGCCGACAAGTATCGCTCCTATGGGGAACTACGCAGTTTCTGTACAGTGGAGTGACGGTCATACTTCTTCGGTTTATCCTTATGAAGTTTTGAGAAAATTAACGGCAGATTCTTAAGTCAAGAAGGACTCATTTAAAGTAATGTCTATCGATGATAATATTTGGTATGCGGTAAATCAAACACGTATTGTGGATGAGCCGGATAGTACCATAGAGACCTTTGGTATGACTCGCATAAAGTATTTCATAGTTACTGAAATGTTGGATGCTGTCAATAAAATCAAAATTCATGAAGGCATTATCGTTTCTGAAAAGCCGGCGATCATTACTCCTTCCCACTTCGCACAGCAACTAGTAAATGGTTTTGGTGAAGAGGCTCGTGAGTATGCTCAGTGGTTATCGCAGCATGGTGAATTTGTCAAAATTTTACAATATGGTCTGCAGATAAGTAAAGAAGAAATAAAAGAAGAAGTAACTAGTGGAACTCTAGAAGAAGTGACCTCTAGAGTTCGACAGTCAGCTGAAGCAGATAGAGAGATAACGACTGTTATTCAAGGTGTTGAAAACATGTGGGAAGTCTCTCTTATGAAGTTTATGCAAGGTTTCATTGCTAAGTCTGTAGGCAGAAACTTTAATGAACTTCAGAGTCACCAACAAACGTTGGAAAGACAAGCTGAAAATCAAATTTTTGACCAGATAGAAGAAGAGTTCTATAACGCCCAGGGCGATAAAGATAAACTGAATCTACTGGGTCAAAGACTTCAGGCGATGGGTGTGTTTGGGAAGTACGAAGATAGGTTTTTCGCTCTGTTGAGAGAGTGTTCCTAACTTAAAAAATATGTTGTTGTATTCATTAGGAGTTTTTTTGTATGAGAGTTAATTCACCCAAAAGAGGTAAGTCTAGTTCACCAAGAACCGCAGCAGGAAGCAGAACAGCGCGTGGTTCTGGCCGAGTGACTAAGAAAAAGCCTAAAAAACAAGATAACACTAAGTTGTTTATTGGGATTGGAGTAGGTGTGTTTTTCCTTTTGATAATGATTATTGGTATAGCCAACAGCGGTTCGTCCAGTAGTAATGCTAACTACAGTACAAGCAAGAGTGAACCATCTTTCTCTCTACCGAAAGCTACTAAAGTTAAGATTTATAAAGAGTACATCAAAGCAGATAATAAGCTTGAAGACGAAGCCTCAGCAAAGACAGCTGAACTTGTTGGCGATGAAATTCGCGAAAAAGGTAAGAGCATTCGAAGTGAAAAGAACCGTAAGCTTCAAAATGTGAAAGTTGACATGATTAACAAATACAAAAAGAAGTATGAAGGTTTCAGTAGTTCTTACTTCAAGAAAATTATCAATGAAGGTATTGATAAGAATTGGTAGAATTCCCTAGAGGAAATTTCTTTTTGAGTGTTTGATGTTATCTTTTTATATAGTTTAGGATTACAATGAACACTTCTTTGATTTTTAGTTTATCGCATGTGAGTGACTCTGTTTTTTACGAGTCTCTCGATTTTATCTCTGCATCAGCTTTTGAGAGATTTGAACTCTCAGGTGCTCAGATAGAAAACGAGCACTTTCAGAAAGCTCGAGAAGTGTTCTTTAAGCACGATAAAAAAATCTTAAGTATTCAGGATTTCCTCCCGTCGAATCTTTCAAGGAATATCGCCGATAGTTCTGAAAATATTCAGAAGAAACTCATTAGCTTTGTGAATGAGAGACTGTCGATTGTATCCAAAGAAAACATCGAGTACATTGAGTTAGACCTTGCAGTAGATGCGATAAAAACTGGCCAGGAGATCCAAGAGATTTCGAAACGGGCTCTTGTTCTTTCACAAATGATGAAGTCCGCAGCAAAGTCAGGTATAACAGCACTTATCCCGTTGCGCTTTCCAAAAGAATTCCCGAAAAGTTTAAGCTGGCGTTATATAACAATGCTGGTGAATCAAGTACTGCACCAAAGTACTCGAACGGTTATAAATGTGTTTCCGCATGAAGTGAAACCGAGACAAATTGAAAATGTTCTTAAGAAGACGTTTTACAGTAGTTGCGCAGTAAGGTTTTGTTATGAACCGGAAGTAAGCGGCTACTTATCTAGAGAGTATTTTCAAGAATGGTTACAGGTTCTTTGTGATCAAGGTTTTACTGGAGATATAATCCTAGCACCAAAAGTTTTAGGGGCGAAGCAGCTGGAAGATACTCTTTTGAAACAATCAGTTTTACTCAAGCCTTATGATATTTTTAATGATTGAGTATAGCCGCTAAACCGACGACAGCTGTTTCCACTCTTAGTACCCAGTCACCAATGCAAATAGACTTTGCGCCTGTCTCTTTGAGAAGGTTTTTTTCATTTTCAGAAAATCCGCCTTCTGGGCCAATCCATAAAGAGACTTCAGATGAATGGTTCTCACTAGAGTATTGTTCGAATTGATCTGCAGGAACAGCACCCAGTATTTTTGGAAGAGCACAGCTTTGAAGAGCGTCTTTAAATTTTACTAAATTTTGCATCTTAGGGAAGTGGCCATTTCCAGATTGTTTAGCGCCAGAGATTATATCTTTAAGAAGACTATCTGCTTTATCCTTTGGTTTAGCGACAGAGAACTCACAGTCTATAAAATGAATTTCCCAAATCCCAAGTTCGACACATTGTTTAATTAACCCAGTGAGGATGTTGTGCCTTGGTGATGCGAGGTACAAGTGAATCTTTGTTGAAGGCTCAGGTAGTTTTTGGAGATCTATGATTGTGCAAGAAACGTTGCCTCTATTTTTGGGAAGGACGTCGATCTTAGCGTTGGCCACTTGGCCTTTTCCATCAATAAGTCTTATCACATCACCCACTTTGGCTCTTAGAGTTTTAGTTAAGTGTTGACTCTCTTCACGAGAAAGGTCTATTTGCTGGTTGTCCAAGCTTAAGTCTGGGTGATAAAAGTTTGCCATGTTTGCCGTCTATTTTCTTTTGCCATAGTTTACATAGCATACTTTAAAGATCAATTTGTTGGAAACATAATCCATTACTAGCGTGAGGGCTTATGTTATAGTGAATTGTGACTTTTTATAAAAAATTAATTTTTTAAACAGGTAAACACATCACTTCCGGTTATATTAGCCGCCCTTTATTTGGTAAAATAGAACTTTGCTGGGTAAATTATATTATATGTGACGGGATTTTCTGCAGGAGTTTAGAAATGTCAAAAGATAGAATGAGAAGTGTTGACTCAACTGTTAAAAAAGAGCTCGCTTTGCTCTTTGCTAAAGATGTAGTCCCAAATTTTGAGTGTTTGATCACATTAACAGATGTGAAAACAAGTGCAGACTTAAGACATTGCCAGGTTTATGTGAGTGTTTTAGGCTCATCTGCGCAGAAGCATAAAGTTATGAAGTACCTTGAGACGAATAAACAGGAATACTATAGTCACCTTGGCTCAAGACTTAGAATGAAATACACTCCTTCCTTAAACTGGAACTTTGATGATACTGCGGAAAAAGCAGACAGAATTTCATCTTTATTAGAAAATTTGGATATACCAAAAGATAAATGAATCTTTCAGAGCACAAGTTAAACGATCCTAATTCAGGATTGATGTTAGTAGATAAGCCAGCAGGTTGGACTAGTCACGATGTAGTGAATTTTGTTCGTAGACGTTTTGGCTTTAAAAAGGTCGGTCACTGCGGAACTTTAGATCCATCAGCAACTGGTCTTTTGATCTTAGTTGTAGGTCATGCAACAAAAGTTGCAGATTATCTAGCAAAAGATCATAAGGTTTACAGAACGAAAATGGCTCTTGGAGCGTCTACTTCTTCACACGATGCAGATGGCGACGTAGTAGAAGAGAAGTCTGCAGACCATGTGACGAAAGAAGATGTTGAAACTGTTTTCGGTGAATATACTGGTGACCAAATGCAGATTCCTCCTATGGTTTCAGCTGTCAAAAAAGGCGGCAAGAAGCTTTATGAGCTAGCGCGTAAAGGAATTGAGATTGAGCGAGATGCTCGCAAGATCACTATTCATGAACTTGTTTTGGACGATATATCTTTACCAGAGATAAGTTTTACGGTTGATTGTTCAAAAGGTACTTACGTTCGAACTATCTGCCACGATCTAGCTATAAAGCTTTCAACTTTAGGTCACATGACTAACTTAGTTCGACTAAAAAGTGGTGACTTCGATTTGAAAGATGCGTATCAAGTTGAAGAGCAAATGAAAGTTTGGGAAAGAGAAGAGTTCATAGAAAGAATGATTCCACTAGCTGAGTTTGTGAGAACTAAACTGTCCGCTCTTAGTTAAAGTATGTTGATTGTTTCGTCAATTTCAGAGCTAAAGAGTGCGGGATTTACTCGTATCTCTCTAGCTTGCGGAAACTTTGACGGAGTACATCTTGGCCACAAAAAGATTTTAGATACTCTTTTGTCGGCTAGTTTTAAATCAAAATCTAAACCAGTTATCCTCACATTTGATCCTCACCCTAGAGAAGTTTTAACAGGGAAAGTCTTGCCTCACTTAGCAACTTTGCAGACCAAAGCAAAGCTTCTTGAGAAAGCAGGTATTGAAGCGATCATAAATATTCCTTTTACAAAAGCTTTCGCCTCTAAATCTGCAAACGAGTTTGTTGAGACGATTTTGCAGACTTCGGGAATGGAAACTTGCGACATATGTGTTGGTTCTGATTGGCACTTTGGCGCAAATAGAGAAGGGGATGTGGCATTCCTCGAAAAAGACATCTGGCCATTTACGGTTTACCCTGTTGAAGAGAAAGAATCAGGAGATGCTTTAATTAGTAGCTCGCGAATTCGCAAATCTCTTTCAAAAAACAATTTTATGGAAGCGGCTAAACTTCTAGGTAGAAAATACTCCGTTATTGGTAAGACCATTAAAGGGCAAGGTATTGCTTCAAAAACTTTGAATCATCCTACAGCAAATGTTGATGTAAACGGTCAATGCCTTCCGTTGGCAGGCGTTTTTATTGTTTCTGTTAAAATAAATGATCAATCCAAGCTTTTCCCAGCTGTTTGTAACATTGGTACAAAGCCGACATTTAATGATGGCGAAGAGTCGGTAAAAGTTGAAGTTCACTTATTAGATTTCTCTGGAGACTTGTATGGTTCAGAGATAGAGATATTTTTTGAAGAGTTTGTTCGTTCGGAACAAAAGTTTGCTAATGTTGAAGAGTTAAAAGAGCAAATCTGTAAAGATGTCACTAAAGCCCGAGAGTTTTTCGCAAATCAAAGTATTTCCAAGTAGATCTATACTGCTTGTAGACTCTGGCGTCGGTTCCCTAGAAATAAATTTTCAAATTAGTAAACTCATTCAAGATGCTCCAATTATCTCAATTGGAGATCAACTAAACTTTCCATATGGCAATAAATCAGAAACTTTCATACGAGAAAAGATCACTGACCTAATTGATTTGGGTATTAAAAACTTTAGTCCACAGGTCATTGTTGTAGCCTGCAACAGTGCTTCAACATTCTTATTGCCTGAGTTAAGAGAAAAGTTCGCATTGCCTATTGTGGGAGTCGTTCCCCCGGTAAAGCCAGCGGCTCGAAATTCAGACACAAAAGTGATCGGTATATTATCGACGGAGAAAACAGCTAAGACTTCTTATTTAGATAACCTGATCCAAAAGTATGCGTCTGGCGTTGAGACTATTATTGTACCTACTAATAAACTGGCGACATTTGCAGAGCAAAAAGCATCTGGAAATCTAGTTTCAAACTCTGACTTATATAAGGAGTTATCACCTTTAATAGAAAGCCCCTTATATAGTAGTGTAGATAACTTAGTTTTGGGCTGTACTCATTTTTCATTACTTAAGGATGAAATTTCTCAAAACCTTAGGAGAAGTATTGAAATACACGATCCGGCTGAGGCTATAGCGAAACAAGTATTAAGAGTTTATCCTAGAAGAGAAGCTATAGGGAATCGAGAGTGTTGGTTTATTAGTACGGGTGATCAGCATATAGAAAATAAGAATTTACTTGAATCCCTTGGCATAAACAGACTAGTTTATATATAATCGATCTTTTTAAAAAGCGGTAGTAGATCATGCACAGGGTTCTCGTCGTAGATGACGACATAAATTTAAGTACAGTTATATGTGAGGGATTATCAAACCATGGGTTTGATGTGATGCCGGCGCATAGTGGTAACGAAGCTTTAAATCTTTTGAACGCCGGAAACTTCGAAATTCTCATTAGTGATCTATATATGAATGATGGTGGCGGGCAGCAATTGATAAGTTGGTGTCGTGAAAATAAGCCAGAGCTTAAAGTCCTTGCTATATCCGGTGAAGCCTTAGATGACATAGTAACAGCGTTGGACTTAGTCGAAGATCACGGTGTTGCGACCATGGAAAAGCCATTTTCGGTCAACCATCTAGCTGAAGTTCTCAAAGGCATGATGGGAAATAGCTTTTTTTGAAAAATACTCTTTTTGCCCTTTTTGAGCTCAAATATCATCACAATCCACTGTCATCTAGTACCTTCTATAAGATCTTGGCCTATCTCTTTTATCCTATAATTAATCAATAATTCATGTTTCCTTAAAAAACTTTTACTTTTTAGCAAAAAGAGGTTTGCGGAAAATGAGATTGGGGATAATCTAATGGCCCGTCGCTGATACAGCACGGAACGAACCGGC
>JAJPOQ010000038.1 GCA_021232515.1 Lentisphaeraceae bacterium
GAAGCTGACCGAGGCTATTTGGCACACTATTATTATATGGATACAATATTTTAAGACGAGAAAGTTAAAGCGAATTGATGAGATTGGATAAGTGATTGATAAAGGTTTAAAACACTGAATAAATTATTCAGCAAGTCTTAAATAAAAAATACCACAAGTATCACCTTACATCTAAGCCTTACTTATGTTGATAACAGGTACTATTCTTACTTAAACTTAAACTCTGCAGGTAGCTCGGTTGTGAAAATGCCGTGGTCAGTTTCAACAAAGATCTTGCGTTCATTTTCCATGTCTACATGAACCTTATGACCAGATGACTTAAAGTGGTGTCCCATCGTTGGTGAGACTCCCTCTCCTTTCAAAACTTTACCGTTTGGCAAAGTCACTTCGACTTTCTTACCACCGAGATCTTTTATTTTCACACAATTTATTAACAACACACACATAAATAGCCAAAAGAAAATAAACTTACGCACAAAAAAACAGACTTCATGTCATTCCTGTATTTAACAGAACTTTCATACCCTCTCACGAACAGAAAGTTATAAAATTTACCAATGGAAAATCCTGAAATTGCATGATTCGCCCTTTGCCATTTAAGTTTCCTCAAATTTAAAAGGAAATGTAGAATATGATTATTGGATGCTTTGCACTCGTTGAACCTTTCACATCTATGGAAAGACAGTTTCAAGCCATTAAAGAAATGGGTTTTGACTACGCCGACCTGACAGATAACCACAATGGCGCCTGTCTTGGAGCTGAGTACGGGTTCACAGCTTCAGTAAGTTTAGATAGTCATCCTTCATCAATCAAAAACATGGCAGCAAAGGCCGATCTTGAGATCACAAGCTTCTGCGCTCATGCGAATTTACTTGACCCTCCATCGCCAGAACGGTATGGTACAAATGAGATTATCAAAGCTATTCGCCTTGCCCACTTACTAGGATTGAAGCAGGTCATCACTACTGAAGGTGATCCAAAAACAGACTTTGGTCATAACCTATCTCATGAGCAAAGACTATTTGCTGTTGCTGAGAAACTTTATGAGCCGATCCAATGGGCCGAAGAGCTGGGAATAGAACTTTTACTAGAACCACACGGCGTTCTAACCGATAAGGCAGATACTATGGGTGAACTTCTGGATTACCTCGGTCACGAAGAGACCGTTGGTATAAACCTCGACACCGGCAACTCGTGGTTAGGTGGTGGTGAGCCTCTTGAGTTTATCGAGCAATATGCATCCAGAATCAAGCACGTTCATTGGAAAGACATGGGTAAAGAGTGGCTTCCAAAGCGTGGCGAACTTTACGGTTGCGGCATGGGGGATATACCACTCGGTGACGGTATCGTTGGAATCAAAGAAATAGTACACGCACTAGACAACGCTGGCTTTAAAGGACCAACTACTCTTGAAGTTGCTGGCAAAGAAAACATGCTTGAGTCTGCTAAGAGACTTAGGGAGTGGAGTGTATGAAGAAAGTAATACTTTCAACTCTGCTTATTTTCCTGAGCTTTTCTTTGCTTGCCAAAGAAAAAGCTCTGCTTATCGATGGTAAAAACCCTTATCATAAGTGGCAGGAAACGAGTGCCTTGATTAAAACTGTACTCAGCTCAGACTTCGACATCGTCCACATGACTCACAGCGAAACTGAATGGCAGAATAAAAGTATTAACTTTAACGATTACAAAACCGTCATCCTCAACTATTGGGGTAAGTGGCCTGACAAGCTTTTTTATGACTTAGAAGCTTACCTTAAAAATGGTGGCGGTTTAGTAAGCATACACGCTTCGCTGGCTTCTTTCCCAGAGCAAAAAGAATTTGCCGAAATGGTCGGTATAAAGTGGCAAGATAAAAGTGCCGACAAAAGAATCTACCTCGATAAAAATCTAAATGAGGTCATTGTCGAAGCTGGACACGGCGCTGACTGCGGTCACTCGAAACAATTTATCTATGACGTCAAAGCGGCACCGAAGTCATTTATAAAAGAAGAAATAGAGAGTAATCCAAAGCATAACAAAGACGAGATGTACCATGCTTTGCGCGGTCCACTCAAAAACTTGTCTATCTCTGCCTACGGCAAGTCTCCAAACACTAATAAAAACGAGCCATTGATTTGGACCGTAAACTATGGCAAAGGCCGTTCATTCGTAACAACTCTCGGTCACTCACCAGAGGCGATGAAGAGCGAAGTATTCACCAAAACACTACTCAAAGGCACACTTTGGACAGTAAATACTCAAGCTAAATCAGTTGCGACAAAGCCAATTAGTAAAAGAGTGCAGCCAAGTAAAGAAACTATCGCAAAATATACAGATGAGTCTATCCCAGTTTACGGAAAATACTCGATGGTCAAACTACCGATCAAAACTGGCGTGAAACTATGGAACCCGACTGCTATTACACGTGATAAAAATGACGTCATGTGGGCAGCGAACTACACCGGTGAAGTTTATTCTTTACACGATACTGATGGAGATGGTCTTGAGGATCACGCTCAACTATTCTGCGATGTAAAACAAGACAAGCTTCGTTACCCCACTTGTCTTGCCTGGAAAAATGGTGAGCTATACGTTGGAACAACACAAGAAATTCGTGCTTACAAAGATAGCGACGGCGACCTAAAAGCCGATTCTAGTCGCATTTTCTTCAATGACTTCCCATGGACTCTTCATTGGTGGGACTGGACATTTGCTATTGAGTTCGGACCTGACGACCACGCCTATGTCATCTTTTGTACTGACTACCTCAACAGAGAAAGAGCTCCTGACCCGAAAAAGTACCGTGGTGCGATTGTGAAAATCTCTCCAGACGGCAAACATTCTGAGATATTTGCTTCTGGTGCTCGCTTTGCTTACGGCATGGCTTTCAATCAACATGGCGATCTATTTTTCTCTGACAATAAAAGTGGTGGCAACCCGACAGAAGAACTTAACTTTGCTGAACAAGGCAAGTTCTATGGTCACGACACTACCAAGTTTCCAAACCGTAAAACAACTGCTCCATTACTAGAAATAAAAGATGGCTACGGTCCAAGTGGTCTGGAGTTCAATGAACTTTCAAATGACTTTGGCGGAACTGCAGGAAACCTATTCCTCGTTTGTTGGGGACCAGATGGCAAGTGGAACCGTGGATCACTTCTAAGAATTGAACTCGAGAAACAAAAAGACGGTTCTTATAAAGCTGAACAACACCTTGTCGCAGGCGAATTTGCGAAGATAGTCGATGCCAAGTTTAGCAAAGCTGGGGACTTGTACATCACTCAATTTGGTCGCGAAGGCAAGAAACACACTCCTTACAAACAGCCTGAAGGTTCTGTTTACAGAATGATCCATACTCCTTGGAAAAAGACTCCTGTCTATAAAAGTGTAATCAAGAGCCCAGTTATCGCTGGCGATACTCAGACTGGTAAAAAGATCTTCGATACTCGTTGTACTATGTGTCACGACATGGACTCTCTCAAGATAACCAAGCTTGGCCCACCACTAAAAGGCATAGGCAACATGTTTAACAAGTCTGAGATACTTAAAGCTATCAATGAACCGTCAAATGGCATAAAGACAGACTACGAAACTCATGAGATAACTAAAAAAGACGGCACAAAGATGCTTGGTCGAGTCACAGGCATTGATGAAGAAGGTGTTCGTTTTATGCTTCCTGGAAATGTCGTTATCTTAATTAAAAATGAAGACATCAAAACTCAAAAGATGCTCGACACCTCCCTCATGCCAAAAGGTCTTTTAACTGGTCTTAGTGACAGTGAGCTAAATGCCCTACTGGCATACATGAAAGTTCGCAAAGAAAATATCGCCAGATACGCCAAGGCATCTAGTCCAGATGGTCATAAAAAAGACGGTAAGTCTGGTGGCGATGCTGCTGCTATCGACGGCAACATTGATACTTTTTGGGATGAAGAAGACAACAAAAGCGAGTATGTGCTCCAACTTGACTTCGACAAAGACTATCAAGTTGCTGAAATAGTCATCCATGGCTTTGGTCACAACAACTACAGCCCAAAATCCTTCGACATAATTCTCGATGGCAAAAAGGTACACTCTGTAAACAGTGCAAAGTACAAAGACTCTATTTTCAAAATCAAAATCCCAAAGACAAAGTGCAAAACATTGTCATTGAAAATAAACGAATCCTACGGCCCAAGTCCAGCCATACGTGAACTAGAAGTTTACGAGTAAACATTCCCCACTAATAGTCCAACTATTGATCCCACTTTTAAGCTTCTGCTTTTAAGTGGGATATTTTTTTATTCCCTGCTTTAATTCCAGAGCCAAAACTCCATAAAACTTTTCTTGCAATCAGGCTTCTCCAAGGTACATAATAAATGATTCCAGATACAAAACTAAAGCAAGGTTTGAGAATGGCCGGAGCCAAATTCAAAGATGGTCAGATAGTATATCACGCAAATACTTGCGATCCGCTCACTGCTGCTGCAGACCGAGGCGACATAAAAATGAACGCCATCTCTAGAAGCACCTATCCTGGTCAACGCCTACACAAGTCACAACTACCCGGATTGTGCAGTCTTGGATACTGGGATGCCGGTAAAAAGCAAAGCTGGGGCCTCGATTGGCACCGAAATGAAGGCATAGAAATAGCCTATGTCGCTAGTGGCACCATCGACTTCTGTGTGGAAGATAAAAAATATGAATTAAGCGCCGGAGACCTAACCATCACAAGGCCTTGGCAAGAGCACAAACTCGGGGATCCAAACCTTACCGAAAATAAACTTCTTTGGATTATTATAGATGTCGACGTTAGACAACCTCACAGCACCTGGAAGTGGCCCGACTGGCTCATACTTTCCAAAAAGGACATCAAAGAATTAACTAGATTCTTCCAGTTAAATGAAGATCCGGTCATTCGAGGTAACAAGGAAATAGGTCTCTGCTTTGAAAAACTTCAGAAGTTAATAGATGCCAACGATCCAAACCAAAACGAAAGTCGACTCACTCTTTGTATAAACGAACTTCTCATCTCCATTCACTCTTTCCTCAAGGAAGAAAAAAGACCGCTAGATGACTCGCTAATTCAGGCAGACAGAACAGTTAAGTTATTTCTAAATACTCTGGAACATCAGCTAGATGTCGATTGGTCTTTGGAAAGCATGGCTCTGCGTTGTGAACTAGGTAGAACACGGTTCTCACACTATTGCCGCAAGTTAACCAACAAAACTCCCCTCGTTTATCTAAATCACTTAAGAATCCAGAAAGCCGCAAAACTTCTCAAAGAGACAGCCCTCTCTGCTCAAGAGATTTCCAACAAATGTGGTTTTAACTCCAACCAATACTTCTCCACACAATTTAAAAAATTCTTCAAAATGACGCCACATAGTTTTCGGAATTCAGAAACTAAATAACTTAGTCATTAGTTATTAGTTATTAGTTATTGGCAAGAAAAAATGAACCACGAAGAAAAGCAGTATATCAAAATAGAGTCAATTGCCTAATTAGCAGATATTTAGAATATATTTCTCATACAAGTTCATGGCATTATCAAAGATAAAAACCTATGATAGTTTATTCAAAATGGCGAAAACAAAGGGGCAATGAGTGAAAACTATATTCACACTTTTTATAATTCTATCGATTTTTACAAGCATAAGTCTTCTGGCAAACACAGATAACCGCGATTGGGAACTGGCTTCAGGAGAAAAGTTTACTGCAGCTCTTATATCTTACGATGTTCACAAAGACTTATTGGTTATTAAGAAAGTTTCAGGGGAAACGATCAATTGTAGTTCAAAAGACTTGGGGGCAGTCGATAAAGCTTGGCTCCAAAAGTTCACAAACCTCCAATCGGAAATGGCCGCTCTTCTAAAAGAGGTTGGCGGTAAATATGAACAAAAAGTTGCCGAAGGTGAAAACTACCTGACCAATTATTATGTCTATTATCCAACGGCTTATAAGACTAACAAAAACTTACCGTTGATTTTATTATTTCACCCTGGTGGCCAAGGACAACGCTTTCTTAAGAGACACATTCGTGCAGCAGAAAAAGTCGGCGCGATAGTCATGTGCCCCGACATATTTCGCAATGTAAATGATTTAGATGAATGGAGAGCTTTTGAACCGCGCTTCGAAGAACTCTATGACGACATACAGGCAAATATTGAATACGACAAATCGGCTTTTTGCATGGGCGGAAGTTCTGGCGGTGCATTAAGAGCTTACCAATATGCAGCATACTATGTAAAAGACTGCTATGGCATATACGCCAACGGTGGATGGCTCAGAAGAAGATATGATTTAAACTACCCGGCTATGCGTGTAGCGATGATCAATGGCCATAAAGATAAAGGTGCAAATAACTACGTTAAGGCAGATAGCGATGACCTAAAAGAAAAGGGTTCAACGGTCAAGCTTTTTGTTTTTGAAGGTGGGCACCAAGTCGCGCCAACTGACACTCAATTCCAAGCAATGTTGTGGATGCTTGAAGAAAAAACACACTACAAAGGCTTAACTGCAGATCTCGAGGCGATTCGCAAAACTGTAAAGTTTGATGGAGATAAAAATGTATACTCCGCTCCTGGAGTCCATGAATACGCCAATAACATTTTCACTAAACTGGACTTCAAAGGCATGACAAAAGAAACCGTTCTGGCAATTCTTGGAAACCCAGGAAGCCTCAATGAGTTTTCTCTTCCGAAAGAAAAAGAATTAAATAAGACTTGCTGAATAATTTATTCAGTGTTTTAAACCTTTATCAATCACTTATCCAATCTCATCAATTCGCTTTAACTTTCTCGTCTTAAAATATTGTATCCATATAATAATAGTGTGCCAAATAGCCTCGGTCAG